>DAIDHC010000087.1 GCA_027452065.1 Bryobacterales bacterium
CTCGAAGGTTTCGAAGCCGCTCTCGTTGAAGCGATGCACCCAATCGTAGACGACCGTGAAGTGACAGCCCACACGGTCGGCGGTCTCCGCCAGTGAGTGGCCGTTGAGGACCTGCTCGACGATCCGATACCGCTGGTGCACGCGAGCCGAGAGGGAAAGGTCGCGAATCTTGGCTTTCAGAACCTGACGCTCACGCTGCAGCAGCGGCCGCAGATTGAGATGCTTTGCCATGCTGGCCTCCATGGCCAGCATAGCAAAGGCTAGTCGTATTAAGTTGGACGTCCACTAGCCTGCCGCATTACGCGCGCGGCAATACGGAGCCGGCTTGTACAACGAGATACTCATCCGGGCGTTGACCTGCCCGTGAGCGCGAACCGATTCCTCGCGCACCCGCTTCCATTCCTCATCATGGGCGAACACCGTCCAGGCGTGTTCGCGCGCCGCCAGATTGTCAAACGGAATCAGGTACGTCAGATTGGGCAAGTCGGCGCCCAGGCGCGTTGAAGCGTAGAAGAAAGGCCGGATGCCGCAGCGGTGAAAGATGGCGATTTCGGGCCCGGCGAAGCGCTCGTGCAGCGCCAGCAGGGAGCGCCAGGAGGGCGAGTGGTAGACACGCCGCTCGACCACGCCGGGCCAGGGAGTTAGCGAGCCGAAATCCGCGGCCGGCGAATACGGCGCGGCCTCGAGCAGGGACGCGTCGAGTTGCTCGAACGGGCCGTCGGGGTGGGAGTCCAGTTCGTCGAAGGCGCTCTCCAGTGCTGCCGTGCGGACTCCGTCCTGCAGCGAATGAAGCTGGTCGAGCGAGGCGAGCGGCTGGATGACCATAAGCTCCGGCATATGCGGCGCCGCGAACGCCTCCAGTACCAGCGCGCGGCCGGCCCGCGCGCCCTCGATCGCCGGCAGAAGGAAGCGGCCCAGGTAATCGTGGAGACGAGGAAGCTGGGAGCCGTTGCGGAGGAGAAATCGATCGGCGGCGAAGTAGCGGGCCGGCGCATTCGGCCCGAAACCCGCTCCGCCCAGAGTACCCGCGAATGCTCGACGATTCATATGATTCAGAGTAGCTTGAGAAGCGCCGCGACAGCGTGATACGATAAGAATCACCGACGTAGTTTGTCTCGGGGACGTAGTTCAGTTGGTTAGAACGCCGGCCTGTCACGTCGGAGGTCGCGGGTTCGAGCCCCGTCGTCCCCGCCATTCCTTTCAATTCTTATCCACCACACAACTTCTGTGAACGGAGGCCGTGCCGGGCTCCGCATTCGCGCGTGTCCGATTCGCCGTCCGTACGGCGCCCGCTGTCCGATCCTCGGACAGCGGATGTTTCTCAGACACGATTCCGGCCGTCCGGCGGCCGTCTGTAAGGCGTAGACTGGGATTTTCCAGCCGAATAATGGGCGGTGGAATGGCTGTCCACTTGCCGGACGAGAAGCGAAGTTGAAATGGAAAGGATCCTATTTCGTGGCTTCGAACCCAGACTCAGAGAAATGTACTGGATGCCCGGAGGTGGGCACGCCTGCGCCACAAGATCGCCGGACGACGCTGTCGTGGTTGTTGGGCGGAGGTGTGCTGGCATCGATCGCGTCGTTCCTGTACCCGGTGCTCAAGTTTCTAAACCCTCCGTTGATTACCGAGGCCGCGGTCAACGAAGTGGTAGCGGGCAAGGTGCAGGACCTCAAGCCGAATTCGGGAAAGATCATCAAGTTCGGCAATAAACCGGCGCTTCTGGTGCGCGTCAGCGACACGGAATGGAAAGCATTCTCGGCCGTATGCACCCACCTGAACTGCACGGTGCAGTACCGCGATTCCACGGAACAGATCTGGTGCGCCTGCCACAACGGCACTTACGACTTAAACGGGAAGGTGGTCTCGGGGCCGCCGCCGAATCCGCTCACCGAGTATGCAGTCAACGTGCGCGGCGATGAAGTAATCATTTCACGGCGGGCATAGGCGGCGCTTATGACGGCCAAAGCGATCCAATGGCTCGACGACAGGCTGGGCCTCAGCGCGATTCGAGAGCTGATGGACCACAAAACGGTTCCGGTCCATTCGGCCACGCGCTGGTACTACTTCGGCGGCATCACGCTGTTTCTGTTCGGCATCCAGATGGTGACCGGCATCCTGCTGCTGTTCTATTACCGGCCGACGGTAGCGGAAGGTTTCGACAGCGTGCGGTTCATCATGACGAGGGTCGAGTTCGGCTGGCTGATCCGGTCGATCCATAGCTGGTCGGCGAATCTGTTGATTTTCGTCGCATTCGTGCACATGTTCAGCGTTGTGCTGACCCATGCATACCGGCCGCCGCGAGAACTCACCTGGGCGAGTGGAATCGTACTGCTCGGCCTCATGCTCGGGTTCGGCTTCAGCGGTTATCTTTTGCCGTGGAATCAGATTTCGTACTTCGCCACCAAGGTGGGCACGGACGTCGCGGCAGGCACGCCGGGGATTGGGCCGTCCATCGCGAGGATCCTGCGCGGAGGCGAGGATGTGGGAGCGCCGACGCTCACGCGTTTCTTCGCGCTGCACGTCATGGTGTTGCCGCTGATCACGGTGGGGCTGATCGCCTTTCACATCCTCCTTGTCCAGAAGAATGGCATGAGCACGCCTCCCTGGATCGCCGCATCCCGGGTGCGGCACTTGAAATTCTTCCCGAACTTCCTCCTCCGCGAAGTAATGGTCTGGTACGGAGCGCTGGCGGTTCTCGGGGTGCTGGCGGCGATCTTCCCTTGGGAGCTCGGTGAGAAAGCCGATCCGTTTGCGTCGGCGCCGAAAGGCATCCGTCCGGAGTGGTATTTTCTTGCGCAGTTTTACACCCTGAAGCTGATTCCCAGTCACGTTTGGATCTTTGAAGGAGAACTTCTGGGAGTCGCCGGATTCGGCGTGCTGGCCGTCGGCTGGGCGCTGCTACCGGTGTGGGGCGTGAATCGCGCGGGTGAGGCCAGGACGCGCCTTGTTACGGGCGTGGCGATTGTTCTCATCGCCTATCTGGCGGCATTCACCTTGTTGGGGTATATCAAATGAGACTCGTCGCGATCGGTGCGTTGCTTGTTCCGGCCCTGCTGCTGGCGCAACCGGCCAAAGATAGCTGCGTCGAATGCCATTCGGTGATGGACGGACCGATCCAGAAACCGGCGCTGCTGATCAAGAACGACATCCACACGGCGAACGGATTGAGCTGCGCCGATTGCCACGGGGGCGACCGCACGAGCGACGACCCCTCGGTAGCGATGAGCAAGGCCAAGGGATTTGTCGGAAAGCCGAAGCGCGCCGCCATCCCGCAGCTTTGCGCGAATTGTCACGGCAGCGCGGATTTCATGCGCCGTTACCAGCCGCGGCAGCGCATTGATCAATTCGAGCTCTATAAGACGAGTGTCCATGGCAAACGCCTGGCCGCGGGCGATGAAAATGTCGCCACCTGCATCGACTGTCACAGCGTTCATGACATTCGCGGCGTGAAGGACGCACTCTCTCCGGTTCACCCGTTGCGGCTTCCCGAGACCTGCGGGCGCTGCCATTCGGACGCGCACAAGATGGCGAAATACGGGATCCCGACGGATCAGTTGGAGCATTATCGCACCAGCGTGCACTGGGCGGCGCTGAAGAAGGGTGATCTTTCGGCTCCCACGTGCGCCTCGTGCCACGGAAATCACGGCGCCAAACCGCCGGAGGTCGAATCGGTGGCCGCGGTGTGCGGCAGTTGCCACGTACTGTTTGCGCAGCTTTACGAGAAGAGCGTTCACCAGCCGATCTTCTCGGCCGCATCGGGTGGTGGAGGATGCATCGTCTGCCACAGCAATCATGGAATTCAGGATCCGACGACGGCGATGCTCGTCGGCCCGAAAGCGGTTTGCGCCAACTGTCACGAGCCGGGGACACCGGGCGCGAAGACCGCGGCGCAAATGGCGCAGTGGCTCGACGGTCTGGATGCCGCGCTGAAGCGTTCCAGCGCGGTTCTGACCGAAGCGGATGAGGACGGCATGGAGGTTTCCGAAGCGCAGGTGCGGCTCGGCGACGGCAACGAAAACCTGATCAAAGCCCGGCTGGCGATGCACACTTTTCAGCCGGAGGAGATGCACAAACCGATCGAGGCGGGAATGGCGATCGCCAACGAGACTCTGCGCGCCGGCCAGACCGCGCTCCATGAAAAGGACGTTCGCCGCCTGGGCCTGGCGATCTCAGGGTTCTTTATCGCCATCACGGTCGTCGCAATCTGGCTGGCAATCCGCCGGTTGGAAGCAAACGGTTCCGGTTACATCGAACCAGTGAAGTGAACATTGAAAGGAAGAAAAATGAAAACGATAGCAATCTTATTTGTCGCTGCTTGTGGCGTCGCCCTGGCCGGCGCCCCGGAAGGGAAGACCGTATTCGAGGCGAAGTGCCAGGCGTGCCACGGACCGAACGGAGAAGGCAAGGCAGCCATCGCCAAGATGTTCAAGGTTGAGATGCGTCCGCTCGGCTCCAAGGAGATCCAGGCCATGACAGACGCCGAACTGAAGAGTGTCATCACCAAGGGACACGGGAAGATGAAGCCTGTGACCGGCGTGAGCGAAAAGCAGGTTGAAGACGTAATCGCGTTCGTCCGGACGCTGAAACAGTAATTGCAGCCGCCCGGATGCGATACGCTGGGTGGCGCCGGGCTTATGCGCGGAAAACAGTGGTTTTGGGCGACGCTTACACTTTCCAGCATCACGATGGTAGCCATCGTGTTCGCGGCGTGGGAGCTCGTCGAGAACCGCTACTTCCGCGATGCCAATTATCTGACGCTGCATTATTTGTACATCACTCGCGGCGTCGCATCGTCGCTGGTGCTGATGTTTTGGGCCGCGTGGTTCGTGTTACGCCAGCGGCGGGAAAACGAGGAGGACCTGCGCCGTTCCAATGACAGGTACCGGAGCCTCCTGGAGGACTTTCCCGGCAGCGTTATCCTCTACGACAAGGATCTTCGGGTGGTGGAATGGAACGCATCCGCCGAACGGATGTACGGCTACACGAAGGCGGAGATCCTCGGGCGGCCGCTGTCGAGCGTTCCGCCCGGAAAAGCGGGGGAGCTTCGCGAGTTCATGAGCCGAGTCGATTCGGGGGAAGCCGTGCTGGCCGTAGAAACCACCCGGCTCGACCGCAACGGCGTGGCATTTCCGGTGCAGCTGAGCCTCCGTCCGTTCCGCGAACGCGATTTGCCAATTCACTTCATCGAGGCGACTACCGACATCCGCGAGCGTGTCCGCTGGCGTGAGGCGATGCTGGAGCTGGAAAAGCTCACCAGCATGGGCAAAATGGCGGCCGGAACGGCGCATCATTTGAATTCGCCGCTGGCGGCGCTGCTGCTGCGCGTGCAACTCATGCGCGAGCGGGCCGGCGATGACACCGATCTGGCGCGGCTCGAAGAGGGCCTCGAATTCTGCCGGCACTTTGTGCGGCGGCTGCTCGAGTTCGCGCGGGCCGGTCCGGTGGATAAAACGACCCAGGACGTGGGAGCAGCCGTCGAATCGGTGGTCGGATTCTTCCAGCCAGTCATCGATTCCCGGCGCGCGGTACTGATCACCGATGTTGCGGAAGCGAAAGGGCTGCGGGTTTGTGCCGATCGGAACCTGCTCGAAACCGTGTTGCTGATCCTGCTCAGCAACGCTCTCGATGCGGTGGGGAAATGCGGGGAGATCCGCGTACGTTGCCGGCCGCTTCCGGCTAATCGCGTCGAGATTGCGGTCCGCGACAACGGCGTCGGAATCAATGAGGGCGACCTGGCCCGCGTGTTTGAGCCGTTTTTCACGACGAAGGATCCCGGCAAAGGCACGGGCCTCGGCCTGGCGATTGCCAGGAATTTTGCGACCGAACACGGCGGATCGATCCGAATTGAAAGCAAAGCGGGCCAGGGAGCCACCGCATTTATCGAGCTCCCCCTGGCGACGGCGATGCGCGCCGAAGGTGCCCTCCGGTGAAGCACGGCGCCACCATCCTGGTGGTGGACGACGACGCGGCACTCGCGGCGACGCTGAAGGTATTTCTGTCGCGCGAAGGCTACGACGTCGAGGTGGCGCAATCCGGCGCCGAAGCGCTGGCGATCCATGCGGCGAATCCGCGCATCGCGCTTGCTCTGGTGGATTTGATTATGCCCTTGATGGACGGCCTGGCGCTGACAGATGAGCTGCGCCGCCGCGATCCGGATATCGCGGTGGTGATCATGACCGGGTACGGCACCATCGAAACCGCGATCGAAGCGATCAAGAAGGGCGCCGAAGACTACGTCACCAAGCCCTTCGATTACGCAGCCCTGCGGAAAAAGATCGCCCGGCTGATGGAGGTGATGGAACTGCGGGAACGGGTGGCCCAGCTCGAGGGCAACCTGGAACGGCATGCCTGTTTCGAAAACATCATCGCGGTATCGCAGGTGATGGAACGCGTGCTCGAACGGGCCCGGATGGCGGCGGCAACCGATGCGTCCGTGCTGATCGTAGGCGAAACCGGGACCGGGAAGGAAATGCTCGCCCGCGCCATTCATCAAGCCAGCCCGCGTGCGCGAATGCCGTTTGTGGCCGTGAACAGCGGCGCGCTGCCGCGAGAACTGGTGGAGAGCGAGCTGTTTGGCTTCCGGCGGGGAGCATTCACCGGAGCGTACGCCGACACGCCGGGGATCTTTTCCGCGGCCGCGGGGGGCACGATTTTCCTGGACGAGATCGGCGAGATGCCCAAGGACGTGCAAGTCAAGCTCCTGCGCGTCCTGCAGCAGGGCGAATTGCGCCCGGTGGGCAGCACCACGGCGGTGCACGTGGATGTGCGCGTGATCTCGGCGACCAATCGGAGCTTGAACGATCTGCGCACGACATTCTTGCGGGAAGATCTGTACTTCCGCATCGCCACGGTCGTGCTGCAGGTTCCGCCGCTGCGCGCGCGCCAGGAAGATATTCTGGTGCTGTCCCAGAATTTTGCCGCCCGCGTGGCGCGCCGCTACGGGCGCGAGATTTCCCTTTCCCGCAGCGCGATCGAGCTGCTCCTGGCATACCCGTTTCCCGGTAATGTCCGCGAACTGGAAAGCCTGATTGAGAGCGCCGCCGCGGTGTCGGCCGACAATCCTCAGCTCATCACCGACAAAGACCTCAAACCTTCGCTCAGCACGAACTCGCCGGAACCCGCGATCAGCGCGGTGATCCAGCCGATTTCGATGGAGCAGATGGAGCGGCGCACCATCGAACAGGCGCTGAGGATGGCCGACGGGAATCGAACCAAAGCAGCCTCCCTGCTGGGTATTTCGCGAGACACGCTCTACCGCAAGCTGCGCCAATATCAGGCATGAACCGGCGCAGATAGCGTCCGACAATCGGACGGTTGTCCCGATTTGCGACGCGGGTTGGCGCGGCATTTCCTAGAAGAGCGGCCCGTTGAAGCTGGCGAATGGCGTGCAGTCATCCGTGCATGACAATGCCGAGTGGACGCAAACCTCTTCTGCTCTGGATTGCTGCCGCGTTGATTGCGACAGCCGTTCTTGCCGTCATTCTCGTCCGGGAGCATCGCTCGGTCTCCATGCGGCAAGCGCCTTACGTAACCGGCGATCCGCAGCGCGGGGCCGCCCTGTTTTTCGGGGAAAAGCAGTGTTCCATCTGTCATTCCATCAATGGCGCAGGCGGACAGACCGCGCCCGATCTTTCGGCAACACGGCCCGGCGTGCCGGCCATGGGATGGCTCGGTACGGTCCTGTGGAATCACGCGCCCGGCATGTTCCGGCAGATTCGCCGGCGAAAATCCTATCCGCAATTGAATTCGCAGGAGATGGCGGACGTTCTGTCGTTCCTCTATCAGGCCGCCAACACCGACCGGCCTGGCAATCCGGACGCGGGCAGAAAAGTCTTCGAACAGAAGGGTTGCATTCGTTGTCATTCGATAGGCATATCGGGCGGCAAGTCGGCTCCGGAGTTGTCGAAGATCGGCGAAGGCGGACCAGACGAGTGGATGCGCGCCATGTGGAACCATTCTCAGTCGATGATCGCTCCCGTGACCGCCGCGCTGGGCACGTGGCCTCAGTTCCAGGGCACCGAGATGAACGATCTTGTCGCGTATGTGAGCCAGGGAGCCGCCGTCGCGCATCGCGCCGAACCAGCGGGAAACGCGGATCACGGCTGGAAAGTATTCCAGGCCAGATGCATTCAATGCCATTCCGTTCGCGGGCAGGGAGGCTCGCTGGGCCCGGCGTTGGGCCCGGAGCACGAGCTTCCGCTCACAACGTCCCAGTTTGCGAGCGTGCTCTGGAATCACGCGCCGGCGATGGAGCGTCTCGGCCGCACCAACGGCATCACGCCGCCAACAATCGAGAAGGCCGAGATGGGGGACCTGGTCGCCTTTCTCGCCAGCCTCCGGTACTTTGAACCTACCGGGTCTCCATTTGTCGGCGAGCGCGTGTTCGCCCTGCGCGGCTGCGCGCGTTGCCACGGGCCTTCAGCCGAGGGCACCAGTACCGGGCCCGGCATCCGGGCCGGCGGCGACGCATACACCTCCGTTTCCCTCACGGCGGCGCTGTGGAAGCACGGGCCGCAAATGGTCGACCGGATGGAGGAGTTGGGTATTCCGTGGCCCCAGCTTCAGCCGAGCGACATAGGCGACCTGGTCAGCTTCTTGAATGCTCCCAAACACGCTCCGTAACGGCCTGCGGGTCCGGGAGTAACTTGCTGCGAAAGTCGTCTCGTGAGCCCTGCGGATCCAAAGGCGACATGCGGGAACCGGAACGAAGGAACCTCAGAACTCCAGATCGGCAACCAATTTCAGAAGCCGGAGAAGCGTCGAACGTTCCTCCGCGGTCATTTCTTTCCGGATCTTCTCATCGGCGGCTCGCCGCGCCTGGATCAGCCGTTCGCGGTACTGCTCGCCGCGGGGAGTCAACTGAATCGGAAGCGCCTTCCCGGCTTTGGCTTTCTTCTCCGAAACCAGTCCTTCCTCGACCATCGAGCGAATGGCGCGGTGCACCACCGTCCGGTCCAGGCCGAGAAGCGTGGCCACCTGGTTCTGGTTGAGCGTCACTCCGCCCCGGAGGGCCGACAGGATGAAACCGCGCGTGGCCGAGCATTGCGTTTTCCGCTCCAGCCTCTTGCCGGCCGAAAAGTAGGCGGCGGCGATATGCGCCAACACCGAGTCGCGCAGGATGTCTTCAGGAATCGGCTTGCCCGGCGGCGCGATCACAGGATTCTCACCGTGGCCTCAAGCGGCCTTCGCCACCGGGGTTGATCCTGGTGCCGGGCCGATTTCCTGCCGATCGCGATGACCATGACAATCTCATGATATTTCGGCGAGAGGCCGAGAAGGCGAGCCAGTCTGCGCCCGTCGAACCCTTCCATCGGACAGGTGTTGAGCCCGAGCGCCTCGGCGGCGATCATCAGGTTTTCGCAGGCGAGCGACGTATTTTTCACCGCCCACTTGAACAGACCCTGCCTGGAAATCGGCGGCATCCCAATCGTCTTCCATACGTGGAGCAGCCGAAAGATGACCCACTTGAGGACGCCCAGACTACCGAACCAGCCCTGCGTGAAGAACCATTTCGCCAACTTCGTTTTCCTTTCGAACTCGGCCACCTTTTCTGCGCTGAATCCGCTTTGCCGCATCCATGCCAATTGGCCTTGTGCCGTCGGGCGCCAGGAGCCGATGTCGGCGACGGCGACAACCAATGCCGACGCGGTCTCGGCGGGCATCTGGCCCATACACAGCCGGGCCGCGGCCGCCCGCATCGTCCGCGATTCCACCCAGTAAAGCCGGTACGGCTGCATGTTGAAGCTGGACGGCGCGGCCCGCGCGGCGTCGAGGATCCGTTCGCGCAGGGCGGGTGAGATTTCGATCGTTTCGAAGACCCGGATGGCCCTTCGTTGAAAAACCGCATCGAGGGTTTCGCTCACAAGCACCTCCGTGTTGCTATTACAACATATTGCTGTTGCATCCGCAACATGTAATGCCGGGGCGGCGGCCGGGCTGTCCGGCCCGGGCTCCCCGGCACGACATCCGAGCCCGAGTGTCCGGGGCGGAGTCCGCCAACGGAAGCGTGTTGTATCATGAGCGCGATATGGCGGTCTTGCTGTGCGAATGCGGCGATCGATAACAGCGCGCGCGGCCGGCGGCCTCCCGGTTCCGCGCGTGGCTCCGGCGCGGCCGTCTGCGCCGCCCCAACGGGAATCGGCCAACGCGCGCGAACTATTGGCTCACCGGCGGGTGTTCTGAATGGCGGCGCGGTCAAAGTTCGCGGCGGTCCTCACGCTCGGCCTTCTGCTCGCCGCCGAGCCGGATCCTCTTGCCGAGCGCCTCGGCCGTTCGGCGCTCCCGGCAGACACGCAGGCTCGCGTCGCGCGGGCGATCGAGGCGCGCGATTTCCCGCGCGTGGAGGCCCTGCTGCGAGATGCCGCCCGCGCCGATGCAGCGCATGCTTCCAGCCTCCTTGCCCTGCTGGGCGCCATCGAGTTCGTCGCCGGCCGCATGGGGCCCGCGGCCCGCGCACTTCACGACGCTGAAGCTTCCGGCCCTCTCGATGCGCGCGACCGCTTCACTTTCGCCATGTCGCTGGTCCGTCTCGGCGACACGGCCGGCGCCCGCACCCAACTCGATTCACTTCGCCTCAGCCACCCCGACGTTCCGCTCTATCTCTACTGGCTCGCCCGCATCGACTACTACCAGCGGCGCTACGAGGACTCGGTTCAAAAGTTCCGGCAGGTCATTCAACTGGATCCCGGCTCGGCCCGCGCCGAGGACAATCTCGGCCTCGCGCTCGACATGTTGGGCCGCTACGAAGAGGCGCGCACCGCCTTCACGGCCGCCGCCGCGCTCAATCGCGATCTCCATCCGCCCTCGCCGTGGCCTCCGCACAACCTTGGGTACCTGCTGTTGCGCCTCGAAAAGTTCAGCGACGCCGAAGCCGCTCTGCGCGAATCGCTCCGCTACGATCCCGGCTTCGCCCAAGCGCATTATCATCTCGGCCGGGTCCTGGAAAAAGAAGGCCGGCCGAGCGAGGCGATCGAGGAGTACCGCCAGGCGATCGCGCTCGACACCGCCTCGGCCGAGCCTTGTTACTCGCTCGGACTGCTCTACCGGCGTCTCGACCGCGTCCCCGAAGCCGCCGCCGCCTTCGGCGAGTACAAAAAGCGTAAAGCCGCCGCCGCACCAAAATAGTCCGCCCGCAAAGCCTCGTTTACAGCACTCGCGCCGCCACCAGCGGCAGCCCGTATACTTCACGGAACACGTCACCGGTCCGCTCGGCTGCCCACAGCTCCAGATCGATGTCCGTCTCCGAGCGCAGTTCCACCGCAATCAGACCGCTCTTCACAATTACCCGCATTCCCTCCACCCTCTGATCGTGGCTGCGGTCCAGACTGTCGGCCAGTCGCAATAAGGGCACCATCAGCAGAATGGCCCTGCGCGTATCCGCATCCAGCGACTCGTAGGCCTGGTGCCGCACCACCGGCATCGACTTCCGGTGATACCGGCACAGGATCGCCACCAGTCGCCGCTCCGCGTCGGTGAAGCCGGGAAGATCGGAGTTCACCACCAGATAATGCGAGTGCTTGTGATGGCTGGTGTCGCTGACAAAGTGCCCGATGTCGTGCAAGTGCGCCGCCGCCTCCAGCAATTTGCCGAGGCCCGGAGGCAGCTTGTGCAGAGGTTGCAGCGCCTCGAAAATCTGGTGCGCCAGCCGGGCCACCTGCCGCGAATGAGCGGACGGGACGCCGTACCGCCGGGCCATCGCCTCGACGGTTTTGCGCTGGTCGCGATTGAGCTGCGTCAGCTCCCGCCCCACGCCCCGCGCCGCCAGGTCCGCCACAATCCCCTCGCGCACCCCGGCCGCGCAATAGGACAGCGCCGGCTGCCGGAAACCCTCGAGCGCCTTCAGAAACACCGCCGCCCCGGCGACGATGATCTCGGCGCGCCTTGGCCCGATCCCTTGTATCTTCCTCCGCGCCGCCAGACTCTGCGAACTTATCTGTTGGTAGAAGCGCCGCACCTGAGGCAGCGTGGCCTTCAGCCGGTCCGCCTCGTCCCGCCGCGCCCGATGCACGCGGTTCACCGCGCACACCATCGCCGCCGCGGTCGCCGAAGTCGCGATCATCCGGTCAAACCTGCCGCCGCCGATCCGTGCCAAAGGCCCCGACAGCTTCTCGTCGATGTACTCGTTCATCCGATGCAGTTCCAGCACCGCCGGCGGGTCCTGCTTCAGAAATACCTCGGTCAGCCGCACCGCCCCCAGCGGCTTGGAGAACGCTTCGCTCAGAGTGCCGTTGTCGCCGACCATCACCTCCGCACTGCCCCCGCCGACGTCGACAATCAGCACCCTCTTGTTCGGATGAGGCCACCGCGACCGCACTCCCAGATGGATCAACCGCGCCTCTTCCTGCCCGGAGATGATCTCCACCGGAGTGCCCAACGCCTCGGCCGCCCGCTCGATAAATTCGTGCTGATTGCTCGCATCCCTCACCGCGCTCGTCGCCACGGCCCGCACTCCCAGCACATCCAGCGCTCCATAGCCCTGCGCCATCCGCCGCAAGATGCCCGCCGCCTCCTCCATCGCCGCGCGGTCGATCCGCCCCGAGCGGAACACGCTCTCTCCCAGCCGGATCACCTGCCGGTCAGCCGCAAGCTGCTCGATCGCCCCTTCCGGCGACACCGCGGCCGCCAGCATTCTCACCGAATTGCTTCCGATATCCACAGCCGCGTACCGTCGCATACCTCTCTCATTCTAAGTTGCCGCCCCTGCCGCGCGAGCCTTCTGCGCCGCATCAGGCATCAAAGGAGAAGCGGAGGAACGCTACCGATGCGTAACCTGGGCTTCGCATCTGCTATTTTTGACGTAAGGGGGCCATCCGCGCGACTGCCGTTGTCCGGATTGCAGGTAATGAAACTTCTGAATTTCTCTTCGCTGCTCCTGTTCACTGTTCTCGGTTTTGCACTCGCCGTTCCTGTTTCGGCTCACGCCGTGCTCGTCTCCTCGAAGCCGGCCGCCGGCACCGCCGTCGCCGGCCCGGAAATCGCCATCCTCCTCACGTTTAATTCGCGAATCGACGCGGGCCGCTCACGGCTCATCCTCGTCAAGCCCGACAAGAGCACGGCTCCGCTCACTCTCCGGGCGCAGCCTTCGCCCGCGGTACTTTCCTCTATCGCCCACGGCCTTTCCGCCGGCTCCTACCTCATCCGTTGGCAGGTGCTCGCCACCGACGGGCACATCACGCGCGGAGAGCTTTCCTTCCGCGTGCGGTAATCCGGCGACGCCGTGGCGCAGTTCCTCGACATCTTCTCGTTCCTCTCGGTTCTGTTCCGGGGCCTGACGCTGGCGCTTCAGTCTCTGGTCATCGGCGGCATCGCCTTCCTGCTTCTCGCCCTCCGTACCGCGCCGGATGCGCCCGCCGAGGCGCTCGCCGCGACGTGGGCCGCCGCCCGGCGCCTTCTGTTCTGGTCGGCGATTGCGCTCGCCTTCATCGTCGCCGCTTACGTGTTCTCCGACGGCGCCGTCCTCGTGGCCTCGACGGAGCTCGACTGGACCACCGTCGCCGGAGCGTCCTTTGCCCGCGCCGGCGCTCTCTCCTTCGCCGGCGCCGTCCTAGCGGCCGCGATCGCCCGCTCCCGCTCCCGCTTCGCCGCGCCGCTGCACTTCCTCGCCTGCCTGACTATTCTCAGCGGCTCCGTGCTCACCAGCCACGCGGCCGCCCGTCTGGACGACCGCGGCTTCGCCATCCTGCTCACCGCCATCCATCAGCTCGCCTGCGCGACCTGGATCGGAGGACTCCCGTATCTGTGGATCGCCTCCCGCCGCATCCCGGACGCCGCCGCCGCGCGCACCGTATCCTCCCGCTTCTCCCGTCTGGCCCAGGCCAGCGTCGCCGCACTCATCGCCGCCGGCGCCCTCATGGCCGTCCTCTATACCGGTTCCTGGCAAGCTCTCTACGGCACCAGCTACGGCGCCATGGTCCTCATCAAGGTCGCCCTGCTCGCTGTCCTGCTCCTGCTCGGCGCTCTTAACTTCCGCCTCGTCGCCCGCATGCGCTCCGGCGACGCCTCCGCGCTCGGCTTCCTCCGCCGCTTCGCCGAGGCCGAGATCGGCATCGGGTTCACGGTGATCCTCGCCGCCGCCTCACTCACCTCTCAGCCACCCGCGGCCGACCTTCCCGGCCAGTGGGCCACCGTCCCGCAGATCGTCGAGCGCATCGCTCCCCGCTGGCCGTCTTTCCGCACGCCTCCCGTCCAAGCGCTCACTCCGGTTCCTGCGTCGCCCGACGCGTTCCTCCCGGTGTCTTCGGCTCCTTCTCGAACGGAGGACGACATCGCCTGGAGCGAATACAACCACCATTGGTCGGGCCTCGTCGTCCTCTCCATCGGCCTCCTCGCCGTGCTCGCCGGGACCGGACGCGCCCGCTGGGCCCGCCATTGGCCGCTGCTCTTCCTGGGCCTAGCCGCCTTCCTGCTGATCCGCGCCGACGCGGAAAACTGGCCCCTCGGCCCTCGCGGCTTCTGGGCCAGTTTCACGGTCGCCGAGGTCGCCCAGCACCGCCTCTTCGTCCTTCTCATCGTCATCTTCGCCGTCTTTGAATGGTCCGTCCGCAACGGCCGCCTCCGCGCGGCCTGGCCCGCATTCATCTTCCCCGCGGTGTGCGCCGCCGGCGGCGCACTTCTGCTCACCCACTCGCACGCACTCAATGACCTCCGCGAGGAATTTCTGATCGAGCTCAGCCACCTTCCCCTCGCCTTTTTCGCCGTCCTCGCCGGTTGGTCCCGCTGGCTCGAACTCCGGCTTCCGAGCCCGCCGCGCCTCATCGCCGCACGCATTTGGCCCCCGTGCTTTGTCGCCATCGGCGTCATCCTTCTCCTCTACCGGGAAGCGTGACGCGGAGCGCCTTCGCCGCTATGGTACATTCTGTTTTCGCATGGAACCAATTCGACTGCTCGTGCTCGGTGATCCCGCCGACACTCACATCCGCACTCTGCTTGACCTTCCCGCCCCCTTCCAGGTTGAAGTCGGCATTGACGAGGCCCTCATCCGCGCCGCCGCGCCGAAGGCCGACGTTGTTCTCAGCGCCGTTTTTTCCGGCGATCCCTTCAAGTCCGCCTGGCCGCTCGCCGGGCGCGTTAAGTGGGTCCACACGCTCTCGGCCGGGGTCGAGCACATGCTCACGCCCGAATTCGCCGCCAGCCCCGTTCCGCTCACCAACGCCCGCGGCGTCTACAAGCGCTCGCTCGCCGAGTTCGCGCTCCTCGGCATTCTTTATTTCGCCAAGGACATCCCGCGCATGCGCCGCAACCAGGCCGCCGGACGCTGGGAACAGTTTGAAGTCACCGAAGCGCACTCGGGCGTGGCCGGCATCGTCGGCTACGGCGAAATCGGCCGCGCCTCCGCCGCGCTCGCCCGCGCCCTCGGCATGAAGATTCTTGCCAACCGCCGCCGCGCCGCGCTGTCGGCCGAATCAGACGGCATCGCCGACGGTGTCTTTCCTCCCGAGCGACTGAAAGAGATGCTGGCCCAGTGCGACTACGTCATCGTCGCCGCACCCGGCACGCCCGACACGCGCGGGATGCTCGGCCCCGCCGAACTGCGCGCCATGAAGCCCGGCTCCGTCATCATCAACGTCGGACGCGGCACCGTCATCCAGGAGGCCGCCCTGATCGACGTGCTGCGCGACGGGCATCTCCGCGGCGCCGCCCTGGATGTCTTCGAGCGCGAGCCCCTGCCGCCGGGACATCCGTTCTACTCCATGGACAACGTTCTGGTCTCACCGCACTGCGCCGACCGCACCAGCGACTGGCTGCACCAGTCGGTCGCCTTATTCCTTCGAAACCTCGATCGATTTCGCAACGGAGAGCCGCTCGAAAACATCGTCGATAAAAAGGCTGCCTACTAATGCCCCGATTCCCGCTTCCCTCGCCGCGCACGATCTCACGCATGTTCGCCCTCGCGGCCGCTCCGCTGCTCCTCGCGGCTCCGCCCGCCTACCAACCGACGCCGGAGAACCTCGCGGCACGCGAGTGGTTCCAGGACAACCGCTTCGGCATGTTCATCCACTGGGGCGTTTACAGCGTCCTCGGCGACGGCGAATGGGTCATGAACAACCACAAGATGAGCGTCGTCGAATACGAGAAGCTCGCTCCGCGGTTCAACCCCGTCAAGTTCGATCCCGCCGCCTGGGTCGCGCTCGCCCG
>DAIDHC010000088.1 GCA_027452065.1 Bryobacterales bacterium
TGTCTCTCGCCCCGCCCCATTCCTCCCCGCGCTCCGCTTCCCCCGCCGTTCACCGATGGGACGCCGCCGTTCGCCGAATCCTCGTCGCCCGCCGCCTCCGCTCCCGCTACGCTGAAGCCATGGATGAGCACGATCCCGCCAATCGCCCCCCCGGCCCCGGCTACCCCCCTCCCGCCGACGTCTACGGCTGGCGCAACTACCGCCGCCGCCGCAACCCCGTCTCCAGCCTCGTCCTCGGCGCCGCCGTCATCGCCATCGGCCTCCTCCTCCTGCTCGACAATCTCGGCATCTTCCCCGTCCGCGATGTCTGGGACTTCTGGCCCGTCATCCTCATCGTCCTCGGCCTTTCCCGCCTCGCCGGCGCCAACGGCCCCGCCTCCGCCGTCTGGGGCGCCGCCCTCGCCGCCGCCGGCGTTCTCTTCCTCCTCCGCAACCTCCATCTCTTCTATTTCAACTTCGAACTCCTCTGGCCCCTCGTCATCATCGCCTTCGGACTCAGCATGCTCCTCCGCGCCGTCGAGCGCCGCGGCATGATCTCCTCCGCCCCCTTCACCGCCCCGCCCCTCAGCTCCGCCGCCATCAATGCCTGGACCATCTTCGGCGCCACCGAGCGCCGCATCGACAGCCAGGACTTCCGCACCGCCGAAGCCTCCACCCTCTTCGGCGGCCTCAAGCTCGACCTCCGCCGCGCCCGCATCCAGGTCCCCCAGGCCGTTGTCGACGTCAACGCCGTCTTCGGCGGCGTCGAAATCCTCGTCCCCGAAACCTGGCTCGTCTCCGTCGAAGGCACCGGCATCTTCGGCGGCTTCGAAGACAAAACCATCCCCCCGCGCCTGGCCGAGGGCGAAAAACCCCAGCGCCTCGTCGTCACCGGAGTCGCCGTCTTCGGCGGCGCTTCCGTGAAATACTGATCCCGCCCCCATCGCCATGCACCCCCTGCTGGCCACACGCACCCGCGTCCTGCTCTATTTCGCCGTCTGGATCCCCATCGCCGTCAGCCTCGCCTATCTCCTCCACTCCGCCGCCCCCATCTCCTGGCGCGAATCCGCCGCTCTCTCCGTCCCCCTCGTCGCTCTCTTCTCCTTCGTCTGCCTCGCCTCCTGGTACCTCTGCCGCATGCTCCCTCTCGGCGCCGTGCCCCTCTATTCGCTCGTCCTTCAGCAACTGGCAGCCGCCGTCGCCGCCGCCCTCCTCTGGCTCGTCGCCGCCCGCGGCCTCGCCGCCGCCCTCGCCGCATTCCTCCCCGCCATCGACCGCCGCTTCGCCTCCGATCTCCCCCTCCTCTTCGTCGCCGGCATCGAACTCTATCTGCTCGCCGTCGCCGTCAACTACGTCCTGCTCTCCCTCGAATCCTCCCGCGAAGCCGAACAGCGCGCCCAACAGGCCCGCACCCTCGCCCGCGACGCCGAACTCCGCGCCCTCAAGGCCCAGATCAATCCCCACTTCCTCTTTAATAGCCTCAACTCCATCAGTTCCCTCGCCACCTCCGACGGCCCCCGCGCCCGCGAAATGTGCATCCGCCTCTCCGACTTCCTCCGTCGCACCCTCACTCTCGGCGACCGCGAATCCATTCCTCTCGCCGACGAAGTCGCCCTCGGCTCCATGTACCTCTCGGTCGAAAACATCCGCTTCGGCCCCCGCCTCCGCTTCGAGCCCCGCATCGACCCCCGCTGCGGCGCCTGCCCCGTCCCTCCGCTCATCCTCCAGCCGCTCATCGAAAACGCCGTCAAACACGGCATCGCCGGCCTCGTCGAAGGCGGCTCCATTGTGCTCTCCGCCGAATGCGCCAACGGCTTCCTCCGCATCTCCGTCGAAAACGACTTCGATCCCGAAGCCCGCGCCTCCTCCCGCGCCGGCATCGGACTCGAAAACGTCCGCGCCCGCGTCCGCGCCCGCTACCCCGATCAGGCAACCCTCCGCGCCGGCCCCTCCGGCGGCCGCTTCCGCGTCGAGCTTGTCCTCCCCTGTGACACACACCGCTCCCATCCGCCATCATAGGTTCTGGATCTCCCGCCATGGCAGACCTCGCTCCCGGCTCCTCCCTCGCCCACTTCCGCCTCACCAGCCGCCTCGGCGCAGGCGGCATGGGAGCCGTCTATCTCGCCACCGACACCCGCCTCGGCCGCCCCGTCGCCCTCAAGGTCCTCTCCCCGGAGCTCGCCTCCAACCCCGCCCACGCCCAGCGCTTCGCCCAGGAAGCCCGCCTCGCCTCCATCCTCAGCCATCCCAACGTCGCCCACATCTACGAAATCGGCGAAGCCTCCGGCCTCCACTTCATCGCCATGGAGTTCATCGACGGCCAGCCGCTCTCCTCCCGCATCGCCCAGGGCCCGCTCCCACTCCCCTCCCTCGTCGAAATCGGCCTCCAGATCGCCGACGCCCTCGACGCCGCCCACTCCAAAGGCATCGTCCACCGCGATATCAAGCCCGCCAATATCCTCCTCGATTCCCGCGGCTCCGTCAAAATCCTCGACTTCGGCCTCGCCAAAATCGAGTCCCGCCCCGGCGCCCGCCCCGCCCGCGACGACGAAACCCTCCTCCTCACCACCGCCGGCCTCGTCCTCGGCACCGTCCATTACATGAGCCCCGAGCAAGCCCTCGGCCTCGACATCGACCACCGCACCGACCTGTTCAGCCTCGGCGCCGTCCTTTATGAAATGGCCTCCGGCCAGCTCCCCTTCGACGGCGTCAACTCCCAGCAGGTACTCGCCCGCATCCTCAACTCCCAGCCCACCGCTCTCGCCCGCCTCAACTACGACATCCCCGAAGCCCTCGACCGCATCGTCCTCAAGTGCCTCGAGAAGGACCCCCAGCGCCGCTACCAGTCCGCCCGCGACCTCATCGTCGACCTCCGCAACCTCCAGCGCGACTCCGATGCCCGCTCCTCCCCGCGCTCCCTCGCCCTCCCCGCCGCCGCCCCCCTCCGCGCCGTCATCGTCGACGACGAGGACCTCGCCCGCTCCCTGGTTCGCGAATACGCCGCCGCCACCCCCGGCCTCGCCATCGCCGCCGAGTGCGCCAACGGTTTCGAGGCCGTCAAAACCATCGCCGACCTCAAGCCCGATCTCGTCTTCCTCGATGTCCAGATGCCCAAGCTCGACGGCTTCGAAGTCCTCGAATTAATCGGCCGCGAAGTCCCCGTCGTCTTCGCCACCGCCTTCGACGAGTACGCCATGCGCGCCTTCGACGCCCACGCCGTCGATTACCTCCTCAAGCCCTTCAGCCTGGAGCGCTTTCAAACCGCCGTCGAGCGCGCCCGCCGCCGCATCGGCCTGGCCCCCGCCGGCCCCGCCCCCACCGTCCTCGCCGCCGCCGCCCGCCCGCCCCAACAGTTCCTCCAGCGCATCGTCGTCAAAGACGGCCCCCGCGTCCACATCATCCCCGTCGACCGCCTCGATTACGCCGAAGCCCAGGACGACTACGTCAGCCTCCACAGCGCCGGCAAAAGCTTCCTCAAGCAACAGACCATCTCCAGCCTCGAAGCCAGCCTCGACCCCGACCGCTTCGTCCGCATCCACCGCTCCCACATCGTCAACCTCGAAAGCGTCTCCCGCATCGAGCCCTACGCCCGCGACAGCCGCATCGCCATCCTCGCCGACGGCACCCGCCTCCCCGTCAGCCGCGCCGGCTACGACCGCCTCAAAGCCCTCCTCGAAGGCCGTTAACCCCCAAGCCAAACCGACCCCCAACGCGGGATCGGAGCACGCACGATCACACGGCCCACGAGCGCGGAAGCAATGATTGAACTCAGCTCCGTTGTTGCCAATGCGCAGGATCGCGACGCGCCTGAAAACAAGCAATCACGATCACGGCTTCATCTTCGACGACAAAAAACAGCGAGTACGGGAAGTGGCGCAAGAGGGCGCGTCGAACATTATCGAAGTCCGCCCGCCCCGGCGGCTTCGCCCTCATACCAATCCTGCGCCTCGATCAACTCCCCCCGCGCCGCCGGAGTGAAGATAACCGAATACACTTACGGGCAGCGCTTCTCAAGTTCGGCTTTGAGGGATGCCCACGTTACGCCATTGCGCCTATCTTCGTCGAGCGAACTCAGGCGGTATTCAAGCTCCTCTTTGTGCGCACTGGTCAAGGGAAGATGCTCATGTTCGAGACTATCCCAAAGCTGCGCGATCAGCGCCAGACGCTCCGGGGGCGTCAAACGAACGATCTCATCAGGACTGAGCAATCCCATGCCTTCCAGCCCACGAAAAGAGGGCCGGGCGGCACTCCTCAAAAAAACAGCCTCAATAAAACACCCGGCTTCGGTCGGCCGTTTTGCTTTTTAGATAGGGTCGCAAAGAAACCTCTCGACACGCGCCCGCCGCTAACCACACCTTCCGCTACATAGAGCTCAATCGCGGATGAGCCCTTTCGTTATTCGCTCGTTCTGGCCTTCGGGATCGGCCCTGCAGCGACGGCGGGAATCATACGGCACGTCGGGAAAGTGCCGGAGCCTTGAAAACCCGGCCGGGAACCGCTCGGCGCATGCGACCGGCAGTTACATGGCACCCACGGTCTTTTCACGCGCCCCTGCGAACACCTCACTGCACTGCAGACGGCGCGAAGGCTGGTGGTTGCATCGCCCACGGAACCCGCTACAATCGAACCGGGCGTTGTGACAAGTCACCGCCAAATCTCTTGTTGAGTTTCACATCCAAAATGCTGATACTGAATTCGCAGGTTCGTGTGGCTTAGGCTGCGCGGGTCTTTTCCACGGCGGAGGCCAGAGACTTCATCGGGGAAATGTCAATCTGGCGGCTGGTGTAGGATTCGAACCCACGAACCGTGATACAAGCACGGTTGCCGGTTTTGGAGACCGGAGCATTCGATCTCTCTGCCAACCCGCCCAAAGTCAAAGCGAAGGCGATTCCGGTTTAGCGACCGGTCTTCGGTGGCCTTTGTTTTTCATGGCTTTAAGCCATGATACAATTATCATCTTGAGCGGCCAGCGGTTCTGGCTTGTTTTTATAACTTTTTTATCATACACTCATGGACGAGTGGACCTTCTTAGACTACCTCGACGAGCGGAATACCAACCCGATCCAGGAGTGGCTTCGGGACAGGACGAGGGTCCCAGTCAAGGCCAAAGCCAAGATAGACCGAATTCTTTTGCAATTGGCTGGAACACGGCTGTGGGTCCGTCCACTCGCCAGTAATCTGGACAACCATCCGGGGATTGTAGAAATTAGGGTGCGCTGGATGAATACCCAATATCGGCTGCTGGGCTTTCGCGGCCCGACCGAAAGGCAGTTCACGCTGCTTTTCCCGGCGCTTGAGCATGGCGATCAATTTGATCCGCAGAATGCGCCGGAAATCGCTCAACGGCGGATGGCTATCGTCCAAAACGACTGGAGCAGAGCTTGTGAACACCGTTACCGCTAAACAGGATCTCCTAGAGAGCTGCAAGGAGCGCGAATATCGCGATGCTCTGAACGTAGAAAACGTCTACGGTGGAATATGCGCTCAGATTAGAGCTCTTCGCGAACAGCGCGAAATGTCGCAGGCGCAGCTCGGCCGAAAAGCAAATATGGCGCAGGAGAGAATCTCCATTCTCGAAGATCCAAACGCCGAAACCAAGCCCACTCTGAATACAATGCTTCGGATTGCTTCTGCGTTTGATGTGGGCCTAGACGTCAGGTTTGTTCCATTCAGCACAGTGCTTGATAGGTCGACGAACACGAATCAACGATCGCTGGAAGTCGAAAGCTTCGACGATGAACTGCCGGCAATTGAGAAAGACCTCGCCGTCGAACGCGCCCTCATTGCTGCCCACGAAGCCGGACTTTCCGCCGGACTCTCGGTATCCAATCTTTCTGATATATACGATTACGTGTTCCGCGGCGCAACTGCGTATTCGCCCAAGACTAAGGTGCAAAAGGGGACGTGGGCCGGGCAGCAGAATATTATGATCCATGAAGCACGGCCGCAGCCGAAGGGGACTCTCGTATTCGAGCCCACCGGGCTAATCAAGCTGCCAGCGAAAGAGGAGAAGGCGCTCTACACGGGAGAAGAGCAGCTAAACTATGGAACCTGAACACGATAATAAATCTGCCGCCGAACCCGATCCGGCTGGCGTCATTGAGAAGCAAGTGATTTTCCAGTCCGGTGACGTGGACTATTCCACTGCGCAAGGGATGAGATTTTACGCCAACCACGCCGCTGCAAGTGCCACTTTATTCGACATTCGACTGGTCTTTAGCGACATCGAGATCGCCGGCGACCACCTTAAGGCGATCCAAACTCTCACCATCTTGATGTCGCCCGAATTGGCACAGATGGTACATGCGCTGCTTGGGAGGACCCTACAGAACTACAAGACGGCCAACGGTCCACTCAGAATTCCAGAAAAATTGCTCTCGAAAATCGGGGCAACCCGGCCTATTCCTGAAGACCCGCAAGAATTGCCATGACGTCACCTCCGAGCCTTGGGACCCCACTCCAGCAGCGACCCATTTTCAGCGCGCCAGTCGGCTCCTCGGCTGACCAGTTGTTCTCTACGATTGGATTAAGGTACGCCATGCGCGAGCTCGAATAACTATCGGTCGTCGCACTGCTCGAAGACGTCGCTGACCATCACCTGATGCGCGGCCAGGTCGGCACCGTCGTTGAGAGGCTCGCCCCGGTGTGTATGAAGTCGAATTTAGCGACGACGAAGGCCGGACCTGCGCCTCCTTGTTCTTGCTCGCCGATCAGTTGCTTCCCCGTCACCACCAGCCGGGCCATCAGGCGGCTTGACCATCTTGAACCCCACATCGCCGGTCCCAGTGTCATAGGATCGACCGCAAACGCGCACCACCGATTGCGGTTCCTTACGCGGGAACGTCAGCGGGTGCCCGATAACGCGCGACACGGATGTTCTTCTCGCGCTTCCGCGTCTGCACACAGCGGATCGGTTGAAATGCGCCAAAGCCGTCGTGATCGACCTCATACCGTCCCCACTCGATAAACACTTCCTTGCGCACCGTCGCATTCGGGTCGCTCAGCATCGGCAGCATGCTTCCGCCCTCCAGTGTCTTCGGCACCCCGAATCCGAAAAACTCCATCAGCGTGCCCGCCAGATCGATGTGCGATACCAGCCCCTTCGAAACCGTATTCGCCGGCGCCTTCCCCGGCCACTTCGCAAGGAATGGAATATGCGTGATCTCTTCGTACATCGCCGGGCCCTTGTCCTCCAGCCGGTGCGATTCCAGAAAAACCCCGTGGTCCGCCGTGTAGATCACCAGAGCGCCGGGCGCGCTCTTTTCAAGTTGATCCAGCACCCGGCCGATCTCCGTGTCGATGAATGTGTGGGAGCCGAAGAACTGCTTCTCCTGAATCGGACGCGGCTTCGCATTCAATCTCTCATCGGCCCAGATGCGCTGCTCAACCGGTTTGCCGCTCAGTGAGTCCTCCACATTGGGACTGCTCGGGAACACAAAGTCCTTGTACATCTCCGAGTATTCAATCGGGCAGAGACTCGGGCCGTGCGGTTCGTCGTACGCCACCACCAGCAGGAAATCGTCCCCTTCGTGCTCGGCGAGAAAGTCCACCGCGCGGTTGGTCACCCGGTGGCCGTAACACATCTCCGCCGTCCAAGTCGGATCCTCGCCGGTCGATGGCTTCCGGGAGCGCCTGCGGTCCTCCGGTGTCAGCTCCGTCAGGTAGCGCCGCATGTCGTACCAGTAGGCGCCGTTCCACCCCGGCGCCGGCTTGCCGGTGTCAAAGTAGTCCGTGCCGGACAGATGCCACTTTCCCATGAAGGCGCACTCGATTCCTCGATCGTGCAGCCTCTGGCCGATGCTGTGCACCGTATCGCCGAGCGGCATGCTGTTGCCCCAAACGCCGTTGGTGTGCGGATAAAGCCCGGTCCAGATCGACGAGCGGGCCGGCGCGCAAACCGGCTGGCAGTTGTAAGCGCGATCGAACCGGATCCCCTCCCGCGCCAGGCGATCCAGATTCGGCGTCTTCAACCCCGTATTTCTGTAGCAATTCAACATGTCGTAGCGAACCGACTCCCCAAGAATCACCACAACCTGCCGCAGCTCGGTGCGCTTGCCCGCGTTCTGACCGGCCGCCGCCACCGCCAGGCCGGCACTGGCGCCCGCCACTTTCACAAAGTCTCGACGATTCATCAACCCAATCCCCTTCTGCCAACCTGACCAATCAAGCTCGTTCGCCCGAAGCTCTCGGGAATCAGCAATTTTATGCTTTCCCGCCCACGAAAAGCAGGCCCGCCCGGCAAACCTCAAATATCACCGAGCGGCTTCCTCCCGGCAGCCGTTCACCCAACATCCCCTCTGTGACCCGCACGCCCCCTCCTCACCAAGAATGCGACAGCCGCCGAAAGCTCGATCACAACCGCCGAATCTCTCCTAACCTACACAAGGAACAACACTTCCCGGGCTCCCGTCCCGTTCCCCATCCACCCCCCGCGCTACCCTGGTCCCGTATGAAGCCGCACTCCCCAATCCGCTCCTCCCGCCACCAAGCCCCCGCCCCCGCCGCCTCCGCCCTCGCCCTCCTCCGCCCCCATCTCAACCCACTCCTCCCGCCCGCCCCAACCC
>DAIDHC010000089.1 GCA_027452065.1 Bryobacterales bacterium
GATTTGCAATCGTGCTGCCGTTCTATCGGCTCGACATGTGACAGTGAGAAGACCATGTGGCGACCCGGCGGACAGCTCAAGCTCTGTCTTCTGGTCCTGGACTCGCGCTCTTGCTGCCACCGAATCTTCCGATTGCTCCAAAACTGCCGAGATCCCTTTTGAAGAACTTTCCAATATTCTTCAGATTTTCGTTGAGCTTAGTGCCTGTCTCTCCATCAGCATCGGCATCGCCATTGATCGCTCCAGCAGGCGTAATCGTGAAATTAGGCAGATTTGCCGAGGACGGCGGGGGACTATGCGCGTCGTCCCTTGGCGAGCCTGCACCTCCAAGCGCCGGAGTCGAGGATGAGAAGCGATCCATCAGGGCGGAACCAATGCCATCAGCGAACTTGATATTGATATTTCCCGGCAAATTGGCAGTGCTCAGAGAAGCCGCAGCGGAATTCCCAAGAGCAGAAAGGTTCTGCAATGCTGCTGCCCCACCACTTGGGATGCCGCCAACGGGAGCAGTACTGGCACTAGCGCCAATGTTGAGTGTGGTCAAGATGGGCGATTTCTCGACAAGGCTGCCTTGGTATCTCGGACTTAACTTGTGCATCTGATATATCTCAACCAGTTGCGACTGATCTCTACCCCTGATGCCTTTGAGCTCAAGCACTTTCCTGAAGTTTGCATCCGACAGATCCGCGACGTGGACGAGGTAAGCCTGCACAAGAGCTTCAGGAGGGGAGGGGCGAATCTGTAAAGTTTTGAGAAGCGGCTCTACCTTGCCCATCGCCGTGTTGACGCGCTTGATGAACGCTGCTGGTGGAGGATCGCCTGGCAAGATCTGTGAAAGTGTTTTCTTGATCTCGTGAGTGTCGAGCATCATTTGCTCGGCGCCCGCCTCGGATATTGGAGGATTTTGTGGAGCTGACGGCGAGGCGGCTCACGTGGGGGCCGAAGACGTCGCGGATGGCGGCGGTTTCGGCGGGGTCGTTGGCCTGGGTTCCGGTGCCGTGGGCGTTGATGTAACCGATGGACTCGGGCGGGAGAGAGGCGTCGGCGAGGGCGGCGCGGATGGCGCGGGCGGCGCCGGCGGGCGAGGGCTGGGTGATGTGGTGGGCGTCGGAGGACATGCCGAAGCCGCAGACTTCAGCGAGCACTTCGGCGCCGCGGGCGCGGGCGGCCCCGAGCGGCTCGAGGACGAGGATGGCGGCGCCTTCGCCGAGGACGAGGCCGCGGCGGTCGCGGGAAAACGGGCGGCAGACATCGGGCGAGACGACGCGCATGGCTTCCCAGGCTTTGAGAAAACCGAGGCTGAAGACGGCCTCGCTGCCGCCGGCGAGGGCGAGCTCGACGGCGCCGGAGCGGACCATCCAGAAGGCCTGGCCGATGGCGTGGTTCGAAGAAGAGCAGGCGGTGGAGACGGTAAAGACAGGGCCGGTGACGCCGTGCTCGAGCGAGATGCGGCTGGCGCCGGCGTTCTCCATGATGCGGGGAATGGTGAGCGGGTTGATGCGCGGGCTATTGTTGGCGTAGAGGGCGAGGAACTGCTCGTCCTTGGTGGACTGGCCGCCGACGCAGGAGCCGGTGACGATGGCGGAGGACTGGCGGAGAGCGGGGGTCCAGACGATGCCGGCGGAGGCGACGGCTTCGCGGGCGGCGACGGCGGCGAACTGGGCGAAGGGGTCGAGCAGGGAGGCGTCGCGGGGATCGAAGTGGGCCAGGGGATCCCAGCGGCGGACCTGGGCGCCGAGGGAGAAGCGGAGGCGGGTGAGGTCGATGCCTTCGATGGGGGCGAAGGCGTGGCGGCCGGCGCTGAGGGCAGACCAGAATTCGGAAACGCCGCCGCCAAACGGACTGACGACGCCGGCGCCGGTGATGGCGACGCGACGCGTGCTCATGCGGAGGCCGGGCCGGCGCCGCCCGAAGGGGCGAGGAGCGCGGCGATGCCCTGTGTGATGTCGCGAACCGAGCGGAGGTCCTTGGCGGCGTCGTCGGGGATGTTGATGTTGAACTCGTTTTCGAGCGCGAACAGGATATTGATGCCGTCGAGGGAATCGATGTTGAGCTCGGCGAAAGTGCTGTCGGCAGTGATGGCGGCGGCGTCGATGTGCTGGGTGGCGGCGATGACGCCGATCACGCGTTGTGTGAGGTCGTCGGGCATAGGATCGGGGTGATGGTTTCGAAATGGAATCCACGGTCGAGCAGCGCTGGCAGTAGACGGTCTACCGCCTGGACCGTGGCCGAGATGTCCGGCTCCGGCGCGAGTCCGCGGCCGTCATGTAAACAGAGTATCGCGCCGTCGGAGGCGGCGCGGAGAAGGCGGTGGGCGATGGCGGGGGCGGCGAGGGTCCAGTCGCGGGCGATGGCGGTCCACATGACGCCGGTGAGACCGAGGCGGCGCTGGGCTTCGGCGAGGCCGAACCAACGGACGCCGTAGGGAGCGCGGAACCAGCGGGGGCTGAGGCCGCAGACGTCTTCGATGGCGCGCTGGGCGGCGGTGAGCTCATTGAGAATGAAGCCCGGGGAGCGGAGCCAGAGGCGGGGGTGGGAGTGGGAGTGGTTGGCGATTTCGTGGCCGGCGTCGCGAAGGAGGCGGGCGGTTTGGGGGAGGCGGAGGACGTTGCGGCCGCAAAGGAAGAACGTGGCGGGGACGTTGTGGCGGGCGAGGACATCGAGGAGGCGGGGAGTGTACTCGCTGGGGCCGTCGTCGAAAGTGAGGGCGATGGCGCGGCGGCCGGGGGCACCGCGCCAGAGGGAAGGAGCGAAGACGGAAGCGGAGCGGCCGCGGGCGGCCCAGGCGAGGAAGCCGGCGGCGGAGGCGGGGGCGAGGGCAGCGGCTTCCCAGGACCAACTCACGCGGCGGAACCCTCGGAGCGGTGGGCGAGGCGGTTCTCGGAGGCGGGGCCGGGGAGCCAGGGATGGAGGGCGAAGGCGCGCTCGTCGATTTTGAGGCCGAGGCCCGCGCCGGAGGGAGCGGCGAGCCAGCCCTCGCGGACATCGAGGGGCTCGATGAGGAGGTCGTCGAGCAGAGGGAGGGCAGGATAGCCGGGCTCGCACCAGCGGGGGGCTTCGAGCCATTCGGCGACCATCTCGGGCCAGCAGACAGCGAGTTGGACGGCGGCGGCCATTTCGAGGGGGGTGGCGCAGCCGTGGAAGCAGAAGCGGAGGCCGGCGTGAGCGGCTTCGGGGAGGACGCGGCGGGCGGCCCAGAAGCCGCCCTGGTTGACGAGGTCGAGCTGGAGGTAGTCGATGGAGTCGGAGAAGACGAGGTCGAGGAGCTGGAACTCGTCGGGCTCGAGGGAGCCTCCGGCGAGGGGAGCGTAGTCGAGTTGTTTCCAGGCGCGCCACTGGTCGTGGGCGCCGGGCGGGAGAGGGTCCTCGATCCAGGCGACGGCGTAATCGTTGAGTTCGGCGGCGAGGTCGCGCCAGCAGGAGGGAGGGTAGAGAGAGGGGACGTCGCGCCAGCAGGCTTTGGCGTCGAACATGAGATCGAAGTTGGCGCCGGCGGCGCGGCGGGCGAGCTCGACGGCCTGGCCGTCGCGGCGGGGGCCGTGGCCGGCGCGGAGCTTGAGGGCGCGGGTGCCGGAGTCGGCGCAGGCGAGGGCGAGCTCGGCGGCGTGTTCGGGCGAGCAGGGGAACAGGGCGCTGGAGTAGAGACGGACGCGGTCGCGGACACGGCCGCCGAGCAGTTCGGAGACGGGCACGCCGCGGGCTTTGCCGAGGAGATCGAAGAGGGCGATTTCGACGGCGCCGTAGAGGGCGAGGAGCTGGGGGCCGGCGTGGGGATGGAGCTCGTGGAAATGGACGCGGAGAGCGTCAGGGTCGCCGAGGAAGCGGCCGGTGAGGAAGGGGGCGATGGTTTCTTCGACGACGCGGCGGCTGGCTTCATCGGGAGGGCCGGGAGCGAAGCCGGCGAGGCCGGAGGCGGTCTGGACGCGGATGACCATGGCGTCGCGTTTGAAGACGACGCACTCGCCGCCGGGGTGGGGGATGCGGAGCGGTTCGGCGAGGGGATAGGAGAGGAGATGGCAGGCGACGGAGGCGATCGTCATGCGCGGGCTCGCTTGGCTGATTCCATTGTCGCTTACTGGAAAGGTGGAGATTGCGCGCGGGGCGGGGCGTGCGTTCCTGGCAGCGCGCGGGCTGGTGATGGCGCCCGCGGTTGATATAAACTTGCAGGGGATTTCTCACGATGGCGAATCAAGGAGCGGACCGCCGCGCGGTATTGGAGATGCTGGCAAAGGCCGCGGCTGCCAGCCAGTTTCCGGGCTTCAGCCGATGGGCGTTTGCGCAGCAGCATGAGCATACGGGGGGCGCCGCGGCGCCGGAGCGGGCGGCGCATTACAAGCCCACATACTACTCGGAGTCCGAGTACCACACGATTGACATCCTGACCGGGCTGATCATTCCGAAAGACGAAAGCCCCGGGGCGCGAGAGGCGGGGGTGAGCGAGTTCATCGACTTCATGGCGGCGCATGGGGAAGAGCAGCTCCGGGAGCCGATGCGCAGCGGGCTCCGATGGCTGGAAGGGACGGCGCGGAAGAGATATGGCGCGAGCTTTGCGAAGCTGTCACAGGAGCAGCAGATCGAGATTCTGAACGGAGTAGCGAAGGGGAACCAGGAGGCGGCGGGCGAGGAGGAGGGGCGGCGGTTTTTCCGGCTGATCCGGCGCTACACGGTGATGGGCTACTATACGAGCCGGATCGGGCTGGCGGAGCTGGATTATCCGGGGTTGAAATTCTATAGCGAGTCTCCGGCCTGCCCGCACAAAGACGATCCGGAACACCGGCACCTGCCGGCGCCGAAGGTTTAAGCATGCCAAAACAGGTCATGTCCAAAAAGATCTATGACGTAATTGTGATCGGGACCGGCGCGGGCGGCGGGATGGCGATTCACACGCTATGCCAGGCCGGGGCGAAAGTTTGCGCGCTGAATGCGAGCCGGCGGCTGACGCCGGGCAAGGATTTCCGCAACCATCGACAACCCTACAACATGCCGTTCCGCGGGTTCGGCGATCCGGTGAAGCGCAAGAACTGGATCGGCTACATGGACAACGAGTACACGGAAGGCATCTGGGAGCATGAGATCGTTTTCACAACAGCGCCCGGGACCGAGTGGACGTGGCGGCGGTGCTTTGCGGTGGGAGGGAAGACGAATTTCTGGGGCCGGTCGTCGGCGCGTTTCGGCGATATCGATTTCCTGGCCGCCACACGCGACGGCTATGACGTCGATTGGCCGGTGAGCTACGCCGAGATGGCTCCGTACTACAGCCGGGTGGAGCGGATGATCGGGGTGGCGAGCACGGTGCAAGGCCGGCCGAGCAACCCGGACGGCGAGTATCTGCCGCCGATGAACTTCCGGTGTATCGACCGCATTCTGGAGAGCGGGGCGGGTAAGATCGGGATTCCGTATCTGCCGGACCGGATCGCGCAGTTGACGGTGCCGCATGCGGGGCATCCTTCCTGCCACTACTGCGCCAATTGTACGGATGGATGCGACGTGGGGGCGTTTTTTTCGACGCCGTGGTTCTTCCTGCCGGCGGCGGAGAAGAGCGGCAACCTGGATTTGCGGACGAATGCGCTGTGCAAGAACATCCTGGTGGACGAGAACGGCCGGGCGAACGGGGTGGCCTACATCGACCGGAACACGAAACAAGAGGTGGAGGTGTATGGCAAGGCGGTGGTGCTGGCGGCATCGTGCGTGGAGTCGGCGCGGATTGTGCTGAATTCGAAGTCGCGGCAGTGGCCGGAGGGAATCGGGAATTCGAGCGGGCAGGCGGGGCGCAATCTGTGCGACCACCTTTACGGGACGACGGCGCGGGGCTACTTTCCGCAACTGCTGGGGCAGCCGAGTTTTCCCGACAACGTGTCGTCGAGCACGGTGGCGTGGATGCCGCGGTGGCAGAACCTGGACAATCCGCGGCAGGAGAAGTTCATCCGCGGCTATTCGGTTTATCCGGATGGAGGGTGCAGCGAGTTTCCGGGGTATTTCGACGAAATCGAAGGCTTCGGAAGCGAATATAAGCGGCAGATCAAGAGGCGCTATCCGACGCCGGTGAGTTTTTATATCCAGGCGCCGACGCAGCGCAGCGATGCGAACTTTGTGGATATCGATCCGACCGTGAAGGACGCATACGGCATTCCGGCGGCGCGGCTGCACTTTGAATGGGACGCGAATACGTTGCTGATGTGGGAGCACGGCAAGCATTCCTGCGAACAACTGCTGCGGGCAAGCGGCGCGGAGTATCTGGGGCCGGCGAAGGAGCCGGACATGCCGGGAACGAGCCTGCATGAGACGGGAACGCTGCGGATGGGGAACGACCCAAAGCGGTTTGTGACGAATCGATTCGGGCAGGCGCATGAGGTTCCGAATTTGTACGTCTGCGATGCCAGCGTGTTCCCGAACTGCACGGACAAGACGACGACGATTTCGATTCTGGCGTTCAGCCTGCGCACGGCGGAGTACCTGGCGGAAAATCTGAAGAAGGGTTAGTGGGCGAATCCGTGCCGCGAACGCGAGACAGCGGCGTAGCCGGCCTGAGCGCCCAGGCGGTTTGAGGGCGATTATCGCGCGGGAGGCGGCGGGGCGGATTCAATCGGAGGAGTTACAACGGGCCGGGGACTAACGGGCGAAGTGGATCGGCCGATGCTGAGCGCTTCCCCAAGATCGATTCGTTTTTACCGCGGCTTGCCCAGTTGGCCGGCGGTCAGTTGGCAATCCCGGAGGATTCTGTGAAGCAGACCGGGGCCGATGGTTTCGCCAGAGTGCACTGGCACGACCGTGCTCCGGCATCCTCGTGACGCAAGAAGTGGCGGCTGCCTTTCAATTGCGAAGAACGCGAAATCCTACCCTTTCGAGGGCGGCAATGAGGCCGGCCCCGGTGAGGCGGGGATTCCGGCTCATGCCGCGATCGTCACGCGCTGGATGCCAACGAACTCCAACTCCTGTCCCGGAACGCCCTCGACTTCGAGACATAGCTCGATGGCTTCGCAAGCGTGCAGCATGACCTCGTCAAGAGACTGCGCTTGCGTATGGCACGCCGGAATTTGCGGAACCGAGGCTATGTAGTAGCCTTCTGAATCGCGCTCAATCACGACGTCGAACTGGCGTGCCATCGGGTATGCCCTCGACTCGTATTTTAGGCGGCTGGTGAAATCAGCTGAGGCCGCTTTGCGTTGCGGGGTATCGCCACGTCTCCATTGCGGGGCCAAGGAGGGCTTTAGCCGTTGAGGAGGATTGCGATATGCGGGCGCGTCTGGCGGTCCTCGCCTGCAGCCGGACCACGCGAGGCCCGGTATTATCCTCTCACTATGGTCCGCTACCACGTCGCATTCTACCTTCCGCGGCTCGCGGGCGAAATGGTGGTGGCGGAGGCGCTCGATTTTCCCGGCGCGGCGACTCAGGACTTCGACCTGCCGGACGCGCGCCCGATGATCGCCAGTGCTCTCGAAGATCTCGCGCGGGCACTGCTCGAAGAGGGAAGCCGCTCCCGGTGCCGCCGGAGGACGTGCACAGCATCGAGGCTGACCTCATCGAGCTGGTGCCTTTATCGGTTCACGCAGGGACCGCTCCGAAGTGAAACGGCACGAGCTGCTGGACCACCTCCGGCGGCACGGATGCATTCTTTCCCGGGAAGGTGGCCGCCATTTGATCTACTCGAAGCCGGCGGAGGGTGCAGAAACTCCGGTGCCGCGCCATGCCGAAATTGACAATCGGCCGGCTCGAAAGATCTGCGAGCGACCCGGCATTCCGTCGATGCGCTGATCCGGGCGCACGGGTGGAGCACAGCGCGCACAACGACCTGTGAGGCACGGGGAAAGTAGAGCGTCGGCGGCGGTAGTACTTCTGCCATCCAGAGCACTGCCCGTTTCCCGCGGAGAGACGCGGCGTGCCGCATTTTCATTGGGTGATTTGGGGACTGCACGGCCAAGTGGGCATAAGACCGCAATATTGAGCTGGGGTGTACACTTCATGTCATGCGGGCAAGGCTTGTCCTTTTATTTCTTGCACCCTGCGTCATCGCTGCAAATCAGCCAACGTTTACCTACGCCCTTCCCGCCGACACCACCGTCGCCGCTATGACCGTCGACGCGGCAGGGAACACATACCTCACCGGTTCGACAACCTCTACAAGCTTTCCTGCGACCGCGGGCGCGCTTCAAACCCAGTTCAGCGGCGGCACTTGCGAGGTTATTTCCGGCCTCCATGGAGTCCCTCTGATGTTTCCATGCGCCGATGCGTTCGTGATCAAGCTGGACCCGGCGGGGGACGTCGTATTCGCGACCTATTTCGGCGGCAACGGAAACGAAACCGGTGCGAGCGCGATTTGCGTGGACGCGAGCGGGAATGTCTACCTAGCCGGCACCACGGGTCCAAATACGGTCGGTCAGCCGGCTATCTTTCCTGTGACGCCCGGCGCGGCGTTCACGAACCTGGTGGGTGGTGGATTTGTCGCCAAACTCAACTCGTCGGGAACTGCGCTGATCTATTCGACCCTTCTTCCGGTGAATCCGCCGGCGCTGGCGAGGCAGCGGGCCGTCGCCATGGCGATCGATGCCGCGGGCGAGGCCTACATTGCGTCCACCAACACCGGGACTTTGCCATTTCCAACTACGCCCGGGGCGTTTCAGTCCACACTGCCGGCATTCCCCAATGGGTCGGGCGTGGTCGCCAAGCTGAATGCGTCCGGATCGGCGCTGGTCTACGCGACGTACCTGTCCGGCAATGGACTGACCATTCCGCAAGGTATCGCCATCGATGCGGCGGGCGATGCTTTCGTCGCCGGGTTCACCCAGGCGGCCGATTTTCCGGTGACGCTCGGAGCATTTCTAGCCGGCTACTTTCCGAGCGCGCAGTACATGGAGTTCGTGACCAAGCTGAACCCCAAGGGTACGGGCCTGGTTTATTCCACATTTCTCGGCGCCACTCTGAACTACGTGTCGGACGTTAAAGTGGATGCACAAGGCGGGGCATACGTGTCGGCGCAAGACGGGGCGGAGCTGTCTTCCGGAGGCTATCTATCGCACTTGAGCGCTGACGGATCGGCCCTTCTCTACTCGACGTACATCCCCACCGTGACCGCCATGGATCTGGCTTTGGATTCGGCGGGCAGCGCCTTCGTTGCCGGCGCGTCGGGGATGGCGGTTCTGACGGCATCTCCGGGAGCATTTCAATCGGGGTTGGTAGGAGTCACCGGAAACGTGATCGCGGCGAAATTCACCTCCGATGGACAGTTTGCCGGCGGAACCTACGCTTACGTAGCGCCGGCTGCCGGCGCCGGGCCGCTGATCGCGTTGGCTCCCAGCGGCGCGATGATACTGGCGGAAGGGGCCCCCGAGATGACGGTCATCAGCATCTTCCCGTGGCTGACGGCGCAGAACGCGGCGAGCGGCGCGGCGAGCACCGTTGCGCCAGGCGAGATCGTGACGCTCCGGGGTCACGGGCTTGGTCCCGCGACGGCCGCGGTCGCGGCAGATCAGGCTCCCGCGTACCAGTTGGGAGGCACCCAGGTCACCTTCGGCGGTATAGCGGCTCCCGTGTTTTCTGCGCAGTCGCAACAGGTCACGGTGCAGGCGCCGTGGGAGATCGCCGGCCAAACGTCCACGGAAGTCGTCGTCGCTTACAATGGCGGTCCGCCGGCGGGGACGTCGGCCTCGGCACCGGTGGTTGTCGCGACGGCAGCGCCGGGGATTTTCGCCGTCGCGAATTCCGACTGGACGTTGAATTCTCCTTCAAATCCTGCAAAGGTGGGCAGTTTCATAACGATCTATGGAACCGGCGGCGGTTTGACGAATCCCGTCGGAACAACCGGGGGACTCTGGCCGCTCACTTCAGCGCTTGCGACGCTGACTCTGCCGGTCACAGTGTCGATCGGGGGAACGAATGCTGTTGTTCTCTACGCCGGATCGGCTCCCACGCTCGAATCCGGATACTTCCAAATTAATGTAGCGCTGCCTTCGGGCCTTCAGGCTTCGTCGGCGGCGAATCTTGTGGTAACGGTCGGAGACTCGTCGGGCGTAGCCGTTCCGATATCTAATCAGTAGCCGGACACTGTTTTAAGCACGAGCGCGTTCTATAAGCCAGGAAAACGATCTCTTTTATTAGAATTAGACGATAAAGAGTTACCGTCTCCGATTCGCAGAAACGCCCGCCCACTCGAACGTGTAACGCGCGACTCTGACATTGGCGTGGGTGGCGGATCGGTCCGGCGTCATGGCGTAGGGCTTCCGGGCCTACGCGTATTCATCGACGGCTCGACGGCGATAGGGGTGGCGAACGGGATGGTGGCCATCGCCGTTGAGTACCCGGTGAGGCTTGCGGCGGGGGGTACGGGGCGGCGGGCTTAGTGTTGGAAGCGGCCGATGAGTTCGCCGCGGGCGAGGGCGTGGCGGGCGATGGACTGGAGGAGTTGTTTTTTTGTCGCGCCGGGGGCGAGGGGGAGGGTTGTGTCGAGGGCGTAGAGGACGAAGCGGTAGCGGTGAGGGGAATGGCCGGGAGGGCAGGGCGGGACGTAGCCGAGGTGGCCGTCGTCGTTGAGGCCCTGGCCAGCGCCGGGGGGGAGTTGAGGGGGATGGGCGGCGCCTTCGGGGAGGGAGCGCTGGGCGGCGGGGAGATTGTACAGAACCCAGTGGACGAAGGAGTAGCCCAGGGGGGAGTCGAGGTCGGTGAGGGTGAGGGCGAAGGAGCGGGTGCGGGTGGGAGGGGCGGACCAGGAGAGAGCGGGGGAGATTCCGGCGCCGTCGCAGGAGCAACGGCGGGGGATGGCACCGGCGGAGAACGTGGGACTGATGAGTGTCAGGGTAAGGGGGCCCTGGCGCTCGTCGAGGCGGGAGCATCCGAGCGGCGCGATGGCGAGGAGGGCAAGGAGCGCGGGCGCTGGATGGCGGATGGAAGGCCGGGCGGGCACAGGATCATGATGGCAGAGGAGGGCGGCGGAGCGCGGGGTGAGAGGCGGTGGTGTTCGCGAGGGAGCGGGGATTTTCGGGGGATGGGGTATAGTGGTCGGACTGCCCTGGCGGAGGGGAATCGATCGATGTTTGGGACGAAACAAGTTCGTTTGGCGGGCGCATTGGCGGCGGGGGTATTGCTGGCGCGGATGGCGGCGGGTCAGCAGGCTTCGGCGGACCTGATCATGCTGCACGGGCGGATCCTGACGGTGGATGCGCGGGATACGGTGGCGCAGGCGATGGCGGTGCGCAAGGGAGTGATCGTGAAAGTGGGGACGGACGCCCAGGTGAAGGCGCTGGCGGGGAAGAGAGCGCGGGTGATCGACCTGCGCGGGCGGACGGCGACGCCGGGGTTGATCGACACGCACGCGCACATTGCGCAGGGAGGGGTGGACGAGCTATACGGGGTGCCGCTGTCGGACGCCACTTCGGTGAAGGAAATCGTGGCGCTGGTGAAGGCGAAGGCGGCGCGGGTGAAGCCGGGTGAGTGGGTGACGGGGGCGGGATGGGACGAGGGGAAGCTGGCCGAGCACCGGTACGTGACGGCGGCGGACCTGGACGCGGCGGCGCCGCACAATCCGGTGTGGCTGATGCACACAACGGGGCATTACGGAGTGGCGAACACGCGGGCGCTGAACATGGCGGACATCAACAGCGCGACGCCGGATCCTAAGGCGGGGACGATCGACCGGGACGCGCAGGGGAAGCCGACGGGGGTGTTGAAAGAGCAGGCGGCGATGGCGCCGGTGATGAAGCTGATCCCGCGCGTGACGCCGGAGCAGACGCGCGAGGGGATTCTTTATATCCAGACGGTGCTGCACAGCGAGGGGATGACGGCGGTGAAGGACCCGGCGATCGAGCGGACGCAGTGGGAGGCGTATAAGACTCTGCTCGATGAGGGGAAGCTGAAGGAGAGGATCTGCGTGCTGTGGGCGGCGGGGCGGTCGATGGAGACGGCGCGGAAGGCGCTGGCGGAGATCGAGTCTGTGCCGCGGCTGCCGGGGAGCCTGGGCGGGGACCGGCTGCTGTCGTGCGGGGCGAAGATTTTCATGGACGGCTCGGGCGGAGGGCGGACGGGATGGATGAACGAAGACTGGATGCGGGACGGCAAGACGGCGGACGTGACGCAAAAGGGCGAGGGAAATCGCGGGTACCCGCAGGTGGAGCCGGCGGTGTACCGGGAGATGGTGCGGATGTTTCATGAGGACGGCATTCCGGTGGGGACGCACGCGGTGGGGGACCGGGCGATGGACGTGGTGGTGGACACGTATGCGCTGGTGGAGCGGGAGCATCCGCATCCGGGGCTGCGGCACAGCATCATTCACGCCAACCTGCCGACGCGGCACGCGCTGGACGTGGTGGCGGAGCTGCAGAAAAAATACGACGCCGGGTATCCGGAGATGCAGGCGGGATTTCTGTGGTGGATCGGGGACAACTACGCGGGCAATTACGGACCGAAGCGGAACCAGCTTCTGGAGCCGTTCCGGACGCTGGAGAAGCGGGGGATCGTGTGGTCGGGAGGGTCGGACTATCCGGTGACGCCACTGGCGGCGCGCTACGGCTTGTGGGCGTCGCTGGCGCGGGAGACGGCGAAGGGGAGTTACGGAGCGCATCCTTTCGGAACGGCGGAGGCGGTGGATGTACAGACGGCGCTGCGGAGCTACACGGCGTGGGGAGCGCGGCAGATGTTTCTGGAGGACAAGATCGGGACGCTGGAGGCGGGCAAGCGGGCCGATGTGGCGATTTGGGATCGGGATCTTTACACGATACCGGCGGCGCAGATCAAGGAGATGAAATGCCTGATGACGCTGGTGGACGGGGAAGTAGTGTACACGGCGCCGGGCTCGCCGGTGCGCTGAGGCGGGAACCGGCGAGACGGGCGCGGCGGGTGAGAGCGGCGGTTTAGAACGAGTAAGCGATGGCCATGTTCATGTTGTCGCCCTGTTCGTTGTAGAAGGGCTGGTTGCGGTAGTTGGTGAGCATGCGGCGGTACTCCCAGGCGAAGGTGACGGCGGGGGACCACTTGTAGAAAAGGCTGGCGGAGGCGGACTGATTGTTGTTGCGGTTGCCGACGGGGAGCTCGCGATTGCGCTCGGCGTCGACGCCGTAGCCGGCGTTGATCTGGACCTTTTTGGTGGCCATGAACTGGAGCTGGGTCCAGCCGCCGCCGCTGAGGACGCCGTACTGGCCGGGGCCGCCGACGGGGAGGACGTCCTCGCCGAGGCCGACGCTGTAGACGCCGAGGGCGCGGCCGATGTAGAGCTCGCCGGTCCAGTTGAGGCGGGCGGTGAAGGGGATGAGATAGTCGACGGCGGCGCCCCAGGAATTGACGGGGAGCTTGTAGTCGATCTTGTCGACGATGCCGGAGTTTTCGCCGCGGCCGTAGTGGCCGCTGACGCCGAAGGTGGCGTCGCGGCCGTCGAGGGAGCCGGTGAAGGCGACGCGTCCTTCGAGGCCGGGCATGCGGCCGCGCTCGCCGATGCCGGGAACACGGGCGGTGAGGAACGTGGCGGTGTTGTAGTCGCCGAGGTTGGGATCGGTGACGGCGAACTGGTAGAGCATTTTGAGGCTGTCGCCAACGTTCTGTTTGACGTCGAGACGGATCTGGGGCTCGCGGATCCAGGGATTGCCGGAGGCGGCGAACTCGGGAATCGCGAAGTCGGCGAAGGAGGCGGGGTTCAGGGGCGCGAAGATGGCCCAGTCCTGGCCGGCGGTGAGGGAGACGTTGCCCCAATCGATTTTGGCGTAGGCGAGGCGGAGGCGGAAGAGATCGAAGCCGATGGCGTTGGGGAGGGCGGACTGGCCGCCGAAGAGATCGAATTCGAAGACGCCGCTGGTTTTGGCGCCGCCGAAGTCGGGGCCGGTGACGGTGGCGCCGAAGCGGCTCTGGCGGACGGTCATGCCGTAGCTCTTGTCGCCGCCGAGAGGGTCGGTGCCCTGCTTGGTGAGCAGGAGCGGGATGTCCTGGTTGTTGGTGCCGGCGGTGTCGAAGAACGAGTTGAGCAGGATGGTGCCGTAGACGGTGATGGGGAGTTTACTTTTTGAGGTGACGGGAGGCGCGTCCTGGCCGCTGGTGGGGCCGGGGCTGCCGGAAGCGGGCACGGCTGGGGCGGGAAGGGCGGCGGCGGGGAGAGCACCCGAGATGCCGCCGCCGGGCGGCGAGTAGACGGCGGGGACCATCCGGGCATCGACGGGCGCGGCGCCCGAAGTGCCGGCGAGGGCCTGGACGCGCGCGGCGTCGACCTCGGTGAGAACGCCTTTTTCACGCAGCAGTTCGGCGAGGAGACGGAGGCCTCCCTCGGGCCCGGCCGCCTCGACACGACCGAGTTCGTCGGCCGAGATTACGCCCCGGCTGGCCAGAATGCGCGCCAGGACGTCGACGGGCGTGGCCGCCGGTGCTGACGCGCAGAGAATGAACGCTAAAAAGAAAAGCTTCCGCATTTTCGACATTTTCCTTTCCCCAGTCCCGCCTGAGGGCGGGGACATGCAATGGCAGTCTCCCGAAGGCTTCGCCCCCCTCGGGGAAAAGCCCCCTTGCATTACAAACCGATGACAGTATTGGTTTGAGTGTAGCGGCGGGCGTCGTTCAGCGTCCAATTGGAATTTCTTATGAGCGCGTTGGGACCCATCAGCGCGGCGGGACGGCGCACCGGCATCCGGGAAAGGCGGCGCGCAAAAACGCAACCCTCCGGGCCGAGGCCGCGTTTGTCAGAATAGAGAGTGATACTCGCCTCGCGCCTACTTCTCCTCTTTGGCCTGGCCGCGCCCTGGGCGCCGGCGGCGTCGTGGACCTACGTGACGAGCCCGCATTTCGAGCTTTTCACGACGGCGGGCGACCGGGTGGGCCGGGACGCGATCCTGCATTTCGAGCAGGTGCGGGCGTTCTTCCTACAGGCGAGCCCGCTGACGCGGCCGGGGGCGGCGCCGATCCGGATTGTGCTGTTCAGTAGCGCGGCGGAGTACCGGCCCTACCGGGCGACGGACCGGGGGATCGCCTACTACGCGCCGTCGCGGCGGTGCCGGTATATTGCGCTGGAAAATTTCAGCGCGGAGACCTACGCCGTGGCGACGCACGAGTTCACGCACCTGATGATCGACTCGCAGGGCTGGACGCTGCCGGCGTGGCTGGGCGAGGGGTGGGCGGACGTGTACTCGACGCTGAAATCGACGGGGCCGGGAACGGTGATGATTGGGGACCTGATCGGGGGGCGGGTGCAGACGCTGCGGACGTCGCGGTGGATCCCGCTGGCCGCGCTGACGGCGGCGGGGCGCGATTCCGCGCTCTATTCGGGGCCGCGGGCACCGATGTTTTACGCCGAGAGTTGGGCGCTGGTGCACATGCTGTACCTGTCGCCGGACTATGGGTCGGGGTTCGGGCCGTTCGTGATGGCGCTGGCATCGGGGCGGAGCGTGGGTTCGGCGCTGTGGTCGGCATACAGGCGACCGTTGGGACAGGTGGAAGCGGACCTGCACCGGTATCTGGACCGGAACCAGCTTTATGGGCTGACGTTTCACGTGACGCTGCAGGGGGATTCGATTGCGATCCAGTCGCGGCCGGCATCCATTCTGGACGCGGACCTGACGCTGGCCGGGCTGCTGGGCGCGGTGCATCGGCCGGCGACGGCGCGGAGCGTTTACGCGTGGCTGCTGGAGCGGTACCCGTCGAGCCCGCGCGCGGAAGAGGGGCTGGCGTACTTTTTGTGGGACCAGGGGGACGAATCCGGCGCGCGGCGGGCGTTTCGCCGGGCGCTGAGAAAAGGGACGCGCGACCCGCAGACGTGCTACGACTTCGCCACGCTGGCCTTGCAGGCGGGGGACACGGGGGAGGCCGAGCGGGCGCTGAACCGGGCGCTGGCCGTGAATCCGGCGTTCACGCCGGCTCGCGTGCGGCTGGCGGCGGTGATGGGGGCGCGCACGACGGGGCGGCCGTGATGCGAGGCTACTGTTTCGTGTCGAGCGGGTGAGCGGATTTTTCGAAGAACTCGCGCTGGAGTTTCGGGCTTTCGTTGTCGGCTTTGGCGGCGCGGATGGCGTTGGCGATGCCGCCGGCCCAGGCTTTCATATCGAACTCGCCGAGGGCGCGGTTGGCGGCGGTGGCGTCGCCGGCGTAGTGATCGGGGAAACTGGCGTACCACCAGATGCCGGTATACATGCCGGGGGGAAGATCGAGGCGTTTCTGGTCGGCGCCGGATTCGCTGGCGACGCGGTCCATGTGGACGAGATCGGGGCGGGAAATCATGACATGGGAGGTTTCGCCCTCGCCGGCGTGAGCGTCGAACTTGGACTGAAGAGCGGGGCGGCCGGGGGCGGAACGCTCCTGGAGGCCGTAGATGTAGACGACGTAGTCGTGCGGGGTGTCGAGCTGGGCCTGGGCGAAGAAGGGCAGGAGGTGGACGTTGCCGCCGTGGCCGTTGGCGATGACGATTTTCTTGCAACCGTTGCGGGCCATCTCGTCGGTGGTTTCCTGGAGGAGTTCCATCTGAAGCTTCGCGCTGTAGGCCATGGTTCCGGGCTCATGCTTGGCTTCGAAGATCTGTCCGAAATAATAGGCCGGGAACACGACCGCGTACTCCTGCTCGGCGCCCTGGACGGAGGCATAGCGGACGTTGATGAGATCGGTTCCGAGCGGGAGATGAGGCCCGTGCTTTTCGATGATTCCGAAGGGGAGCACGCAGACGCCCTGGGCCTTGGCGATGGCTTGAATGAAATCGCCGCCGGTCAACTCCTCCCACTTCACGGGCAGAGACGCCTGCGCCGAGGCCGCGCCGGCGCAAATGAATCCGCTTATGAACCCACACACAATCCTTGGCAACATAGATTGGTATTCTATCGAAGACGCCCGGCCAACGCCGGAGCGGGCGGCAGCGAAAAAAAAAGGGGGGCGGGCCTAAACCCGCCCCGCCAGTGGGGGTGGAAAATCGTAGCGAAATCCCAGCTTAAATACAACGCGGGCTCAGAGCAAGACACACGAGTAACATGAGTAATGCACAGAAAATGCCGAATGCCCGGCTCGTACTGGAACCTTTAGTACCGGGGTTCGGGAGCGCGGTCCCGGATAATTCCCACGCGGGTGGCGTTTGATTCCCGCCGAAACTTTTCGTCATGTACAGCGCGGGAAATGTTAAAACTCATGCAGAATTCTTCCTAATTCGGGCACAATGAGCACACTTTCTCTGATCCGCCACGGTCAGGCTTCCTTTCTGGCCGAGGACTACGACCAGCTTTCCGAGACGGGGCGCCTGCAGTCGCAGCGGCTGGGCGAGTACTGGGCGAACACTGGTACTCGGCTCACGGAAATTTATTACGGACCGGCGCGGCGGCACCGGCAGACGGGCGAAGTGGCGGCGCGGGCCTACCAGGCGGCGGGCTTCGGCTGGCCGGAGCCGGTGACGCTTGAGGAGTTTGACGAATACCAGGCGTTCGAGCTGCTTCGCGCCGCCGTGCCGGCGCTGGTGGAAACGCACCCGGAGATCGCGCGGCTGGAGAGCGAATACCGGGGCGCGGCGCAGGACCAAAGGCTTCGGGCGTTCGAGCGGCTGTTCCAGGCGGTGACGGTGCTTTGGGTGCGGGAGGAGATTCAGGCGCCGGGAGTGGAGCCGTGGAGGGATTTCTGCGCGCGGGTGCAGCGGGGGCTGGCGCGCATCATGTCGACAGGCGGGCGGGACCGGAGGGTGGCTGTGTTTACTTCGGGCGGGCCGATCGCCGCCGCGGCGCAGTCGGCGCTTGATCTGAATCCGGTGCGGACGCTGGAGCTGAGTTGGGCTTCGCTCAATGCGAGCTTCAGCGAGTTTGCATTTTCGGGCGAGCGGTTTTCGCTGGCGAGCTTCAACCGGCGGCCGCATCTGGAGGATGCGAGGCTGCTCACGTTCCGCTGAGGCGGGGCGGCGTCAGAGGCGGCGGGCGATGACGAGGGTGATGTCGTCGGCGGCGGGCGCGCCGGCCATCCACTCCATCAACTTCGCGATGACGCCTTCGGCGATGGCGGCGGCGGGCCGGGCATTCATCCCGCTCACCATCGCCGCCAGGCGGTCTTCGCCGAATTCCTCGTCGCGGTCCGGAGGGCAGGCTTCGGTGACGCCGTCGCTGAAGAGCACGAGAACGTCGCCGGGGTCGAACTCGACGGTCTCTTCGGCATAGGGGGCGGCGGGGAGAATGCCAAGGATCATGCCTCCGCCGGCCAGGGTTTTCACCGAGCCATCGCTCTTTACCAGCAGAGGAGGGTTGTGGCCGGCGTTGCAGTAGGTGATGCGGCCGGCTTCGGCGTCGATCATGCAGGCGAAGAAAGTGATGAAGCGGTTGTCGGGACACTTGGCGCAGACGGCGCGGTTGAGACGGCCGACGCGGGCGGCGACACCATCGGCGTCGTCGAACAGGACCTGGACACGGGCCTGGAGGCTGGACATCATGAGGGCGGCGGGCATGCCTTTGCCGGCGACGTCGGCGACGATGGCGGCGACCTTACCGCCGCCGAAGTCGATGAAGTCGTAGTAATCGCCGCCGACGGTGCGGCAGGGGGAGTTGTAACCAGCGAGATCGAGGCCGGGGACCTCGGGGGCGGCCTCGGGAAGGAGGCGCTTCTGGATTTCGGCGGCCTGGGACATGTCGCGGGCGAGAACGCGCTCGGCGGCCTCGACCTCGTTGAGGCGCTGGTGCTCGATGCGGATGGCGGCGACGTTGGCCATGACGGTGAGGAGGTTGAGATCCTCCCTGGTGAACTCGCGCAAGAAATGGGGCGAGTCGAGGTAGATGAGGCCGATGACGCGCTTGTCGGTCTGGAGGGGGACGGCGATCATGCTGCGGACCTGGTGCTCGACGATGCTCATGCGGTTGCGCAGGGTGTCGTCGGCGCGGGCATCGCGGACCAGGAGGGACTCGCGGGCGGAGAGGACGCGGTCGCGGACGCCGCTGCTGATGCGGAAGCCCTCGCCGCGGGCGGCGCGGACGACGAGATCGTCGCCCTCGAGAGTCATGAGGACGCCGCGGTCGGCGCCAACGGCATCGACGGCGAGCGTCATGATGAGGTGAAAGAGTTCGTCGAGGGACTGGTGGCCGGCGAGCTCACGGCCGACGCGGATGAGGGCCTTGACCTGGGGATTTCCCTCGATGCGCTGGGTGCCGGAGCCGGAGTCGGCGCTGAGGACGCCGGAGAGGCTGGTGCTGACGGAGCTTTCGACGGCGGTCGAGGCTTCCCTGCCCTCGACGAAGACGACGGTGTTGAGGGCGGGGGCGGCGCCGAACTCGATGGTGAGGTGGCCGGCGCTGATGCGGTCGCCGGAACGGAGCGGATGCGGATGGGCGATGCGGTCGCCGTTGACGGTGGTGCCGTTCTTGCTGCCGAGGTCGACGACCGTCCAACCTTCCGGCCCATACTCGAACGCCAGGTGCTGCCGCGAAAGGCCGGCATCGTCGGCGTAACAAAGCTCGGCCGAGCTCGACCGCCCGACAACCACGCGCTCCTGCTCCAGCAAATAGGCCCGCACGTGCCCGTCCGGCGTCAGAATCCGGATGTCGCGTGGAACCACGTTTCTCTCGCCGACTGCCATATGTAGCTAGCCTACCGCAGAGGAACATTGCAACAAACTTCAGCTTGGCCATGTCGGCCGATCGGTTGACAATCCCGGCATGGCCGACCGGACTCGACCGCAGCCGGTGATCGCTGTCCGCCACTCCGCCCATCGGCTGCGCAAAGCGCCGGAGTAAGTTAGCCCGGGCCGCAGCAACCGCTCGTTCACGCAGCCCCGCGCGGCACGCCCGTGTGTTACCCTACCTTCTTAAGCGCGTGGCGCGAGGCGGATGTGCGTGTGCGCCCGCGCGGCGCGGTTTTTTAGTGTACGGCACGAGTTTGAGAGCGCTGTCTCCTGAATGTCCGCTCGGGTGAGCGAAAGCATCGTCCTCCGCACTTATCCGTTCCGGGAAGGTGACCTCGTCGTCAGCTTCTTCACGCGCGATCAGGGTAAACTGCGCGGGGTAGCGAGACGGGCGCGGAGGCCGAAATCCAGCTTCGGGGCCGGGCTCGAGCGGCTCTCACACGCGGCCGTCTCATACTATCAACGCGAGAACCGGGAACTGGTGAATCTGAACTCCGCCGAACTTATCGACAGCCCCTTCAGCCTGGCCGCCTCGTTCGAGACCAGCGTGGCGCTCGATTACCTGGCCGAGATCTCGGAACAGATACTGCCGGCGGGCGAGGCGAACGAGAGGCACTTCCGGCTGCTGCTGTCGGTGGTTGGCTCGCTGCGCTCGGGCGGGGCGGTGTGGAGCGCGTCGACGTACTTTGTGCTGTGGGCGGTGCGGCTGGCGGGCATCCTGCCTCCGCTGGCGGTGAGCGCGGAATCGGCGGCGATTGCGGGGGAGATGCTGCGGCTGGGCCCGGCGGAACTTCCCGAGCGGGCCTGGACGCGCGAAACGGCTGCCGACCTGCGCCGATTCCTGGTGCGCCATATTGAAGAACACGTCGAGCGGAAACTGCTCACTGCTCCGATACTCGAATCTCTATGACTCATCCCCCGTCTTTCCAGCGCACACTTTTCCGACTCAAAGAATACTGGGACCAGCGCGGCTGCATTATTCAGGAACCGTACGATGTGGAAGTGGGCGCGGGCACGATGTGCCCGGAAACGTTCCTCCGCGTGCTCGGCGCCGCGCCGTACCGGGTGGCATACGTGCAGCCCAGCCGGCGGCCGGCCGACGGGAGATACGGCGAGAATCCGAACCGGCTTTACAAGCACCAGCAGCTCCAGGTGATCCTGAAGCCGGCGCCGGCCGACATCATCGCGCAGTACCTGGGGAGCCTGGAAGCGATCGGCATCGACCTGCGGCAGCACGACATCAAGTTTGAAGAAGACAACTGGGAAGCGCCGACGCTGGGCGCATGGGGCGTGGGCTGGCAGGTGATGCTGGACGGGCTGGAGATCACGCAGTTCACTTATTTCCAGCAGTGCGGAGGCGTCGACCTGGACCTGGTGCCGGCCGAGATTACGTACGGACTGGAGCGGCTGGTGGCGTTTCTGCAGGGAGTGGAGAGCGTGTACGACATCGAGTGGACGGCGGGGTTCCGATACCGCGACGTGCGGCTGCTGGACGAGCAGCAGTTCTCGGTTTATAACTTCGAGATGGCGGACGTGGGCGCGCTGTGGCAGATGTTCAACCTGCACGAAGCGGAGTGCCAGCGGCTGCTGGGAGCGTTTGAAAAGTACCCGGATAAAGCGCGGTTTCCGCTGCTGCCGGCGTACGACCAGGTGCTGAAGTGCTCGCACCTGTTTAATCTGCTGGACTCGCGCGGAGCGATCAGCGTAACCGAGCGGGTGGCGGTGATCGCGCGGGTGAGGAAGCTGGCGGTGGGGCTGGCGCATTTGTGGATGGCGCAGACGTCGCCCGAGGCTGCGGCATGAGCCGCTTCCTGCTGGAGATTGGAACGGAAGAGATTCCGGACTGGATGATCGTCCCGGCGCTGAACCAGCTTCAGAACCACTTCCAGACGTTCGTGGATCAGAACTCGCTGGGCGGAGGGGTGTCGCGCACGGAGGCGACGCCGCGGCGGCTGGTGCTGATGGCGGAGGATCTGCTGGCGCGGCAGGCGGACTCGGACGAGCTGCTGCTGGGCCCGCCGAAATCCGCCGGAGCGGGCGCGGCGGCGGGCTTCGCGCGGAAGATGGGCGTTTCCGCGGATGCACTCACGCTCGAGACCACGCCTAAGGGCGAGTATTTCGCGTTCCGCAAAGTGGTGCCCGGGCGGCCGGCGGCAGACGTTCTGGCCGGGGCGCTCGCCGAGATGATCCTCAAAATCCAGTGGCCGAAGACGATGTACTGGACGGCGCGGGGCGGGCCGCGGTTTATCCGGCCGATTCGCTGGCTGGTGGCGCTGCTGGACGACGCGATCGTCGATTTCGAGATCGCCGGCGTGCGTTCGGGGAAATCGACGTTCGGGCATCGTCTTTACGGCGGGGGTGCGCTTGCGGTGACGATCGACACGTACGAAACGGTTCTTGGGGAGCACGGGGTGATCCTGGCGGCCGACGAGAGGCGGCGGCGAATTGAGAGCGGGATCGCGGATCTGCTGGAAGGGCGCCCGCTGCGGATTCAGCCCGATCCGGTGCTGCTTGAAACGCTGGTATACCTCACCGAGCTGCCGACGCCGATCCTGGGTTCGTTCGATCCGGAATACCTCAGCCTTCCGGAGGAAGTGCTGTCGACGGTGATGCGGGCGCATCAGAAATATTTTTCGGTGAAGCGAGGAGACGGGCAACTGGCGCCGCATTTCATCGCGGTGATGAACACGGGAGCGGACCCGGAGGGGCTGGTGCGGCACGGCAACGAGCGCGTGCTGCGGGCACGGTTCAACGACGCGCGATTTTTCTGGGAGCAGGACGTCAAGCGGCCGCTCGAAGAGCGGCTGGAAGATCTGAAACACGTCACGTTCCAGGCGGCGCTCGCGGCTCCGACGTATTACGACAAGACGCTGCGCATCGAGGCGCTGGTGGCGGAGCTGGGGGGCGGGGCTCAGGCGCTGCGCGCGGCGCGGCTTTCCAAGAGCGACCTCACGACAGGCATGGTGAAGGAGTTCACCGAACTGCAGGGCGTGATGGGCGGGCTGTATGCGCGGCACCAGGGCGAGACGGAAGAAGTGTGGAGAGCGGTGTACGATCAGTACCGGCCGGCGAGCATGGAGGAGGCGATTCCGGGGACGAGGGCGGGCCAGATGCTTTCGCTGGCCGATAAGCTGGATACGCTGCGCGAGTGCTTCCGCGCGGGCTTGATTCCGAGCGGATCGAAGGACCCGTTCGCATTGCGGCGCGCGGCGCAGGGCGTGGTGAAAATTCTGGCCGAGGGCGAGCTGCTTCTGCCGCTGGCTGAAACCGGGGCGCTCGAGGAATTCTTCCTGGACCGCGTCAAATACTATTTCCGCGACGTGCTGGGTTACAAGTACGACGAAGTGAACGCGGTGCTGGCGTCGGGCTGGGAGCGGCTGCCGGACGTGAAGCTGCGGCTGGACGCGGTGAGGGAGGTTCGGGAGACGGAGAACTTCGAGCCATTGGCGGCGAGCTTCAAGCGCATCCGCAACATTCTCAAGCAGGCGGAGTTCACGGCAGGGGCGCCGGTGGAGGCGGCACTGCTTGAAGAAGGCGCGGAGAGGAATCTTTTCGCGCAGGCGACGGGGGTGCGCGAGGCGATTGCGGCGGCGCCTGTGGGGTATGGGCAGGCACTGGAGGCGATTGCCAGCCTGCGTCCGGCGGTGGACCAATTCTTCGACAAAGTGCTAGTCAATTCGCAGGATGCCCGCGTGCGGGCCAATCGGCTAACATTGTTAAGTAACCTCTATACGGAATTCTCCACGATTGCCGATTTCTCGGAGATCGTCACGACTAAAGGCTGAATCAGGAATCGAAAAAATCATGAGCAAAAAATATGTGTACTCGTTCGGCGGCGGGGCCGCCGACGGCGACGGAAAAATGAAGGATGTCCTCGGAGGGAAGGGCGCAGGCCTGGCGGAGATGAGCCGCGCCGGCTTGCCCGTGCCTCCCGGCTTCACCATTTCCACCGAGGTCTGCAACCTCTATTTCCAGCACGGCAATAAGGTCCCCACCGAAGTCGAGACCGAGGTGAAAGCGGCGCTGACGCGGCTGGAGAAGCAGTTCGGAAAGAAGCTCGGCGACCCCAGCAATCCTCTGCTGCTCAGCGTGCGCAGCGGAGCGAAGTTCTCGATGCCGGGCATGATGAACACGATTCTCAACCTCGGCCTGAACGATAAGACGGTGGAGGGTCTGGCCACGCGCAGCGGCAACCCGCGGTTCGCCTACGACTGCTACCGGCGGTTCATCCAGATGTTCGGCGAAGTGGCGCTGGACATCGACATGAGGAAGTTCGACGAGATCTTCGACGCGCGCAAGCACCAGGCGAAGGCGAAGCTGGACACGGCGCTGACCGCCGACGACCTGAAGGCGATCATCGGCGACTACAAGAAGCTGGTTCAGAAGGAGACCGGCAAGCCGTTCCCGCAGGACGCCTGGACGCAGCTTGCGATGTCGCGCGACGCGGTGTTCCGGTCGTGGTGGGGCAAGAACGCGGTCAACTACCGCCGTATGGAGCGCATCCAGGACGACCTGGGCACGGCGGCGAACGTGCAGGCGATGGTGTTCGGCAACATGGGCGACAGCTCGGCGACCGGCGTCGGCTTTACGCGCGATCCGGCGACGGGAGAGAAGATCTTCTGGGGCGAGTTCCTGGTGAATGCCCAGGGCGAGGACGTGGTGGCGGGCATCCGGACGCCGCAGCCGATCTCGGAGCTGGAGCAGGTGATGCCGGACGCATACCGGCAGTTGCGCGAGATCACGACGAACCTGGAAAAGCACTACCGCGACATGCAGGACTTCGAGTTCACGGTTGAGAACAACCAGCTCTACATGCTGCAGACGCGGAACGGCAAGCGGACCGGCGCGGCGGCGGTGCGCATCGCCGTGGATCTGGTCGAGGAGGGGATGATCAGCAAGTCGGAAGCGATTCTGCGGGTGGCGCCGAATCAGCTCGACCAGTTGCTGCACCCGCTGTTCGACACCGCGTCACTTAAGTCGCTCGAGAAGATTGCGACGGGCATCGCAGCATCGCCGGGCGCGTCAGTGGGGCGGGCGGTGTTCACCGCCGACGACGCGGTGGCACAGGCTTCGCACGGGCCGGTGATCCTGGTCCGCAAGGAAACAACGCCGGACGATATTCACGGCATGGAAGTTGCGAAGGGGGTGCTGACGGCCGTCGGAGGCAAGAGCAGCCACGCGGCGGTTGTGGCGCGCGGCATGGGCCTGCCGTGCGTTGTGGGCGCGGGGTCGATTCACATTGACGAGCGCAAGAAGGCGTTCACGGTGAAGGCGGCGGGCAAGACGCTGACGGTGAAGGAAGGCGACTGGCTGTCGTTCGACGGCACGACGGCGGATGTGTATCTCGGCCACGCCAAGACGACGCAGCCCGATCCGAAGTCCGGCACGTTCGCCAAGTTCATGACGTGGGCCGACGAGTTCCGCGGCGGCTTCGGCGTGCGCGCCAATGCCGACATACCGAGGGACGCCAAGGCCGCGCGCGCGTTCGGAGCCGAAGGCATCGGCCTGTGCCGCACCGAGCACATGTTCTTCGCCGAGGATCGCATCCCGCACATGCAGGCGATGATTCTGGCCGAGGACGAGAAGACGCGAAAGAAAGCGCTGCAGAAGCTGCTGCCGATGCAGCGGCGCGACTTCGCGGGATTGTTTGAAGCCATGGACGGCTACCCGGTGGTGATCCGCACGCTGGACCCGCCGCTGCACGAGTTCCTGCCGAAGCGCGAGAACCTGATGGTGGACCTGGCGCTGCTTCCGTATGCCGACGCCAAAGCCAAAAAGAAGATGTCGGAGACATACGGCGTGCCGGTAGCGCAGCTCAAGAAGTATCTCCCCGCGCTGCTCAAGCGCGTCGAGGACTTGCATGAGTTCAACCCGATGCTCGGCTTCCGGGGCTGCCGCCTGGGTATCATTCACACCGACATCACGGAGATGCAGGCGCGGGCCATTTTCGAAGCCGCGGTGCAGGTGGCCAAGAAGGGCAAGAAGGTGATTCCGGAAGTGATGATTCCGCTGGTGGGGTTCGCGCGCGAGCTCGAGCTGCAGAAGGAGATCGTGGATCGGGTGGCCAAGGAAGTGCTGGCCGCGGCCGGAATGAAGGGGCTGAAGTACATGGTGGGGACGATGATCGAGATCCCGCGCGGGGCTGTGACCGCCGACGAGGTGGCGCGGCACGCGGAGTTCTTCAGCTTCGGAACCAACGACCTGACGCAGACCACGCTCGGCATGTCCCGCGACGATTACACGAAGTTCTCCAAGGCCTATGAGGATCTGAAGATCTTCAGCAACGATCCTTTCGCGGCGATCGACCGCGGCGGGGTGGGCAAGGTGATCGAGATGGGCATCCGCCTCGGCCGCCAGACCAAGCCCGATCTCGAGATCGGCATCTGCGGCGAGCACGGCGGGGAGCCGAGCTCGGTGGAGTTCTGCTACCAGGTGGGCATGAACTACGTGTCGTGCTCGCCGTATCGTGTGCCGATCGCCCGGCTGGCGGCGGCGCAGGCGGCGCTTAGCGGCGACAAGAGCGAGTCTATGCGCACGGCCTGAGCCCGGCTCAGATTCGACGCATTTCGAGGGCAGGCTTCGCGCCTGCCCTTTTTTTATTCGTTCTTCCGCAGCACCCAGGTGGTCATGCTGCGCTGGCCGTGAACGATGGTGGTCTTCAGAGGGTCGGCGAGCCTTGCGCCGAGTTCCGCCGTCATTTCCATCAACATCTTCTCGTCGACGAGAAAGCGCTCGGTCCCGTCGAGGAGGACGTACCGGCGGCCGGCCACGTGCTGGAAGCGGCCCTCCATTCCTTCGAGCGACGCGAGGCGGGAGAAGAACAGGCCGCCCGGCTTCAGCACGCGCCAGCAGCCGGACAACATGGCCCGGAACTGCTCTTCGTCGCGGGCAAGATGCAGCACGGTGTTGCAGATGACGACATCGGCGAAGGCGTCGGGAAAGCCCATCGCCTCGACTGGGGCGACGCGGAAGTTCGCTTCCCGGCCGGGCGCCAGCGTGGCCGCGGTTCGGCGGACATAGGCCACCGCCTCGGGGTCCGTGTCCACGCCGTAGACTTCGTAACCGGACCGCAGCAGATACACGAGGTTGCGTCCGAAGCCGCAGCCGGCGTCGACAATCCGGTGACCGGCAGCAATCCGGCCGCGCAGGAGTTGATCGAACAGATAGATATCGATGCCACCGAACAATTCTTCGAGCGATTCCATAGACGCTTTTCACGATACGCGATCCGGAGCCCGCGCACGCGAGCGCCGGGCCGCGGGGGAGTGAAACACTTTTCGCGCGAGTTTCATCATCATCCGACGGCCGGAGTCGCTTCCCCGCGTTTCTCGCGACTTTCCGGCGCCGCAAGGTCAAACTATGCCCGCAGGACTGGACAACCTCAAACACATCGTGGTTCTCATGATGGAGAACCGCTCCTTCGATCACATGCTGGGAGGCCTCAAGGCTCTGGATTCACGGATCAATGGTCTCACCGGAGCTGAGACCAATCCCGACACCAACGGCGAGCCCGCGCCCGTGCTGCCGAACGCCGCCTTTCAGAGCCAGCTTGACCCGGATCCGGACCATCACTTCGCCGCGGTGGACAAACAGATTTTCGACGGGGCATCGAGCCGCGTGCCGTCTATGCAGGGGTTCGTCAAATCGTACTGGGATCAGCGGCGGGACGTTACGCACTCGCGGAAGATCATGTACTACTTCGCTCCTGATTCCCTGCCCGTGCTGACCAGCCTTGCCCGGAGCTTTGCCGTGTTCAACGGCTGGTTTTCCTCCATCCCCGGTCCGACGATCTGCAACCGCGCCTTCGCTCACTACGGCACCTCGTTCGGCAGCGTGACAATGGACCCGTTCGTCGTCCGGCCGCCGTATCTCAGCGTCTACGACAGGCTGCTCAACGGCGGGAGGACCACGAAACTCTACTACTTCGATCCGGCGAGCTCAACGATGGAAGTGGTCAATCTACTTTCGCGCCAGCCAGCCGTTTTCGGCACGTTCGACCAGTTCCTGGAAGACTGTGGGCGCGGCACGCTGCCCGACTACAGCTTCATTGAGCCCAACTACACCGATCATGAAGCCGAAGACGGCGCAGAACTGCTCGCCTCCGACCAGCATCCGGATCACAACGTCCAGCAGGGGGAGATATTCATCGCCTCGGTCTACAGCGCGATTCAGCAAAACCCAAACCTGTGGACCTCTACCGCGCTGCTGATCGTCTACGACGAGCACGGCGGCATATACGACCACGTTCCTCCGCCGGCCTGCACTCCCGACGGATGCGCCGCGCCGGCCTCGGCCACAGGCACGGGAGCGCCGTTCCAGTTCGACCGCCTTGGCGTGCGAGTGCCGGCGATTCTGGTGTCGCCGTGGATTGCGCGGGCGACGGTGGTGGCCGGCCCCGAGGATCCGGTAAACGGGAGGGCTTTTGAGCACGCCTCCATTCCGGCGACCGTGACCGAACACTTCCTCGGCGCCTTTGAAAACCGGAGCCCGCGGGAGAAAGCGGCCCCCACGTTTCTCTCGCTTCTCGGCGATACTCTGCGTCCGATGTCCGATATCCCGGCATTCCACATCGATTAGGAGCTTTCCCCATGGCCACTCCCACTCATGTCATCCGCGTTCCCCGCCCCGAGCCCGGTGCGTTTAACCCGCACCGGCCACTCAAGAAGAATGCGCTGCTGCTTCACCAGGTGCGGCATTTTAAGAAGATCGAGCGGCGGCTTCCGAAACATCAGAAAACGGGGATCCCGCTGGGCGCGATCCGCACCGAGGCGCAGGCCGCCGAGTACCTGCGGAAGATGATGGCCGTGCTTCACCCGCAGACCGCGGCCGCGGGCCGCAGCGAGCCACTGCCATGAAACGCGCGCTGGCAGCGGCCGTGTTATGCGCATCGATGAGCGCGCTCGCGCAGGAGTCCCTACTGCAGGCGGATTTCCGCGGGGAAGGGACCCGTTTTTCGGACAACTGCGCCAGCTTCGCCACCTTTGCATCGTGCGCGCAAACGCTGTTCACCGATCATCCGCTGCATATCGCTCTCGGCAGCCTCGCGCCGCAGAATGGCTTTGGCGCCGGGCTGGCCTTTGTGTCGCACCTCACGACTACGAACTGGCGGCATAGCTGGGACGTCGATGCCGTTGCCTCATCCAACGCATCGTGGCGGGCGGGCGCCTACATGACGTCGGTGTGGACGCCGAAACACGAGATTGTGGTAACACCGGGGGGCAGTGCGCCGGCTTCGGAGGGGCCGAAGAGGGAAAGGATTCGACCCGGCGAGCAACTGGTGTTTCATCTCTACGCCGAATCCACTTCGCTGAACCAGCTTTTGTTCTACGGGCTGGGTCCGGCGAGCCAGGAATCGTCGCGCTCCTACTACGGCATGACGGAATCGATTGCCGGCGCGAACGTGGTGTGGCCGATTGTCCAGCGACTGAACCTGTCATTCTACGGCGAAGCCAACGGGCGCTTCACGTCACTGCGGGAAGCCGGCGGCAGCGGTTCGATTGGAGAGATGTTCCCGCCCACGGCGGCGCCGGGCCTTGGCGCGCAGCCGGCTTTTTTTCAGCTTGGCCAGGGCATTCGACTGCGCCCGACGATGGCGCACGGATTCGTACAGCTCAACTATCGGGCGGCCTTTCAGGAATTCGTCGCGCCCAACTCGACGTTCTCCTTCAACCGCTTCACCGCCGACATGGACCACCGGTTTCCGCTTTACCGCGCGTCCCGGCCGGCGGAGCCGCGCGATTTCAACGGACCGGACGAATGTTCGGCGTCGGTGGCCGATCCCAGACGCGCCTGCCCGCCGCTAGTACCCGCCGCCCCGCCCGGCGCATCGCGCAACCTGGAGGGCAGCTTCGGGTTGCGTCTTCTGCTCGTCGATTCCCTGGTTCCGTCCGGTCATGTTGTCCCGTTCTTCTTCCAGCCGACGCTCGGCGGTTCGGACATCAACGGCAACCCGCTACTGGCGAGCTATCCGGATTATCGCTTTCGCGCTCCGAACCTGCTTCTGCTGCGCGCCAGCTTCGAGCACTCGATCTGGGGGCCGTTCGGAGCCAGCCTGATGCTGGACGAAGGCAAGGTGGGGCTCAAGCCGTCCGACCTCGACTTCACCCACCTGGCGCACACGTACTCGGCCGGGCTGACTCTGCGCGCCGGGGGATTCCCGCTGGTTTACCTTCTGTTCTGCTGGGGCGGCCACGAAGGCACGCACACCATCGCGTCGATGAACTCGTCGCTGCTCGGGGGCTCCCCGCGTCCTTCGTTGTACTGAGGCGTGCCGGGCCGCGGGCGGGCGTGATAGGCTTCTCCCATGTCCGAGCCGATCGTCCGCGCCGTCACTCGATGGATTTGGTCCAATCTTGTTTGGGACACGTCCGGCCGCAGCCGGGGCGGAGTGTGGGGAAGATTGTGGCCGGCCCGTAAACTTCTCCTCGCTCTCGCCGGTTCGGCGGTTCTCGACTGGATGGAGTGGGTGGAACATCATCCACCGGCGATTGCGATCGTCGCGGTGCTTCACTTTCTCTTTGTCCTGGCGGCGATTGCCGCGGCGATCCCGATTCTCCGCCGCCTGAGCCGGGCCTCCCAGCCGCCCGCCGCGCCGCCGCCGCAGGCCGGATAAACGGCGCGGGGAGAAACGCGCCGATGACGGGGAGAGCCGTGCGATGGTTGTATCCGCAGTGGGTGGGGGCGGCGCTGTGCGCGGGGGTGCTGCTGTTGCTGTTGATACCGGCATTGGTGATGACGTGGGATCGCGCCGTGGTGCTGACGTTTCTGCTGCTGCCGGTTTACATGATTCACCAGGTGGAGGAGCATGACCGGGACCGGTTCCGGAGGTTCGTGAACCGGGAGGTATTTGGAGGAGCGGAGGCGCTGGACGAGGCGGCGATTTTGTGGATCAACATTCCGGGCGTGTGGGGCGTGGGCGTGGCGTCGGTGTACGCGGGGTGGATTTGGGGAGCGGGGTGGGGGCTGGCGATGGTGTACCTGGTGCTGGTGAACGCGGTGGTACACATCGCGGCCGGGGCGGCGAAGCGGAGGTACAACCCGGGACTGTGGACAGCGATCGTGTTGTTTGTGCCGGCGGGAGGGGCGGCGCTGGCGGCGATCGGGGCGCGGCCGGGAGTGGGCATGGAGCAGCACGCGGCAGGGCTGGGCGCGGCGGTGGCGATCCATGCGGCGATCGTCGTGGGCGCGGGGCGGCGGGCGGCTACTTTACGGGCGAGCCGATCCACCAGGTGATGCCGCAGGAATCGGCGACGCCGGCGTTGCGATGGCCGTAGGGCTTGTCTTCGGGGGCGGTGAGGGAAGCGGCGCCGGCGGCGAGGGCGCGGGCATAAACCGAATCGACATCGGGGACCCAAAGGTAGAGCGAGGCGGGGAGGGCCTTCCACTGGCCGCTGGCCTGGCCCAGCATGATGAGCGAGTCGCCGATGGTGAGTTCGGCGTGCATGACGGCATTATCGGGGCCGCGATGGCAAACGGTTTCGACGGCGCCGAAGGCGACTTTGAGGAATACCAGTTCGGCGCTGGCGTCGGGGACGATGAGATAGGGAGTGACGGAGCGGTAGGTGCTGGGCGTGTCGGCCATGAGGGGATGATGTCACGAAACGGGGGAATTGGATTGTAGAAATTTGACGTGGGAGAGGAATTGGGTGCGGGCGGCGCCGTAGGCGGTTGGGGTGATGCCGGAGAAGGCGCGGAAGTCGTGGATGAAGTGGGGCTGATCGAAGTAGCCGCAGTCGAGGGCGATGCGGGTCCAGTCGAGTGGGCGGCCGGAGGCGGCGAGGTGGAGGACGCGGCGGAAGCGGAGGATGCGGCAGTACTGTTTGGGCGGGAGACCGGCGGCGGCCTTGAAGCGCTCGATGAAGCGCTTGGGGCTGAGGCCGGCGAGGGAGGCGACGGCCGATACGGCGGGGGCTCCATCCGGACGGGCGAAGGCATCGAAGGCGAGGGCGACGGCGGGGTGCGGGTGGAAGAGAAGGCAGCGGGCGGCGAGGAAAGCTTCGAGCGTATCGAGGAGGGCGGTGGGAGTAAGGGCGGCGAGGAGGCGGTCGCGGAGCTCGGAGGCGGCGCGGCCCCAGAGGAGGCTGAGGGGGACATCGGCGGCGGGGAGTTCGTGAGCGGGGAGGGGGAAAAAAGCGAGCGGGCCGCCGGGGCGAAAGGCGATGCCGGCGGCGTGCTCCTGTTCGAGGGTGTCGATGATGGAGTAGCGGGGGCGGAGGCCGGAGAAGACGGCGCCGGAGGAGGTGGTTTGGCAGCGGAACCCGGCCTCGGGGAGATAGGTGCGGGTGCGGTCTTCATTGAGGTTGAAGATAATTTGGGGGGACGCGTTGGGGAGGACACGCTCGAGGCGGAGGGGCTCGGGCGGGCGGCGGCAGAACCAGAGGGAGGCGATGAAGAGATTGAGCGGAGGAGCGGGGACGCGCTGGAGATAGAGGGGCGGGGCGGGCGCAAAGGGTTCCGCGAGGGGCACTGGTAAGTAATGTAGCGCGGTTGGGAGTGGAGGGAGTGGTGCTGGTGGTAGTGTTCCGGGTACTCTAAAAATTCACGATGTGGATTGTTAAGGTTGCGCTCGAACGGCCGTACACGTTTATCGTGCTGGCGCTGCTGATTCTGATTTTGAGCCCGGTGGTGATTCTGCGGACGCCGACGGACATTTTTCCGAACATCAACATTCCGGTGATCGGGGTGGCGTGGCAGTACAACGGGCTGAACGCGGAGGAGATGGAGGGGCGGCTGACGAGCCTGTACGAGCGGGCGATTAACGGGCTGGTGGACAACATCGAGCACATCGAGTCGACGACAGTGAGCGGGCAGGCGATCGTGAAGGTGTTTCTGCAGCCGGGGGCGAGCCTGGACACGGCGAACGCGCAGGTGACGGCGGTGTCGCAGTATGCGTTGAAGCAACTGCCGCCGGGGACGGTGCCGCCGGAGATCATCAACTACAGCGCGGCGAGCGTGCCGATTTTGCAGATGGGGATCAGCGGGCACGGGCTATCGGAGCAGCAGTTGAACGACCTGTCGGCGAATTTTCTGCGGCCGCAACTGGTTTCGGTGCGGGGGGCGATGCTGCCGAATCCTTACGGAGGCAAGCAGAGGGAAGTACTGATCAACCTGAACCCGCGGCTGCTGCAATCCAAGGGGCTGTCGCCGCAGGACGTGCTGCTGGCGGCGGGGCTGCAGAACGTGATTCTGCCGTCGGGGACGGCGAAGATCGACCAGTTTGAGTACGACGTGCGGCTGAACGCGAGCCCGCGGACGGTGGCGGAGCTGAACGATCTGCCGGTGAAGCAGAGCGGGGACGCGACGATATATCTGAAGGACGTAGCGCAGGTGAGCGACGGGTTTTCGCCGCAGACCAATGTTGTGAGGCAGGACGGGCGGCGGGGCGTGCTGGTGACAGTGGTGAAAGGGGGCGATGCGTCGACGATCGACGTGGTGGACGGGGTGAAGCGGCTGCTGCCGAGGGTGAGGCAGACGCTGCCGCCGCAGTTGCGGATCACGCTGTTGGCGGACCAATCGATATTTGTGCGGGCGGCGGTGAACGGGGTGATCCGGGAGGCGGTGATCGCGGCGTGTTTGACGGGGCTGATGATTCTGCTGTTCCTGGGGAGCTGGCGGAGCACGCTGATTATCGCGGTGTCGATCCCGCTGTCGATTCTGACGTCGTTGATCGTGCTGGGATTCATGGGCGAGACGATCAACATCATGACGCTGGGGGGGCTGGCGCTGGCGGTTGGGATTCTGGTGGACGACGCGACGGTGACGATTGAGAACATCGAGCGGTACCTGGAGGAAGGGCACGAGCTGAACCGGAGCATTCTCGAAGGGGCGGCGCAGATCGCGCTGCCGGCGCTGGTGTCGACGCTGTGCATCTGCATTGTTTTTATCCCGATGTTCTTTCTGAGCGGCGTGGCGCGGTTCCTGTTCGTGCCGCTGGCGGAGGCGATCGTATTCGCGATGCTGGCGTCGTATGTGCTGTCGAGGACGCTGGTGCCGACGCTGGCGATGTATCTGCTGCGGGCGAAGGAGCACGGGCGGACACGGAATCCGCTGAAAATGTTCCAGCGGGCGTTTGAGCGGGGATTCGAGCGGCTGCGGCTGAACTACCAGCTTCTGCTGACGACGCTGGTGCACAGGCGGAAGGTGTTCGTGCCGGTGTTTTTGGGCCTGTGCGCGTCGAGCGCGCTACTGGCGCCGTGGCTGGGGCAGGACTTCTTCCCCAGCAGCGACAGCGGACAATTTATTCTTCACCTGAGGGCGAAGACGGGGACGAGGATCGAGGAGACGGCGCGGCTGTGCGATCTGGTGGAGGGTTCGATCCGGCGGGCGGTGCCGGCGGCGGAGGTGGACAATATTCTGGACAACATCGGGCTGCCTTATAGCCCGTTCAACTACATCCACACGACGTCGGGGCTGATCGGGGCGGGCGACGCCGACATCATGGTGTCGCTGACGCGGGAGCATCGGCCGACGGTGGATTACGTCAAGCGGCTGCGGGCGAGCCTGTCGAAGGAGTATCCGGGGGTGATGTTTTACTTTCTGCCGGCCGATATCGTGACGCAGATTTTGAATTTCGGGCTGCCGTCGCCGATCGATATTCAGATCGAGGGAACGGACATGGACGGGAACCGGCGGGTGGCGTCGCGGATCCTGACGCAGTTGCGAAGAGCACCCGGAGCGGTGGACGCGCGGATCCAGCAGGCCTTCGATTACCCGATGTTCGAGATCCAGGTGGACCGGACGAAAGCGGCGCAAGGGGGCTACACGGAGCGGGACGTTGCCAACAGCGTGCTGAACTCGCTAAGCGGGAGCTTTCAGGTGACGCCGATGTTTTTTCTGAACTGGAATAACGGCGTGAACTACAGCCTGGTGGCGCAGACGCCGCAGTACGACATCCAGTCGCTGCAGGACCTGGAGAACACACCGATCTCGGGAGCGGGGGCGAGGAGGCCGGGGATTCTGGCGAACGTGGCGAGGATCCGGCGGGCGAACGAGATGCAGGTGGTGAACCACTACAACATCCGGAGGGTGATCGACATTTACGGGTCGGTGCAGGACCGGGACCTGGGAGCGGTGAGCCGGGACGTGAACCGGATTGTGGACGAGAACCGGAAGACGCTGCCGCGGGGAAGCTTCGTGACGGTGCGAGGGCAGATTGCGACGATGCGGGAGTCGTATGCGGGGTTGCTGAGCGGGCTGGGATTTTCCGTTATTCTGGTTTATCTACTGATTGTTGTGAATTTCCAATCCTGGCTGGATCCATTCATCATTGTTTCGGGGCTACCGGCGGCGCTTGCGGGGATCATCTTGTTCCTGTTCGCGACGCGGACGACGCTGAGCGTGCCGGCGCTGATGGGGGCGATCATGTGCATGGGGGTGGCGACGGCGAACAGCATTCTGGTGGTGGCGTTCGCCAAGGAGCGGCTGGCGGAGAACGGGGATCCGCTGGAGGCGGCGATCGAGGCGGGGGCGACGCGGTTCCGGCCGGTGTTGATGACGGCGATCGCGATGATCATCGGCATGATCCCGATGGCGACGGGGTTGGGAGAAGGCGGAGAGCAGAACGCGCCGCTGGGGCGGGCAGTGATCGGCGGGCTGATGTTGGCGACGGTAGCGACGCTGGTATTTGTGCCGTCGGTATTCGCTCTGCTGCACCGGAAGAATGCGGAAGCGGGACCGGAGCGGCGGCACGGGCGTGACGCGGCTCCGCTACGGGCGAAATGATAGAGAGCGAAAGCAAGAGCACGGCGCCGATCGAGGCGGAAGCGCGCGGGGGGGAGCGGGCGAGGCCGCGATGGGGCCGGAGGCTGGCGGCGGCGGTGGTGCTGGCGGCGGCCGCGGTGGGGCTGGCGTGGCTGATCCGGAACGGGATCCGGGCGCGGACCGAGGCGGGGGCGGAGCTGCGGACAGCGACGATGGAAGCGGCCGAGCCGTTTGTGAACGTGGTGCATCCGAAGCTGACGCCGCCGGCGCAGGAGGTCGTGCTACCGGGCAACACGCAGGCATTCATCGATTCGCCGATTTACGCGAGGACGAACGGGTACCTGGTGCGGTGGTATTACGACATCGGGGCGAGCGTAAAGAAGGGGGCGCTGCTGGCCGACATCGAGACACCGGAGGTGGACAAGCAGCTCGAGCAGGCGCGGGCGCAACTGGAGTCGGCGCGGGCGGATCTATCGCTGGCGCGGATCACGGCCGACCGTTGGCAGTTTCTGCTGAAGTCGGACTCGGTATCCAAGCAGGAGACCGACCAGGCGGTGAGCAACCTGGGGGCGAAAAAGGCGGCTGTGGATTCGGCGCTGGCGAACGTGAGGCGGCTGGAGGAGCTGCAGAGCTTCGAGAAAGTGTACGCGCCGTTTGACGGGATTGTGACGGCGCGGAACACCGATATCGGATATTTGATCAACGCCGGGGCGAGCGGCCAGGGCCAGCAGTTGTTTCACATGGCGGCGATCGGGACGCTGAGGGTGTATGTGGAAGTGCCGGAGAACTATTCGCGGGCGGCGGTGACGGGGGCGGAGGCGTATCTGACGCTGGACGAGTTTCCGAACCAGAAGTTTCACGGGACGCTGGTGCGGACGTCGAAATCGATCAGTGCGACGTCGCGGACGCTGTTGACGGAAGTGGACGTGGACAATCCGACGGGGCAACTGCTGCCGGGGGCGTATGTGTCGGTGCATCTGAAAATGCCGAAGGCGGAGCAGTCGGTGACGGTGCCGGCGAACACGCTGCTGTTCCGGTCGGAGGGGCTGCGGGTGGGGCGGGTGAGGGACGGGAAGGTGGAGCTGGCGGCGGTGACGATCGGGAGGGATTACGGGAGCTTTGTGGAGGTAGTGAGCGGGCTGGGGCCGGAGGACGAGGTGATTCTGGATCCGGCGGACTCGCTGGCCGAGGGGGCGGCGGTGCGGGTGAACCGCGGCGGCGGAGGAGGAGCGGGGCGGTGAGGGCGCGGGGCCCGGCCGGATGGTGCGCGATAGCGTTGACGATGACCGGGTGCATGGTGGGGCCGCGATACAACAGGCCGGCGGCGGCGGCACCGGCGGCATACCGGGAGCCGGGGGCGCAGCCGGAAGCGGGCGCGGGGCAGTGGAAGGTGGCGGAGCCGTCGGACCAGGCGGGGCGCGAGCGGTGGTGGGAGGCGTTCGGGGATAAGCAACTGGACGCGCTGGAGCAGGAAGTGCCGCTGCACAACGAGACTCTGAAGGCGGCGGAGGCGCGGTTCCGGCAGGCGCGGGCGCTGGTGCAGTTCAACCGGGCGTCGCTGTATCCGACGATAGCGACGGGGCCGCAGATCAGCACGGTGCGGAACTCGGCGCACCGGCCGTTTGCGATATCGAGCGGGTCCAGCGGGGATTTCGTGCTGCCATTCGACGTTTCCTATGAAGTGGATTTCTGGGGGAGGGTGAGGCGGACGGTGACAGCGTCGGCAGAGGAGGCGCAGGCGACGGCGGCGGACCTGCAGACGGCGACGCTGAGCCTGCAGGCGGAGCTGGCCTTCGACTATTTCGAGCTGCGGGCGGCCGATGCGCAGCAGAAGCTGTTGGACGACACGGTGAAGTCGTACGAGGACGCGGTGCGGTTGACGCAGAACCGGTTTGAAGGAGGGGCGTCGCCGAAGTCGGATGTGGCGCAGGCGCAGACGCAGTTAGACACGGCGAGGGCGCAGGACACGGACGTGGCGGTGCAGCGGGCGCAGTATGAACATGCGATCGCGGTGCTGGCGGGGCGGGCGCCGGAGGGATTGCAGGTGGCGGCGGACGCGCTGGACGGGGAACCGCCGATGGTGCCGGCGGGGGTGCCGTCGCTGTTGCTGGAGAGACGGCCGGACATTGCGGCGGCCGAGCGGCGGGTGGCGGAGGCGAACGAGCAGATCGGGATTGCGAAGGCGGCGTTTTATCCGACGGTGACGCTGGGAGCGTTGGTGGGGCTGGAGGGGTCGTCGCTGCTGAACTGGTTCGAATGGCCGAGCCGGTTTTGGGCTGTGGGGCCGGGGATGCTGGAGGTATTGTTCGACGCGGGGCGGCGGCGGGCGGGGTCAGATGCGGCGGTGGCGGCGTACGACGAGACGGTGGCAAACTACCGGCAGAGCGTGCTCGGGGCGTTTCAGGAAGTGGAGGACAACCTGGCGGCGCTGCGGATATTGCAGCGGGAGGCGGGCCAGCAGAGGGAAGCGGTGGAGGCGGCGCGGGAATCGCTGCGGCTGTTCACGAACCGGTACCGCGGAGGGGTGGACAACTATCTGCAGGTGATCACGGCGCAGACGGTGGCGCTATCGAACGAGCGCAACGACGTGGACATCCGGCGGCGGAGGTTTGACGCGTCGGTGCTGTTGATCAAGGCGCTGGGCGGAGGTTGGAGCGCGACGAGCCTGCCGGCGGCGCGGGACCTGGGCCACAGGTGAGCGATCAGGGCGCGGCGTTGAGCTGGGGATCCTGGTAGCGCTTGCCGCTGACCTGTTCTTCGAGGCGGTCGGCGGTGGCTTGCTGAAGTTTGCGCATCTGGGCGAGCTCGGCGGAGGCCTCCTGTTTGCGGCCGAGGGCGGCGAGGACCTGGGCTTTGAGATAGTGGACGCTGGCGCTGGAGGGGTCGAGGCGGGAGGCGCGGTTGAGAGCGTCGAGGGCTTGGGGATAGCGCTGGTCCTGTTTGTCGAGTTTTCCGAGGCCGTACCAGGAAGAGGCAAGGCTGGGCTCGAGCGAGAGGGCGCGATGAAAATAGGAGCGGGCGTCGGCGTTCTGGCCGAGTAAGGAGCAGACGGCGCCGAGCTCGTCGTAGTTGTAAGGGACGGAGGGTTCGAGGGCGCTGTCGGCGAGGAATTCGGCCTTGGCCTGATCGAGGGCGCGGCGGCGTTTATAGAGCAGGCCGAGGTTGTAGTGGACGAAGGGGAGCTTGGGGTCAAGGCGGGCGGCCTGGGAGAGCTCGTCGAGCGCTTTGTCGTCGTCGCCGCGGGCGAGCCAGGCTTTGCCGAGGATGAGATGGAGGCGGGCGGAGTTCTTGCCGAGGTCGATGAGGCGGACGGTGGCTTTTTCTTCGAGGTCGGGGCGGCCGGTTTTGCCGGCGGCGATGGCGAGAACGTAGAGGTAATTGAGATCGGAGTTGGCATCGGGCCAGACGCTTTCGAGCATAGGAGTGGCGTCGGCGTAGCGCTGATCGAGGAAATAGGAGAGGCCGAGGAGCTGGCGGGCCTGGAGGGAAGAGGGTTGATCGCGAACGACGGATTCGAAGGCGGGGATGGCCTTGGCGTAGGCGCCCTGGCGGAAATAGACAAGGCCGATGTTGAGGCGGATGCCGGGGGCGGCGGGGGCGAGGGTTTGGGCGGCGGAGAGCTCGGCGAGGGCGTGGGGCCAGTCGCGGCGGCGCATGAAGACGACGCCGAGATTGGCGTGGGCGCCGACGTCGTTGGGAGAGGCGGCGAGGATGGCACGGAAGGCGCGCTCGGCGGCGGGGAGGTCGCCGCGCTGCAGCGCTTCCCCGCCCTGGGCGTAGAGGGCGGCGATGGGGTTGGGCTCCTGGGCAAGGACAAGCAAGGAGGAGAAAATCAGGAGCAGCGATGGAGCGGCGAATCGCATTCGGGCTGACGGCGGGGCCTGGAGGACCGGCGGGACCGGCCGCGTTGGCTTCTTGTGGCCGGCCGGAGCGGCGGTGGGCCGACGGCGGTCAAGATGAGGATAGCACGCGAGGGCGGGACGAGGGTTTCGTTCGGGGTGACGGGCTTGATAAGATAAGAGGAGTTGGCACGACGCGTGGCGCTATCGTCTAACGGTTAGGACGGAGCCCTCTCAAGGCTTAAATACGGGTTCGATTCCCGTTAGCGCTACCAAGTT
>DAIDHC010000090.1 GCA_027452065.1 Bryobacterales bacterium
ACTGCCTCGAACTCGAACTCCATTACCTTGCCCCTGACCACGAAGCAGAGGTAGTACTCCCAAAACCGCCGGAAGCGCGGGAACCGGTTCACCAGAAATTCGAAACCCAACCATCGCCAGAAGGCTAGTAGCCGGAGGTGAACGGAAATCTCGCGGAAGCGGCAGCGGGAATAATAGGCGAAACCGGCGTGATTTTCGCCAAAATACCGGAAAGAAAAGCTGTTCAGGTGCCAGCGGTGGGTCGGGTCGCAAAACGAGCTGAAGTCGGTGTAATGCGGAGTCGCCAGCACAACCCGCCCGCCGGGCGCCAACAGGCGGTGAAATTCCTCCATCGTCCGGATGACGTCGGCAACGTGCTCGATGACGTGAATGGCCCGGACCTGGGAGAACGAGGCGTCGCGAAACGGATAGGGAAAATGGTCGAGGTCGCAGAGAACGTCGGCGCTGACCCCGGGGCTGCGGTCGATTCCGACGGCCCCGGGGAACTTGTTGATGCCGCATCCGACGTCGAGAACCCTCGCCGCAGGCGGCGCTAGCCCTGGTGGGCGAGCTTGAGACATTGCTCCAGTGTATCCACCGCGAAGTCAGCCTGGTCCCGGCTGACAACGAGCGGCGGGCACAGGCGCATCGAATTCTGGCCCGCGCCCAACACCAGGAGTCCGCGCTCGAAGGCCAGTTGCTCGACGCGGTTCCGGATTTCGGGAGCGCGTTCCCGGCTCTGGGCGTCGCGCACAAACTCGATGCCGATCATGAGCCCGCGCCCGCGCACGTCGCCGACATGGGGGAAGCGGGAGGGCCAGTCGGCAATGCGGCCCAGGATGTGGGCGCCGATGCGGGCGGCGTTTTCCACCAGCGTTTCTTCGAGCAGCTCGATGGTGGCCAGAGAGGCGGCGACGGCTACCGGGTTGCCTCCGAAGGTGGAGGCGTGCGCGCCCGGCTTCCACTCCATCACGCCGGCGCGCGCCACGGTGGCGCTGAGCGGCATGCCGCTGGCGATCCCCTTGGCGATGGTGATGATGTCGGGAGTGAAGTCGAAATGCTGCGAGGCCCACATCTTGCCCGTGCGCCCCATGCCGCTCTGCACCTCGTCGGCGATCAGCAGCAGGCCGTGGCGCCGGGCGAGCGCCTGCAGTTCGTCGAAGAACTTGCGCGGCGGCACCACGTAGCCGCCTTCGCCCTGGATCGGCTCGAGCACGATGGCCGCAACTTCCTCGGCGGGAAGAATGGTTTTGAAAAGCTGCTCGGCCTGCAGCAGGCACTCCACCTTGCAGGTCTCCACGCGCTGGTTCACCGGGCAGCGGTAGCAGTAAGGATAAGAGAGATGCTGGACGCCCGGCACCAGCGGGCCGAAGTGCTGGCGTTGAACGGACTTGCTCGCGGTGAGCGAAAGCGAGCCGAGCGTGCGCCCATGGAAGGCTCCGAGAAAGGCGATGAACTTGTCGCGGCCTGTATGATAGCGGGCCATTTTCATGGCCGCCTCGACGGCCTCGGTGCCCGAGTTGCCGAAGTACACGCGCCGAGGTCCGCCGCCCGGTACGATGGACGCCAGTTTCTCGGCGAGGGTGACCATGTTTTCGTAGTAAAAATCGGTGCCCGACATGTGGATCAGGCGGGCGGCCTGGTCCTGTATCGCCTTTACCACCTTCGGATGGCAGTGGCCGGCGGCGACGACGGCGATTCCGGCGTTGAAATCGAGAAAGCGATTGCCGTCGACATCCTCGACGATGGCTCCCTCGCCGCGGGCGGCCACGAGCGGGTATCCGCGGGTGTAGGAAGGCGACAGCACGGCGGCGTCGCGCTCGATTACCGACCGGGCTTTCGGGCCGGGCAGGGAAGTGGAAATATGGGGCAGATCCGGACGGACCGCTTCACTGGTAAGCATCTGAAATCTCCTGGGACAAACAACCGGCTGAGTGGATGGACGAAGGTTGCGGGGGCGGGGAACTAGTCGGCGCCGAACAGCGAAGGACGGGCGTTGGAGGGCCGGGGAATCATGAGAAAGCCTGCCTCCTTTCATGGTATCGCGCCCGGACGCCGCCGCCAAGGGGCGTCGTGGGCAGGGGATGGGCGGACCGGGTCCGGGCGTCTCGCCCGCCGCGGACGGGTAACACGGCCCCGGCGCCGGGGCCGCGTGGTTCACAATGATGAGGAACGAAAGGAAAACAAAACATGAAGCTACTGTTCCTCCTCGCCTCCGCCGCGCTGCTGTACGGCCAGGAAACGCGGCACACCCTCGTCCATCCGGCGCCCGATCCGGCCGCCGATTCCCGGCCCAACAGCGACCAGGTTCCCGATGTCATGGCGATCCCGGCGCACCTGGACCGGCTGGTGATCTTCCGTTTCAAGTACAAGACCGACGTGCTGGCGGGGCTGCAGAAAATGGTGAAGCAGGAGAATATCCAGAATGCCGTCATTCTGGCCGGCCTGGGCTCGGTCCGCGGGTATCACATCCATCAGGTCGGAAACCGCACGTTTCCCGCCCGCGACATTTTTGAGCGGGATCCGACCGCGCCGTGCGACCTGGTATCGATGAACGGCTACGTCATCGACGGGCGCATCCACGCTCACATGACGCTGGCGCAGCCGGGCAAGGCGCTGGGCGGGCATCTGGAGCCGGGGACCGAGGTCTTCACGTTCGTCGTGGTCACGATGGCGGTGCTGAAGGATACCGAGCTGAAAGACATCGACAGCTCCTGGGTCCGCTGAGGCCGGGTGCGCCGCGCGCGTTCCGGCGCACGGAGGCCGCGCCGCGGGAGTTATCCTGATTCGAGATGCGGCATATTTCTTTTCTTTCTTTTCTTCTCGCCACTGTCGCCTGGGCGGCATCGGAGGCGCCTCCGACGCTCCGCTTGGGCGACGCGGCGCGGCCCACGCACTACGCGGCCGACCTCACGCTCTCGCCGGGTGAGACATCGTTTTCCGGCGAGATTCACATCGACGTGGTCCTCAAGGAGCCGCTGTCGCTGCTCTGGCTGAACGCGCTGGGGATCAAAGTGAAGCAGGCGTCGATCGAGGCCGGCGGCACGAAGCAGCCGGCGGAAGTGGTTCCCGGCGGCACCGACTTTGTCGGATTTCGAACCGCCTCGCCGGTGCCCGCGGGCCCGGCGAAGCTGGACATACAATACACCGGCGAGATCAGCCGCCGCGCCAGCGCCGGGGTTTTCGAGGGCCGCGACGCGGGGAACCGCTACCTGTTCACACAGTTTGAATCCACCGACGCCCGCCGCGCTTTTCCCTGTTTTGACGAACCCGGCTTCAAGGTGCCCTGGCAGTTGACGCTGCACGTGCCCTCATCCGATCTTGCATTCACCAACACGCCCATGGTCTCGGAGACGCCCGAAGCGGCGGGCATGAAGAAGGTCGAGTTCGAGGTTTCGAAACCGCTGCCGAGCTACCTGGTGGCGTTCGCCGTTGGGCCTTTTGACGTCGTGGACGCCGGCCGCGCCGGCCGCAATCACGTGCCGCTCCGCATTATTGCCCCCAAGGGCAAAGCCGGCCAGGCGGTCTATATGGCCCAGGTGGTCGGCCCCGTGCTCGACCAGCTCGAGAACTATTTCGGGATTCCCTATCCCTACGCCAAGCTGGACAGCGTGGCGCTCCCGCAGACTTTCGGCTTCGGGGCGATGGAAAACGCCGGGCTCATCACCTATGCGCAGACGCTGATTCTGGCCGACCCGGCGGTGGACACCGATGCCCGGCGCCGGCGCTGCGCCAGTGTCGCCGCGCATGAGATGGCTCACCAGTGGTTCGGGGACCTGGTGACGCTGGCCTGGTGGGACGACACCTGGCTCAATGAGGCCTTCGCCACCTGGACCTCGTCCAAGGTCATCGCCACCTGGAAGCCGGAATGGGACAGCCGGCTCGAGGATCTGGGCGGCAAATTCGGCGCCATGCACCAGGACACGCTCGTCTCGGCCAGGCAGATCCGGCAGCCGATTCAAGCCAAAGACGACATTTCCAACGCCTTCGACGGAATCACGTATCAGAAGGGCGCGGCGGTGATCCGGATGTTTGAGTCCTGGGTGGGCGAGGGCCAGTTCCAGCAGGGCGTGCGGAGCTACCTGCGGCGCTACGAGTTCCGCAACGCTTCGGTCAACGATTTCCTGGATTCGATCAGCGTCGCCAGCGAGCCCGCGCTGACCCGCGCCTTCACCACGTTTCTGATGCAGCCGGGCGTTCCCCTGGTGACCGCCGGGTTGAATTGCGACGGCGCGCCCCGGCTCGAGCTGAGCCAGAAGCGCCTGCTGCCTCTCGGCTCCCAGGGCGATGCCGCGCGGAGTTGGGATGTTCCGGTTTGCGTGAAGTATCCCGCCGGCGCGGAGATGGCCGAGGAGTGCTTTCTGCTTGATCAGCCGAAGAAGACCTTCGCCCTCACCAAGACCACGACGTGTCCCGCGGCGGTCGTGGCCAACGCCAAGGGCGCCGGCTACTATGTGGTGGATTACCGCGGAGGGTTGATCGACAAGCTCCTGGGCGCCGATCAGAGGATGCTGAGCCCGGTAGAGCAGCGGACGCTGCTGAACGATCTGTCGTCGCTCGCTCAGGGCGGGGAAATTCCTCCCGCCGAAGCGTTGAAAGCCGTTCCCGTCTTCGCCGGCTCCCCCGAACGCCAGGTTGTGGCGCAAGCGCAGGCCCTGGTGGAGAGCATGAAGCCGTATCTGGACCCCTCGCTCGAGCCCAACTTTGCGCGGTTTGTGCGGAGCAGTTTTGGGGCTCGCGCTGAGAAGCTCGGCTGGAAGGCGGCGCCGGGTGACGACTCGGAAACGCGTCTCGCCCGGGCCGGCCTTGTCCCCTTCGTCGCCCGGGAAGGGCAGGATCCGGCGCTGAAGGCCGAGGCGAGCCGATTGGCCGGACAGTGGCTCACCGACCGGGGCGGCGTGGACGCCGATATGCTCGGCGGCGTTCTGTCCACCGCCGCCCACTTTGGAGACCGCGCTTTGTTTGACCGCATGCTGGCGGAGTTGAACAAGACCCAGGACCGGCAGCTTCGCCAGAGGATCATAGGAGCCCTCGGATCATTTCGCGACCCCGGGGTCGTGAAATCGGCTCTCGATCTGCTCATTCATTCCGATATTGATCTCAGGGAGACGGCCTTTCTGTTGTTTGGCCCTCTGGGCAGCCGGGCAACCGATCACCTGCCCTTCGAGTTTGTTCAGGCCAACTACGACGCCCTGGTCGAGCGGGCGCCGCGGGGAGGCGGATTCGAGTTCGGCGCCCAGTTGGCGCGAGTCGGCGCTGTTTTCTGCGACGACGGGTCGAGGAAACAGTTTGAGGATTTCTTCGCCAACAAGGCGGACCGCTTCACCGGCGGGCCGCGCATTTATGCCGGGGTGATTGAGGACATTCACCTCTGCCAGGCGCGGCGGCAGGCCCAGGGCGCCGCTATTGACGATTTCTTCCGGCAACAATAGAGCGGCAATTTTTCGCCGCCCGCCAAAATTGAAACCGGCGGAGGATCGGGAAGCACGGCTTCCGGGCTGCCGACCGCCGGGTTTTTACTCTGGCACGCCACGTGCATCAGGCAGTGCCGTATGGTTGACGCAAGTACTTCTCAAATCCAACGCTTCATGGACCTTCTGAGCGTCCGGCAGAACCTGGTGGCGTCGAATCTTGCCAACATCGACACCCCGGGATACCGGACGAAAGACATCAATTTTCAGGCGGAATTTCAGAATTATGTGGACGGAATGCCGCCGGAAGTCGTCGAAGTCCCGGGCTTGACCACCCGCAACGACGGCAACAACGTCAGCCTGGAGCGGGAGACTCGGCTGCTGGCCGAAAACGCGCTGAAGTTCCGCGTCGCTGCCAGTTTGGAACTCTCGCATCTCAAAATGAAACGCATGGCGATTCACGACGGGAGTCCGCAATGAGCTTATTTGGAGCGATTTCGGTGAGCGCGTCGGGGCTCGACGCCCAACGCACCCGGGCCGAGCTGCTGGTGCAGAATATCGCCAATTCCGAGACCACCCGGACGGACGCGGGCGGGCCCTACCGGCGCAAGGACGTTGTGTTCAGCAGCGATCCGCAGTTCGAGCAGGAGTTTTCCAGCGCCCTTCAAGGCATGTCGGTGGGCGTCGCCGCCAGCGATGTGGTCGAGGATGCGCGGCCGCCGGAGAAGCGCTACATGCCGGGCCATCCGGACGCGGATAAGGACGGCTATGTTTCCTTTCCGAACATCAATCCGGCCGAAGACATGGCGGATCTGGTCAGCGCCAATCGCGGCTACGACGGCAATGTCGCGGCGATCACCGCTCTGAAGGACATGATCAACCAGTCCATCCAGCTTCTCAGCGCCTGAGGGAGACCGGGAGCCAACCGATGTCGATGCCGATTTCACCGATCCAACCTCCGGCGCTGGCCTCCGTCGATTCGACGGCTGCCGCCGCGGCGGGCTCGGCGGCCGCGGCCGGATCGGCCGGCGCGCCGGCAAGCTTCCAATCGCTCCTCACCGAAGCCTCGGGCCGCGTGGAGCAACTGAATCAAACCGCTCACGAAGCGGTGACAAAATTCCTTTCCGGCCAGGGCGAGGAGATCCATCATGTTGCACTCTCCCTGCACCAGTCCGAGGTCGCCTTTGAGATGTTTATGCAGGTGCGCAACAAAGTCATTTCGGCCTATCAGGAAGTCATGAGGATGCAGCTCTGACGGAGATATTTCACCGGACGGCGCCAGCGACGGTACACAAGCCATGGACCTCGATCAACTGAAACGGCTGCTCGCCAGCCTGACGCTGAAACAGAAGGTGAGCATTGTTGCCTCGGCTCTGGTCTCCATTCTTGCCGTCTACGCTCTGGTTCACTGGCAGACCGAGCGGGACTTCCGGCCGCTCTACACCGACCTCGCTCCGGACGATGCCGGCGCCGTGCTGGCCAAGGTTCGCGAGGCGGGAGTCGATTACCGGCTGGCCGAGGGCGGCACTTCGGTGCTCGTGCCGTCCAGCCGCGTAGCCGAATTGAGGCTGACCCTGGCCGCGGCGGGCATTCCCAAGAGCGGGCGTATCGGTTACGAAATCTTCGACAAGACCAACTTCGGCGCCAGCGACTTCACCGAGCAGATCAACTTTCACCGCGCCCTGGAGGGCGAGCTCGAGCGCTCTGTGATGGCAATCTCCGGAGTCGAGCAGGCCCGCGTTCATATCACCTTTCCCAAGGAATCCATCTTCACCGAGGAGCGCGAGCCGGCCAAGGCCAGCGTGCTGGTGAAGCTGCATCCGGGTGTCCGCCTGGAACCCCAGAACGTCGTTGCCATCTGTCATCTGACAGCGAGCGCGGTGGAGGGGCTTTCTCCGGACGCCGTCAGCGTCGTGGACATGAGAGGCAATCTGTTGAGCCATCCGAAGGCCCCGGAGTCTCCCGACAGCCCGGCGCCCTCCGGCGCCGCTCTCGATTACCGGCAGGCCGTCGAGCGCGACCTGGCGGGCAAGATCGCCACCACGTTGACGCCTTTGCTCGGCGACGGCAAGTTCCGCAGCGGCGTCTCGGCCGAATGTGACTTTTCGAGCGGCGATCAGAGCGAGGAAACCTTCGATCCGACCCGCTCGGTGATGACCTCCTCCCAAAAATCGGAGGATATCAGCGGTGGGCCTTCCGCCGCCGGTATCCCGGGCACCCCTTCGAATCTGCCCCGGCCGGTGTCCCGGCCGTCAACCGGACGCGCGCCCACCTCCCGGCGCACCGAAAACATCGCCTTCGAAACCAGCCGCGTGGTCCGCCGGATTCATTTGCCGCAAGGGACGCTGAAACGATTGTCGGTGTCCGTTCTGGTGGATTACGGAGTCCGATGGCAGGGTTCAGGGGCGAAAGCAAAGCGAATCCTGGAGGCGCCTTCGGCAGATAAGCTCAAGTCCATCCACGACCTGGTGGCGGCGGCGATCGGCTTCAACGCCCAGCGCGGCGACCAACTCGTGATCGAGGCCCTGCCTTTTGAGTCCACCCTGAATCCGGAGCAGCTCGACGTGACACCGGCGCCAAAACCCACCGGCCTGCCGCCGTGGCTGGAGAATCTTCTGGCCGGAAAGAACTCCTTATACTTAGGCGCGGGCGCGGGAGCCGTTCTGCTGCTAGGGCTCGGCGCCGCGTTCCTGCTGTTCCGCCGGAAGGGAGGAAAGGACCGGGCCACCTTGCCCGCCGAGTTGCCGGCCGCCGCCGGCCGCCAGGCTCTGGCCGCTTACTCGGCGCAGTCCGACCATGATCCGGCCGATCGGGTCGGTCAGGAGTTCGAGGCCCAACTGGCCGAGCAGCAGGCGCTGAGGGAGAAACAGGCGCAGGAGATGCTGAAGACATTGAAACTGCCTCCTGTGTCGACCAAAAAGACGGAGGTGTTGGCGAAACACATTGCGGAGGAAGCGAAGAAAGATCCTGGCATGATGGCCCAAGTGGTTCGGACCTGGATGCAGGAAGGAGAGGCCTGATACCGGCCACGGCCGGTTGATCCAGCCCGATTCCCTCAGGCGAACATGGAGCAGCCCGAGAAATCACACGCCAACAAGATGAAGGGCGCCCGGAAGGCGGCGATCCTGCTCGTCCTGCTCGGCGACCAGCACAGCGCGGAAATTCTCAAGCACATGAGCGACGACGAGGTCGACCGCATCGGGCGGGAAATCGCCCGCCTCGGCTCGATCGGCGGAGAAGACGCCGAATCCGTGCTCGAGGAATTTTACGAGATGTCGGTCGCCCAGTCCTACATGCTGAAGGGCGGCATCGACTATGCCCGCAAAATGCTCCAGAACGCCTTTGGTCCCGACCAGGGCAAGCGTATGCTCGACCGGCTCATCAAGGCCCTGGGGGCTGAGCAGGCGAGCTTCGACGCTCTCCAGAAGGCCGATCCGCAGCAGCTCGCCAAGTTCATCCACAACGAGCATCCCCAGACCATCGCCCTGGTGCTGTCGCACCTGAATCCCGGGCACGCGGCCAATCTGCTGTTTTCGCTCCCCGCGGGGATGCGCGCCGACGTCGCTTTGCGCATGGCGAACCTGGACCAGATCTCGCCCGACATCATCTCGAAAATCGCCGTCATCATCGGCCAGAAGCTCAAAGCGCTGGGTGAGTTCAGCCGCGAGGCTTATGGCGGCGTCCGGGCGGTGGCCGAAATGTTCAACCGCCTGGATTCGAGCACAAGCAAGGAAATTCTCGATTCCATCGACGAGACCGACTCCGGCCTCGGCGCCACCATCCGCCACCTGATGTTCGTATTCGACGACCTCCTCATGCTCTCGGCGGAGGCGATGAAGGAAGTTCTGTCCAAGGCCGACCGCAAGATCCTCACCATCGCCCTCAAAGGTACCAGCGACCAGCTCAAGAATCACTTCCTGCAAGCCATGTCGCAGCGGGGCTCCGAGATGCTGCGCGAGGACATGGAGGCCCTTGGGCCAGTGAAGATCAGCGAAGTTGAAGCGGCGCAGCAGCAAATCATCGCCGTAGTCCGGCAGTTGGAAAGCGATGGCGTCATCAACCTGAAGGGCGCCGTAGGCGAACAGTATGTCGTCTAGAATTCTCCAGCCGGACGCCGTCAAGATCGAGCCGATGCCGTGGCGCCGCAAGCCGTCCGCCCTGGCGCCGGCCGCGAGCGGCCCTCAAGCCCCGTCCGGTCCCGCCCCCGCGCCCGGTCCGGAATTCGAGCGGGAATTGGCCCGCCGGGTGGAAGAGGCATTTCAACGAGGCCTGGCCGAGGGCGAAGCGCAAGGCCGGCGGGCGGGAACGCAGCAGGTGCAGGCCGCGGTGGACCGTTTGGCGCGCTCCTGCGTCGAGATGGCCGGCCTGCGGAGGAAGATTCAACGGGAAGCCGAGTCCGACCTCGTGCGGCTGGCGATGGCCATTGCGCGGCGCATCCTGCGCCGGGAGCTGACGGTCGATCCTCACGCGCTGCTGGGTTTGGTGAAGGCCGGTCTGGAAAAATTAGACGCCCGCGAGCTCAACCGGATCCGGATTCATCCGGAGGCCGCCGCGTGGCTGGCGGCGCGTCTGGAATCGGAGGGGCTGCCGCGCCGCGTCGAAGTGGTGGCCGATCCTTCACTCGAGCCGGGCGCGGCGATCTTCGAATCCCAGCGTGGGACACTCGACGCCTCCGCCGATACTCAGCTTGCCGAGATCGAGCGCGGCTTTGTCGACCTTCTGGAGCCCGGCGCATGAACCTTCCGGCGCTCTTGAGCCGGCTCGAGCGCATCGAGCCCTGCCGCTGGAGCGGCCGCGTGACCGACCTGGTCGGGCTGCTGGTCGAGTCCGACGGGCCCGCCGCGGCGGCCGGTGATTTTTGCGAAATCCTCAGCGCCGGCGGGCGGTCGGCGCGCGCCCAGGTAGTGGGCTTTCGCAACGGTCGGCTGCTTTCGATGCTGCTCGAGGAAACCGGAGGCATCCGCCTCGGCGATACCATCGTCGCCCGGCCGGCCGAATCCCTGGTTCCCGCCGGACCGGCGCTGCTGGGCCGCATTCTCGATGGCTTCGGCAAGCCCATCGACGGGGCCGGGCCGCTGCTGGCGGAGGCGGCGCAGGACATCCACGCCGCTCCGCCCGGGCCCCTCGACCGCGAGCCGATCTCGGCTCCGCTGGTCACCGGCATTCGGGCCATCGACAGCCTTCTCACCTGCGGCAAAGGCCAGCGCATCGGCATATTCGGAGGAAGCGGCGTCGGAAAGAGCACGCTGCTCGGCGCCATGTCGAGGCAAAATTCGGCCGACGTCAGCGTGATCGCCCTCATCGGGGAGCGCAACCGCGAGGTCCGCGATTTTATCGAGCATGAGCTCGGCCCGGAAGGCCTGCGGCGCTCCGTCGTCATCGTCGCCACCTCAGACCGTCCCGCGCCCCTGCGCATCCGTGCCGCGCTGGTGGCCCTGGCGGTGGCCGAATCGTTCCGCGACCAGGGCAAGGACGTCCTGCTGGTGATGGACTCGGTGACCCGGCTGGCCATGGCGCAGCGCGAAATCGGGCTGGCGGCCGGCGAGCCCCCCAGCCAGAAAGGCTACACTCCGTCGGTCTTTAATCTGCTGCCGAAGATCTTCGAGCGCGCCGGCCGCTTCCGCCGGGGCTCCATCACCGGCTTCTTCACCGTCCTGGTGGAGGGCGACGATTTCAATGAACCCATCTGCGATGCCGTGCGCGCCATTCTCGACGGCCACATCGTGCTGTCGCGCCAGTTGGGCGCGCAGGGGCACTACCCGGCGATCGACGTTCTCCAGTCGGTCAGCCGCCTCTCCTCCCGCCTGGCAACCGATCAGCAGAAACGCGCCTCGCAAAAGATTCGCGAGGCCCTCGCCGCTTATGAACGCTCCGAGGATCTTGTCAATCTGGGTGCTTACGTGTCCGGCGCGAACCCGAAGCTGGACGCCGCCATCGCGGCCCGGCCCAAGCTCCTCGAGTTTCTCAAGCAGGACGCCGCGGTCAGCGTCGCGATGCCGGAGACCCTGGCGGCCATGGATGAGCTGGCCAAACTGATCCCATGAAGCGATTTCAGTTCACGCTCGAAACCGTGCTCCGCTGGCGACAGGAACAGTTGCGCACCGAAGAGCTCAAGCTCGAGCGCCTGCACCTGGAGCGCAGCGCTCACCTGAAGGCACTGGCGGGAATCGAGAACAGCCGCCGCCAGGAGGAAACCGCGGTTCTAGCGTCGCCGTCAGTGGGCGGAACCGATCTGGTGGCCCTCGATGCATACCGCACGCGCGCCCGGGCATCCATCGAGCGTGTCCGCAAAGCACTTGCCGACTGCGCCGCCCGCATCGAGGCCCAGCAGGGAGTCCTGGTCGAGGCGCGGCGCCGCTGCCGTCTGCTCGAAAAGCTCCGTTCGCGGCGCATGGAGCAGTGGCGGCGAGCCTTCGAGGCCGAACTGGAGCGGGAAGCCTCCGAACTTCACCTGGCGCGCCACGCCAGCCAGGGCCGGAGTTGAAGCCGGACTTCGCTTCGCCTGTGGTCAGCGCGCACTTCCCGGCCCCCGGGCCGCGGCTAACGACGGGACATGGCGGCGCCGGCAGTCAGGGCGCACAACCCAGCCGGGCTAGCCGCCGGATTTCGCGGCGCCGGAGTTCAGAAACGCGAGAAACTCCTTCGGGTCGCGGGTCAGCCCCGGGAAGGTTGCGATCACGTTTTCGCGGGCGTCGAGAATCGCGTAATACGGAATCGCGATGGTCGAGAACTTGGTGTTTTCCAGGTCCTGGTTGCGCGCGGAGGCGTCATCCAGGCCGTCCGTAAATAATTGAACCAGCACGAACTTCTGGAGCGCTGCCTGAATTTCCGGCCGCCCGAGCATATTCCGCTCCATCCAATGGCAGTTCGTGCAGGCATGCCCGCTGAAGTTCACAAACAGCGGTTTGCCCTCCTGCCGCGCCCGGGCCAGGGCGGCCTGAAAATCGTCGCGCATCCAGACATTGGCCTCGGGCGACCCTCCGCCGCGTCCCACCGAGGCCGTGGGCGCCGGAACGTAGGCATCCAACTCGCCCAGCGGCGCACCGAACATCCCCGGAACCAGGCTCAGGGCAAGAATCAAAAACAGCGCCCCGGTCAAGGCCCGCCCCACACCCAGCCGCTCTTCCGCCTTGATCCCCTCCATCCGTAGAATTCCCAGCAGATAAAGCCCGGGAAGGATCAACAGCACAACCCAGGCGGCCAGGAAGCGCTCGCGCGTCAACCAGCCCACCTGAAGGGCCTCGTTCACTTTGTTCAGATAATTCACCGCCGCGGCCACTACCAGGAAGCCCAGCACAACCTTCACCCGCACCATCCACCCGCCGCTGCGCGGCAGCTTTCGCAGGTAGGCGGGAAACAGGGCCAGGAAAAAGAACGGGGCAGCCAGGCCGGTGGCAAAGGAGAACATGCCGAACACAGGCTGCAAGCCCTCCGACTGCACCGAGGCCACAAACAACGGTCCCACGATCGGTCCGATACAGGCAAAGGATGTGAGCGTGAACGTCAATCCCATCACCAGCGTCGCCAGGTATCCGCCCCCCTCGGAAGCGGCATTCAGCCGGGTCAGCAGTCCCGAGGGCAGCGTCAATTCGAAGGCGCCCAAAAGACTGAGTCCGAAGACCACAAACACCGCCGTGATAAACCCGTTCACCCAAGGGTTCGAGCCCAGAATTACGACACCGAACGGGCCCGCAATGGCCTTGGCCAGCCACCCCAGCCCGGTGAACAGCACGATGATTCCCACGCAGAACACCAGCGCGTGGAGTACGCCGTTGCGCCGCTCCACGGCCTCTCCCCCGGTGCCTTGCCGATTCAGAAAAAACGACACCGTAATCGGGATCATCGGAAAAACACAAGGCGTGAAAATGGAGGCCAGCCCGAGCACGAACGCCGTCACCAGGAACCGGCCCAGGTCCTGAGTGTCGGTCCGGCCCACAGGCGCCGGCGTGACGGGCGGGGCGCCCGCGGCCGCCGCTCCACCGGCCGCAGGCGCTGCCGCTGCCGCCGAAACAGGCTTGATCTCCTCGTACCCGGCGGGAATCTTAAACGCCGGCGCGGCGGCCGAAGCCGCCACCGTGATCGCCGCCTCCGCCGTCTTCTTCTTCGGCGGCAGGCAGATCTTGTCGGTGCAACTCTGGTAGCGAACCTGCGCCACCAACTTCAGCACGCCCGCCGGAGCCGTCCCCGCCAGGCCGGCTTCCACAACGAAGGTCACCTGATTCTCAAAAGTCTCGGTGTCGAGCTGAAAATTGGGATCAAACTTCCGGTCCGGCTTCGGCTGGAAGAAGCGGACTGAGGCGATGGCCGAATCCGGCGCCAGAGCGAGCGTCGTCGGATTCGGGCCTCCCGGAGGCGTGGTGGGCGAATAAAGATGCCATCCCGGCTCCATCACCGCGGTCAGCCGGCCGGTCACTTTCGCGCCGGGAGGCGCTGAATGCGCATCGAGCGCCAGCGTCCATTGAATGGGGTCCGGCGCGGCCGCGGCGGCAAGCGCGGCGCAGGCCAGAAACGACGGAACGAAACGCAGCAATGAATGGGTCACCTGAGAATATGATCCAACAAATCAGTCCGGCGATTCCGCTGAGTTCAATCGGCGGCCGGGTTGGCCCGATTTCCGAGCTCGCGCTCGATTCTTTCGTTGATGCGCGCTTCGGCCAGCTCGCCGGCCACGCGAATCCCGTTCTTGATCGCGTTGGCGTTGGAGCGGCCGTGGCAGATAATACAGACGCCCCGGACCCCGAGCAGCGGCGCCCCGCCATACTCGGAATAATCGACCCGCTTCTTGAAATCGCGATACGCGGCTCGCGACAGCACGTAGCCCAGCTTCCGCGTGATCGTCGCTTCGAGCGATTCCTGAAGCATGTGCTTGATCATGTCCACCAGGCCCTCGCTCACCTTCAGCGCCACGTTGCCGATGAACCCGTCGCACACCACGACGTCCGTCTTGCCGGAGTAAATGTCGCGGCCTTCCACGTTGCCCTCGAAACGGATCGGGAGCGCCTTCAACAAAGGCGTCGCCTGGTGGGTGAGTTCGTTGCCTTTGTGCTCCTCTTCGCCGATCGAGAGCAGCCCCACCGACGGACTGGCGTTATGGAAGATGAGCCGCGAATAAATCTCGCCCATGACGGCGAACTGAGCCAGCATCCGGGGCGTGGAATCCACGTTGGCCCCGACGTCCACCACCACCACCGGCTTGCCGGCCAGCGTGGGAAACGCCGATGCCAGCGCCGGACGGTATACGCCGGGCAGCATCCCCTGCACCATCTTCGCCGTGGCCATCACCGCGCCGGTGTTGCCGGCCGATACGACACCGTCGGCCACGCCCTCGCGTACCAGCCTCGAAGCCACGCGAATCGAGCTGTCGCGCTTGCTCCGCATGGCGCGGGCGGCGCTGTCCTCCATCGTGATCCATTCGCTGGCGTGATGAATCCGTATCGGCAGCTCGCCGGCGCCGTCGTACTGGGACAGCTCCCTGCTGATCTGGTCCTCCGGCCCCACCAGAATCACGCGAATGCCCAGCGTCCGGGCCGCTCGGATGGAACCCTCAACTTCCGCCTTTGGGGCGTGGTCGCCTCCCATGGCGTCAACGGCGATGGTTACCATGTGTGTGGCCGGGTGAAAAGCTATTCGGCTGCGACCTCGATTACTTCCCGGCCCTTGTATTGCCCGCAATGGGGGCAGGCGCGGTGAGGCAGCTTCGGCTCATGGCAGTTCGGGCATTCGGCCATGCCCGCGGCGCGCAGAAAATCGTGCGCCCGGCGGGTGGAAGTCCGCCGCTTGGAGTGACGTCGTTTTGGATTTGGCATCTGTTGTTCCTCTTCTCTTCTTTAACTGTTGAAATTCGCCCGCATCGCTAAATGCGCTTCAACGCCGCCCAGCGGTCGTCGGCGGGCTTTTCCTGGCAGCCGCAGGTAATCGCATTGCGGTTCTGGCCGCAGACCGGGCAGATACCCTTGCAATCCGGCCGGCACAACTTCCGCATCGGCACGGACAGCAAAACGTATTCCCGCAATACATCGTTCAACTCCAACCCGCTGCCTTCATAAAACGCAATCTCGCTCTCTCCCTCGCCCAACTCAACCTCGTCTTTCGACGGCCGGGCAAACCGTGCCGGCCGGTAGCAAAAATCAAAATCGCCGTCCACTTCAAACGCCGCCGGCTCCAGGCAGCGGTCGCAGTCCGATTCCATCGGAACGTGCAAATGGCCGTGCACCCGGATCTCCTCGAGGACGTCGCTGCGCAATTCCGCTACGCCCTGGGCAACCAGATCGCCCCGTTGCCGGAGGCGGTCGAAAAACTCAATCTCGCCGGGCTTCAGCGCCACCGAAAAGCCCAGGTCCTGCAATTCCAGCTCTTTTACCGTGATGAACACACACACCTCAGCGGCCGGTGGGGGAAAGACAAAGTTTAAGTATAGCAAACGCGCCTGGCCGCCATGCTTTCGACGGCTCCGCGCGCTCAGCCCGGGCCGGGTTTCCCGGCGCCGGCCGGTGCAAGGTAGCGGCGAATCAGCCCGTCGTAGGCAAGTCCGCCCAGAAGCCCGCCGAGCACCGGGCCGGCGATGGGAACCCAGAAAACGCCCGTGCCGTCGGTGAGCCCATTGTTCTTAAATCCGGCTAACACTGTGAAAAGTCTGGGCCCAAAGTCCCGCGCCGGGTTGATGGCGTAGCCGTGCATGCCTCCGAACGAGATTCCGATCGCCACCACCACCAGGCCCACCAGGATCGGCGCCAACTGCGCCGGAGGTTGGTTCCGCTCATCGGTAATGGCAAAAATCAGCAGCAGCAGCAGAGCGGTGCCGATCACCTGGTCCAGGAACCCGGGCCACACCGTGCCGGGAAAGGCGGGAAAAGTGGTAAAGACGCCGGCCGTATGGTCCAGCAGCGGATCGGCTTTCAGAAACGCCGGCCGGTAATTCAGGAAGACGAGCGCGGCGGCGGTGAAGGCGCCCGCCGTCTGGGCCAGCGAGTAGGGAATCACCTTTCGCCAGGGGAAGCCGCGAAACGCCGCCAGCGTGATGCTCACCGCCGGGTTCAGGTGCGCGCCGCTGATCCGCCCGGCGACATAAATTCCCATCGTCACGCCGAGCCCCCAGCCGAGTGTGATGTTGGTATAGCCGCCTTTAACCACCTCGCCCGGCACACCGCCGCCGAACAGGCTCACCATGGCGACAACGCCGTTGCCGAACAGAATCAAAACCATTGTGCCGAGGTATTCGGCGATGAGTTCAGCGGTCAGGCTCGGCATGCGGCTCGATTCTCGATCAAGGGGACAGGTCCGGGTTCAGGCAAACAGTGGCGCTATTGACACCAGCGCCAGGCCCGCGGCAAATAGTAGCACCATCGCCCACAGCAGCAGGCGCACGTTCGGTTTGGCGTTTCGGAACTCTTTCCACACCAGCAGCCCCCAGAGCGTGCTGATCAGGGTCGCTCCCTGGCCGATCGCGTAGCTGGCCGCCGGGCCGAGTTGAACCGCCTTGGGCGCGCTCGCCGCCGCGAAGTTGGCCACCGCGCCGGCGCACCAGATCACGCCCCCGGCGAGGCCCAGCAGATGCTGGGTGCGAGTTCCGCTGAAGTATTCAAACATGCCGATCGGCTCGCCGGTCACCGGGAGGTTCAGGAAGTAAACGTTATAGAAGAAGGTCGAAAGAAAAACGCCTGCCGCGAGCAGGCAGGCCACGGTGTAGGGCCCGAGGCCGTTTTCCCCCTGTTTGCTCAGCTCCACCAGCGGGTAAAACGAACCCATCAGCAGCCCGCACACGACGCTGAGGATAATGCCCTTCAGAGTGCTCCGGCGCGCCGCCGGCTTCCGCGATCCCTCGTGCAGCGCATAGGCTCGCGCGCTTACCACAATCGCCGCCAGCACCAGCGCCACGCCGCCGAACAGAAACGCCGGGTTCGCCTGCGGGTTCAGCGCATAACTCCAGACCACGCCCACCACCAGCGCCAGCCCGATCCCCACCGGGAACGCCACCGACAGCCCGGCAATGGAAATCGCCGCCACCAGCAGCATGTTGGCCAGGTTGAAAATCGCCCCGGCCAATCCCGCGTACAACAGCTTCAGTTTGCCCGTGATCAGCAGGTTGTCGTAGACCGACAGGTCGTCGCCCATCGAGCCCAGCGTCACCGCGGCGATCATCGCGCACAGCAGCACGCCCGCGGAAAAATCGTAATAGTAAAGCTCAAATCGCCACTTCCCCCCCATCTTGAGCGTGTTGGCCCAAGACCCCCAGAACAGCATCGAAAGGAGAGAACAGAGAAGGGCTGTGGCAAACGTTGCGGGGACGATCACGCCCGCTTAGCACCTTTCAGCGTGCCGTTGTCGTCGCCGCCGCTCCAGGTGCCGTCCATCGCCGCGCCGTTCACCTTGATCTTCACCACGAAGTCCTGGTCGTTCACCGACGCTTTGAACGTCGCGCCCTCGTCGCCCACTTCAAACGAGGAAATCGGGATCGTGCCCTGTTCCGATTCCGCCGTTGCGCTCAGCTTCCCGTCCTGTTCGCGGATGATCAGGGTGAACTTGAACTCATCGCCCGCCGAGGTCTCCGACGAACAATCCCAGGTCCCCACGAACGTGGACGCGTCGGCCGCCTTCAACCTCGTCGCCCCGACCGCCAGGACTGCCACCGCTATTAACGCCACCGAAAGCGTCTGGAAGAGCGGAACCTTCATAGTTGCCTCCTGTCGGACCGCGCCTGCAACCGGGCTCTCTTCGCTGCCCGGCCGGCGTTGAGTCCGTACGCCTAAAGCTGTCGTTCTCGTCAGATTATACCCGGATTTCAGATATTTACAATCGGCGTCTTTCTCCGGTCCGCCACCAGGGCGAAGCGGGCGTAGACGAAACCTTCGATCGCGTCAACGCCGCGGAGCCGAAGCACCTGGAAATCGAACCACGAATCGGCGGGATCCAAAATTCTCTCCCGCAGAGTCCCGGCGCTGTAGAAACGTCCGTGACGGTTGCCCCAGTCGCGGACGGCTCGAATCACGCAGCCGGTATCGAATTCGACCTGCCCCTCGCAACTATAAACGGGGTCGGTTTGAGTGAATGGCTCGAGGGAAAGGTATAGCGGGATCACGACGAGCCGGCCGCCGGGCCGGATCACTCGCGCCAGTTCCCGGATCAGAGCCGTGTCCAGGCTGCCCTCAAAATGTTCTAAAGAACAGGTCATCGCGGCCTTGGTCGCGAACCCGTCCTTCAGGCCCAGTGTGCAGGCGTCGCCGCTCAACCAGCGCACCGGAAGCTGTTTTCGCCACGGGCGCCACCACCGCCGGCTGCCGTCCGAGGTGAGCGCCGGGTTCAGTGGACAATGGCTGGTAACCCCGGGCGGGTACATGTAGTCCTGGCCAAAGCAAGTACAGCGGCGCTGTTCGGCCGCGATCAGCGGCAGGGGGGACCGCTCGCTCGCCACATCCAGAAATACGTCGTGCGGCATCAGATCGAGAATTTCGATCGCCGCGAAATGCTCGAACGACTTCTCGGGCAGGTTCCCGGAATAATAATCCGGGAAGCGCTCGCGATAGCGCGCCGCACGGGCGAAGGCGGCAAAGCGCCCGGCCGCGGGACTCCAGTCAGCCATCCGCACTCCCCATCGCGCCAGCTCGCCGGCGACCGCCGAGACCACGCCGTCAGAAACAACATCGGCCTCCCCGGGCACAACGGGCCCAGGCGCCACCTTACGAAGAAGGTCTATGGCCTCATCGTAGGCCAGGCATTGCGCGCGTTGTTGATACTGGTAGCCCAAGGCTCAGCTCCTCTCAGGACGGTCCAGGCGTCCGAAATCGGCAGGCCGCGCGTACGCCACCGCCGGCCACACGGAGAGACGGCCCCTGAAGATGTAGGCAGCGGCGAATGTTGGCGGAGCGGCGGGTCTTCCGCGCGACCGGCTGCCGCCGGATTCCAGAGAAGGACCCCGGCGGCGATACCGTCTTCGGACACTTTTGCCGATCCCGGCGAAGGCCATGCCGCCAATCAGTATAGGGGAATTCCGAGCGCCTGAGCGCGGGATCCCGATGGGAAAACTCGCAGAATTTGGCCCCGGGCCCTCGCCGATCCGCGACGGCCCAGACTGCGTTTGGGCCGCTCAGGCCGGTTCGACGTCTGCGTAACGGTGCTCGCAGCGCTCCGCTTTCCGCGCAGGCGCCTGCGGTGGGATCGCCGCCGGAACCGACACAATATGATCCCGGGCGAACGCAGGAACAGTTTCGTGCGCTGCCCTTAAGTGAGCGGACTGAACGGGGGGCCGGTAGCGGCTCTAGTGGCCCGACGGGGCCGGAGCGATCTGCGCCTTCAGCGGAAACTGCGCGCCCTGCGGAATCTGCGTCAGCATGTCTTGCTTCCGCATCACCAGCGTGGAAGTGTTGTAGCTGGCCAGCTCGAATCCGTGGCCGTGCGTGATGGCGTCGGTGGGACAGGCCTCGACGCAATAGCCGCAAAAGATGCAGCGGCTGTAGTCGATGTTGTAAACCTTCGCATAGCGCTCTCCGCCGCTGATGCGCGCCGCGTCGGTGTTCTCGGCGGCTTCAATATAAATGCAGTTGGCCGGGCAGGCCGCCGCGCAAAGAAAACACGCCACGCACTTTTCCAGCCCGTTCTCGTCGCGCTGGAGCACGTGCTTGCCGCGGAAGCGTTCCTGAAATTCCGGCGGAGCATCAGGATAAAGATCGGTGATCGTGGGCTGCATCATCTCCCGGATGGTGACGCTCATGCCCTTCATGATCGCCGCGGCAGACCCTAACACTTCGTTGATATTCGGCATCCTGCCCTCTAGAGTAGCGCAAGCAGGTTCGGCGGAACGCGCGCGCCCGCGCCCTCTGGCGCGGCCCATTGAGGCTCGCCGGTGGGGCGGCCGGATTCCTTTGCTCCGCATGCTTAAATAGAAATCCATGACGAAACTCGCAGTGTGGTTCGCCGCCGCCGCTCCGCTCCTGGCCCAGCCGCATTTTTCCGTCGTCGAAGCCAACATCCCCGCCCTCCGCGCCGCTCTCGAGTCCGGTCAAACCACCTCCCGCGAGCTCGTCACCCAGTACCTCACCCGCATCGCCATCTACGAGAACAGACTCCACGCCACTATCACCGTCAATCCCAACGCCCTGGCCGAGGCCGACGCCTGCGACCGCGAGCGCGCCCAGCACAAAATCCGCGGCCCCCTCCACGGCATCCCCATTGCGCTCAAAGACAACATCCTCACCACCGAAATGCCCACCACCGGCGGCGCCCTTGCCTTCACCGGCTTTGTCCCTCCTTACAGCGCGACGCTCGTCAAAAACCTCCAGGCCGCCGGCGCCATCATCCTCGCCAAAACCACGATGACCGAACTGGCCAACTGGATCGCCGGGCCGCCCATGCCGATGCCCGGCAATTACAACGCCGTCCGCGGCTTCGCCTACAACCCTTACGACCCGCGCGCCGATCCCCGCCCGGCCACCGACGACGGCCGGCCGGTCATGCAAACCGGCGGCTCCAGTTCCGGCGCCGGCACCGCCGCCAGCTTCTGGGCCGCTAACGTGGGCACCGAAACTTCGGGCTCGATTCTCAGCCCGTCAAATCAGAACATGCTCGCCGGCATCAAGCCAACCGTCGGCCGCGTGAGCCGCTACGGCGTCATTCCCATCACCGCCGATCAGGACACCGCCGGTCCCATGGCCCGATTCGTCACCGACGCCGCGATCATGCTCGGCGCGATGGAGGGCGCCGCACCCGATCCGAACGACCCCGCCACCTCCCGCTGCACCCCTCCGCCCGGCAACGATTACACGCCGTTTCTCAAAGCCGGCGCTCTCCATGGCGCCCGGATCGGCATCCCCCGCGCATATTTCTACGACCGCATCACTCCTCCCGGCGAGCATGCCGAGCACGACGATCAACAGCACCGCGGCGGCGGTCTGAATCCCGAGCAGGCCAAAGTCATGGCCGGCGCCATCGCCGTTCTCAAGAGCCTCGGCGCCGTCATCGTCGATCCCGCCGACATCCCCAGCCTCCTCACCACCGACCCCTCCGCCAACCTCGCCCTGTGGAACGCCTGTGCCGGCAACACCGGAGCCAAGGGCGCCGACGCCGACTGCTCCGTCGTTCTCAAATACGGCATGAAGCGCGACTTCAACAAATTCCTCGCCACCCTCGG
>DAIDHC010000091.1 GCA_027452065.1 Bryobacterales bacterium
CCGCCGGATGGTACAGCGTCTCCCCGTATCTCCTCACGTGCGCCATCAGCTCCTCGTCCCCCTCCACCCCCGCCCCCGGCAAATACTCCTCGCCCCGAAACTCCTCCATCGCCCGCTCCGCCACAATCCTCCGCGCCACCCGGATCCCCTCCACCATCGCCCGCCGGTCTTCTTCTTCCTCGAAATAGTTCGGCTGAATCGCCGGCGCCATCCCCGCATCAGCCGATCGCAGCCGGATCCACCCCCGGCTCCGCGGCCTCACCACCGTCGGCCCGATCGTGAACCAGTGCCCCGGCTCCTGCCGGAATCCGTGCTCCAGAAAAAATCCCGGCGCCGCGTGAAACTGCACGTCCGGCCTCTCCAGCCCCTCCCTCGTCCTCACAAATCCCCCGCACTCGGCTACGTTCGACGTCAACATCCCCCGCCGCATCAAAACATACCGCGCCACCTCGTACGCCGACCCCGCCTTGGCCAGCGTCACCGGCTTCCGGCATCGCCAGCACACCGGCGCCGCCGGGTGATCCTGCAAATTCTTCCCCACTCCCTTCACATCGCTCACCACCCCAATCCCCAGTTTCTCCAGCTCCTCCGCCGCCCCAATTCCCGACAGCATCAGCAACTGCGGCGACTGCACCGCCCCCACCGCCAGAATCACCTCCCTCTCCGCCCCCGCTTCTTCCTCCCGCCCGTCGGCCACATACCGCACGCCCCGCGCCCGCCCCCGCTCCACCACCACCCTCGTCGCCATCGCCCCCGTCCGCACACTCAGGTTCGTCCGCTTCATCGCCGGCCGCAAAAAAGCATCCGCCGCGCTGTGCCTCTCTCCCCGCTTCTGCGTCACTCTGTAATATCCAAACCCGTCCTGCTCGTCCCCGTTGAAGTCCGCATTGAAACCGTACCCCGCCTCCATCGCCGCCTCCACCAACGCCGCCGAAACCGGATTCACGTCCCTCCGCGCCTCCACGCTCAGCTCCTCCAGGCTCCGCTCAAACGCCGCGCCCACTTCCTTCGGCCCCCATCGTTGCCCACCCGCCTCCGCCCACCGCTCGTAGTCCCGCCGGTTCCCCCGAATGTAGATCATCGCGTTCAGCGAGCTCGATCCTCCCAGCACCTTCCCTCGCGGCCAGTACAGCCGCCTGCGGTCCATCCACTCCTGCGGCTCGGTCTCAAACGCCCAGTCCACCTCCGTCTTGAACAGCCGCGAAAACATCGCCGGCACATGAATCTCCCGCCGCGTGTCCGCTCCCCCCGCCTCCAGCAGCAGCACCCGCGCCCCCGCCTCCGCGCTCAACCGGTTCGCCAGCACGCACCCCGCCGATCCCGCCCCGACAATCACGTAGTCGTACATTGCCCGCCTCCCGGCTCCGCCAATTCTATCTCCGGGCGCCCCCTCCGCATCCCCACTCCCGCCGACACCACCCCCGCCGCGCCCTCGCCCCGTTTCAGTAAACGTCCAGATCGTGCGCCGAAACCACCGCGCCCGGGTAATGCTCGCGCACCTGCCGCAATAGCTCCCCTTCCGGCTCTCCATGGAACATCTGGTGATACAACACCAGCAGCTTCGGTTTCGCCCGCGTTGCGATCGCCGCCAGTTCCTCCGCCGAAGTGTGGAATGCCGAAAAATATGCCCGCGAAGGCTGGTTCGCAGCCGCCGCCGGCGACCACGCGTAAACCTCGTGCAGTAGCACGTCGCAGCCGTCGCACGCCTTCACCACCGCCTCCACCGGCGTCGTGTCGCCCGAGATCACGATCGTCCGGTCCGCCGTCTCGAAGCGGTACCCGAATGCCTCGTCCCACGAGCCATGCTTCACCGCGAACGCCTTCACCGTCACGTTCGCGTCTTTGTAAACCACGCCCGGCCCGATCTCGTGAACATCCACCAGGTATCCCGTCCTGCTCTCATGCTCCAGGCCCTCGGTCCGCACCGCAATGTCTTTCTCCCACGCCGCCAGAATATGCTTCGTCATCTCCCCCAGCCCGCGTGGACCATAAGCCGCCAGATGCTGCGTCCGTCCCAGCACCCACGGACTGAAGATCAGGTCCGGATAACCCAGCGTGTGGTCCGAATGCAAATGCGTAACAAACAGCGTCTTCAGATCCGCCATCCGCAGCCCCGGCACTCCCTGGCGCGCCGCCGCCGCGGCCCGCCGCACAATCCCCGGCCCGCAATCCACCAGGTAGCTCTGGCCGTTCACAATCACCGCCACAGCCGGCCCCGCCCGGTCCGGATCCGCGTTCGGCGTCCCGGACCCCAGCACCACCACCTCCGCCCCGCTCCGCAACCCCTGCCCGGCCACCACCGTGCCCCAGAGCAGACCCATCAGCAGTATCCGCATCTCTCACCCCTCCCGCAGCAACCGCTCACTCGCATCTCTCAGCCCACCACAAAGCCGTCGTCCCGTCACAATCCGCCCGCCGTCCCTCAACACTCCCGCGCACCCTCCCGCACCGGCTTGATGTCCACCACCGGCGTCCCGTGGATCGCCTCCAGCCCGTCCACCTCAACCCTGGTCCCGTCCACGCTCACCACCTTCGCCCGGTGCAGCCCGACCGGGTTCGGCCGGTCCGGCGACCGCGTCGCAAAAACCCCCGTCAACGGCTTTCCCAAATCCCCTCCCGGGTGAACCTGGAGAACCCCCCGCCGCCCCTCATGCAGCCACGTCAGAATCCAGATGTCCTGTCCCGCCTCGATGCCTTTCAAGCACTCCTCAAACGCCGGATCGATCTCCAGCCACGCCCCCGGCGCCCCCATCCAAGGCTGCCTCGGCGCCCCCTTCCGCGCCTTCAGTGCGCTCCGCACATACCCAACCGGCCACAGCTCGAAACTCTTCAGCGCATCCATATTCAGTCTCCTCATCCTCCCGCGCTCTCAATCCGCCTCCTTGCCATTGTTAGCATTTCTGTATGTGGCTTGTCCGGAACCACGCGCCCGCCCTCTTCCTCGCCCTGCTCCTCGAAGCCGGCTGCCATTCCTCCACCACGAGCGCCAACGCGAACATCGAAACCCTCCGCAAAGCCTACGCCGCTTTCAACCGCAACGACATTCCCGCCGCCGTCGCCGCCGTCGATCCCCAGGTCGACTGGACCGAGCCCGCCGAATTCCCCGGCGGCGGCGCCTATTCCGGCCGCGCCGCCGTCATGTCCTACCTCGCTCAATCCCGCGCCCACTGGGCCGAAGGCGCCAGCCTTCCCGAGCGCTTCATCGTCTCCGGCGACAAGATCGTCGTCTTCGTCCACGCCCGCGCACGCCTCAACGGCAGCCCCGAGTGGCACGACACCCGCCTCGCCGACGTCTTCACTTTCCGCAACGGCATCATCGTCCACATGCGCGCCTTCGCCGACCGCCGCCAGGCCCTCCAATGGGCCGGCCTCAGCCCCTCTCCCTGACCCGCTCTCTCATCCCCGCGCCGCCACTTCCACTCAACACAGGGAAACAAACCCGGAAACCCCAGCGGCACCGCAAACGCTAACGGAAAGGCCCGGCAAGGAGCCCGATTCTCCGGCTTCACACCAGTCTCCTCCCCCGCGCGCCAGTCTCAACGCCCATCGCCGGCCCCGACTCCGCCAATTCCACCGCCCGCCGCCCACGCCGCGACAACACTCCCCGAGCGAGTTGACGCGTACCCGCTCTCCACGTCATGCTGGTGAAACCGTGCCGCGAGAAGCCCGCCCTGAGGTCGCTCGCACGACAGTCTCATAAGGACTCATCCGCCCATGACAGTCATCCTGTTC
>DAIDHC010000092.1 GCA_027452065.1 Bryobacterales bacterium
GCCCCATCTCCAGCGGCTTCTCCGGAACCTCCATCCTCCCCTTCGCCGAGCACTACCGCCCGCTCGCCGCCTCACCCGGCGCCCCGCTCACCGTTATCCCGCCCTACCCCGCCTTTCCGCCCGAAATGGTCTATCCCCGCCAGCCCCACACCACTCAGCCCGCCGCCGTCCTCCGCGAAAACGGCTCCAGCCGCCTCGCCTTCCTGCCCGGCGACATCGACCGCTCTTTCTGGCGCTCCCAGAATCCCGACCTCGCCCGCATGCTCATCAACACCGTCCGCTGGCTGGTGCGCGATCAACCCGTCGAAGTCTCGGGCGCCGGCGTCGCCGAACTTTTCGCCTGGCGCACGCGGCGCGGCTTCGCCCTCCACGTGCTGAACTACAACAATCCCGGGCTTCTGCGCGGCTGGTTCGACGAACCCTCCCCCATCGGCCCCCAGCACGTCCGCTTCATTGTCCCCCCCGGCGCCTCGATTTCCGCCGTCGATCTTCTTCGCACCGGCGCCTCGCTCCCGTTCCAACGCTCGGGCAACACGATAGCGTTCACCATCCCCGAAGTCCGCGACTACGAAGTCGCCGCCCTCACCTGAAACGGCGCAGTACGCTCATTGAACCGGAATGAAGAGCGTCTGCCCAACCGGCGCCCCGCCCTGAGACACCGTCAGCGCCACGTCGCCCGTAGGCGAATTGGCCGGCACCGTCACGTCAAACTGATCCAAGCCCGTCAGCCCCGGCGCCATTCCCTGGTACACCATCGTCCCGTTCAGATTGTTCGGCCCGAACTGAAACTGCACCGGCGTCACCAGCGTCGACTGCCCCTCCGCAATCTGCCCCGCATACGGCACCGTCTGCGGATTCACCGGCCCGAACCCCAGCCCGTAAAATACGATCGTCTCCCCGCGCGCCGCCGGCCTCCCGCTCACCCCCGGTATGCTCCCGTTAGTCACATTCGTGTTATCCAGATGGAACGCCGCCACGTACTGCTTGCCTTTCACGTTGAAATTCGCCGGCGCCAAAATCCCTCCCTGCGTCGCGTACATCACCAGGTTCACCGGCTCGCTCGGCTGCCCGTTGTAGGTCACCTGCACGCTCACATAGCCGCCCACCGGAACCCCCGCCGCCACCTCCGCGTTCACCTGCGTCGGCGACACATAGCTCACATATCCGGGCTGCCCGCCAATCATCACCGTCACCTTGTCCAGTTCAGTCGGCGCCGCGCCGCCGTTGAAGTCTGCCCCGTTCCAATTCCGCGTCGTTCCCGCCAGGTCGCTGCCGTAAATCTCGATGAACGTCCCCGGCGCCGCCGCCTGGTAACCGCCGAACGCGCTCGCCATAATCACTCCATTGGAGGTGATCTTCGGCTGAGGCCCGCTTACCACCTGCGTGATCGCCTTCACCAGAACCACGTTCGCCGACGTCACCTGACTTGGATTGCCGTTGTAGTTCTGCAGGGGGAGATTCGTGAACGCGCCTCCCCAGGCCGAATCCCCGCTGAGATCGTAGGTTGGCAGCGCTTGAATCGAATCCATCACCGCCAGGCTCGCCGCGTCGGCCACCTGTCCGAACACGGCGAAGCCCGGGTTTGTCCCCTGCGTATCCAGACTCGCCGAGTTGTCCGCCGTGTTAAAGAACCATTCGTTGGTGGCGCTGTTCGGCTGGTTAGAAAGCTGCGCCATCGCCAGCGTCCCGCGGACATTCGATACGTGGAACTCGTCTACGATCGGAGCGTTCTGCGCAATCGCCACCGGCAGGTTGTTCACAAACTGGTAGCCGCCGCCCTGAATGATGAAAATGCCCTGTGTGACGGAACGGTGGAAAATCGAATTCGTATACGAACCAGCGTTCACGTACTGGAGAAAATTCGCCACCGTCTTTGGGGCCGTATTGGGCAGCATCTCTACATTGATGTTTCCCATGTTGGTCTGAAATTGCACCAGGGGCCCGATCACCGACTGAGCCTCCAGTGCCCCGGCGGCGCATCCGGCCAGGCAGCAAACAGCAATCCATCGATTCTTCATGTGCGGTAACTCCCGATTGTATCGCGGCCCGCTTTCTCACCCGATATAATCGGCTCTCGATGATGCCTCGCTTGTTTCTCGCGCTTTTTCTCGCCCTTCCCGCCGCCGCCCAGACGGCGCCCACTCCCACTTTCGCCGAGCGCCTCGGCTGGAAGCCCGGCGCCCGCGTCCTCATCCTCCACATGGACGACGCCGGCATGTCCTGGGATTCCGATGCCGGCATCGAGCGCGTGCTCGAGCACGGCGCCGCCCGCTCGCTCAGCGTCATGATGCCCTGTCCCTGGGTTCCCGAAATCGTCCGCTATATCCTCGCCCACCCCTCCGCCGACGCCGGCCTCCACCTCACCCTCACTTCCGAATGGCACGACTACCGCTGGGGCCCTCTGGCCGGCGCCGCCGCCGTTCCCGGCCTCGTCGATGGCCAGGGTGCTCTCTGGCCGAGCGTCGAGGAAGTTGTCCGCCATGCTACGCCCGCCGAAGCCGCCGCCGAAATGCGCGCCCAGCTCGAACGCGCCTCGCGCATGGGCTTCCAGCCCACCCACCTCGACACTCACATGGGCACCGTCTACGCCACGCCCGCCTTCCTCGATCAGTACGTCCGCCTCGGCCTCGAAAAACATATTCCGGTCATGGTGCCCGGCGGTCACGACTCGTTTCTGATGGCGCACACTCCTTCCGCCCCGCCCTCCGATCCCCGCTGGGCCGAGTTGCGCCGCCTCGGCGAAACCCTCTGGCAGGCCGGCCTTCCCGTCCTCGACGATCTTCACAACGTCAGCTACGACTGGCAGGTTCCCCCCGAAGCCGCTCGCGATGAAGCCGCCCTCCAGCGCTGGAAAACCGCCCGCTACATCGCCTCCCTGAGCAAGCTCCGCCCCGGTTTGACCATGGTCATCATGCACTGCACCGCCCCAACGCCGGTCTTCGCGCAAATATCGAGCTCGGGTCCTGTGCGCCAAGGCGACATGCTCGCCATGCTCGACCCCGAGTTCCGCCGCTTCCTGGACCGCGAAGGCTTCATCGTCACCACCTGGCGCGAAGTCGCCGCCCGCCGCGCCGCTCAGCCCAGCCGGTAGATCGCCAGGCCGCTCAGCAGCTTCGGGTAAAAATCCGTCGATTTCTGCGGCATCACGCCCCCCGAGAACGCGACTTCGGCCACCTGCTCGATGGTCGTCGGCTCCAGCAAGAACGCCACCTGCGCCTCGCCCCGCTCCGGCATGCCTGCCGCGGCCTCGATCCCGCGGACGTAGTGGATGCACTTCTCCTCGCGCACCGCTTCGGCACTGATGCCCAGCCCGCGCTCGAGCACTTCCTGGTGCAGCACGCTCACGTCCAGCTCACCCGTCGTCCGCGGACGCTCCCACAGATACACTCCGTCCGACAGCGCCACGCCGATGCGGATTTTTTCCGGCTCCGGCCGCGCGAACACCGCCCTCAGCTCCTCGGTCGACGCCAGCCTCCGCGCCCCGCTCGCCTTCACGAACGCCAACCCGTCGAACCCGGCGAGCGAATGCACGACGCGGTGCGTCGCCAGAATCCGCAGCCCCTCCGAATGCATGTTTACAAACGTCATCATCACCCGGTCCGCGCCCGCCAGCGCCGCGTTCGCCTTCGAGTACGCCAGCGCCGTCTCGTACCGGTGATGCCCGTCGGCGATGATCAGCTTCTTCGGCGCCATCGCTCCGGTCACCGCGCGCACCTCGTCTCCACCGCTCATCCGCCACAACCGGTGCGTCACTCCGTATTCGTCGCCGATCTCGGCCTCGGGCGCCGTGGCCGATACCCGATCAAGCACCGCGTCGATCGTCCGCTCCGGATCCGGATACAGCATGAAAATCTGCCCGAAATGCGCTCTGGTGTGCTTCAACAACTCGGTGCGGTCTTTCTTGGGACCCACCAGAGTCTGCTCATGCCGGTGCACCACCCGCGCGTCATAATCCTCGAGCGCGCCCAGCCCGATAAAGCCGCGCCTCTCAAGCCGGTCGCCGGTGTCCGGTTCGGTGAACTCCTGAAAGTAGGCGTAGTAGCCCGGTTCCGGGTCCAGCGCCAGCACACCCGCTCTGATCCACTCCTCCAGCAGAGCCGCCGCACGCGTGTAAACGTTGTTCGAGGCCGAGTCGCTGGCCTCCGGTGCACCCAGCAGCACGCGCACGATGTTGTACGGGCTCAGCGAGAGATACCGCTCCCTCATCGCCGGGCTGATCTTGTCGTAGGGCTGCGTCACCAGGCGGTCCAGCGGCCCCGCCGCCGGCGCATACCGGTAGGGTTGAAACGGAAAAATACGGGCCATATGTCGGGGAAACTTTCAGAATAGCAAAGGCGCCCGTCACTCTACGAAAAACGATAGGAACATCAGCCCGCCCTGGCGCTCGATCTGAATCGCCGCCGCGTCGCCGCTCTTAAGTTGCCCCACCGCCTGCCTCAGCCCGTCCAGCGTGGCGATCGGAACTCCGTTGAGCGAATGTATCACGTCGCCTGTCTCGAGCCCGCTCTCGATTCCCGCCGGGTCGGCCGCCCGTCCTGCCACGATCACGCCCGCTTGCATTCGCAGGTCGCCCAGTTCCTTGGCCAGATCGCGGTCGATCTCGATACCCAGAATCCCCAGCCGCGGCACCAGGCTCCGCGCCGGATCCGCCAGGCCCGCCAGCTTGTCGAAGTTGTGCGGCCGCTCCACCACCGGCACCTCGATGTTCAGGCTGTCCGTGCCCCGCTGCACTTCGAGCTTCGCCGTTGAGCCCGGCGGCTTCATAAACAGTGCTGCCTCGAACGCCGGCAGGCTGCTCGCCGCCCGTCCGTCCATCGCCAGCACAACGTCGCCGATCTTCACCCCGTGCGTCTCCGCCGGCCCGTCCGGCAGCAGGTCCGAGATGATCACTCCGTAGTCTCTCTTCAGCCCCAGCGCCTGCGCCAGCGGCGGCGTCACCCGTTGCACGTTCACTCCGATCTGCCCGCGGTGCACGTGCCCGTACTTCCGGATCTGGTCGTAAACCATCCTCACGATCGGCGTCGGAATCGCGAATCCCAGCCCTTCGTTGCCGCCCGATTGCGACAGGATGAACGTGTTGATCCCGATCAGGTTGCCCTTCACGTCCACCAGCGGCCCGCCGCTGTTGCCCGGGTTGATCGCCGCGTCGGTCTGCACGTACACCATCGGCCGGTCCGGGTCCGGCTGACGCAGTGCCGCGCTCACCAGTCCCATGGTCACCGTGTTTTCCAAACCCTCCGGGCTCCCGAAGGCCAGCGCCAACTGTCCCTGCTCGACGTGGGCCGCGTTGTCCAGCGGCAGCGACGGCAGATCTTTGCCTTCAATTTTCACCACCGCCAGGTCCGTCGTCTCGCTCAACCCCACAATGCGGCCTTCCATCGTTCTCTCGTGCCTCACCAGGTCGTCGCCCGGCGAACCCGGCTCGGCCAGAGGCCCCTGCATGGTCACATGCAGATGCAGCGCCCCGCTCACCACGTGGGCGTTCGTGACAATGTAACCCGACGGATCCACGATGATCCCGGAGCCGAGGCTGGTCTGCTTGGTGATCAGCGCCGCTTCCCGCCGCCCGGTGTCCTGCGCCGTCCCATAACCGACAACGACGATCTTCACTACCGCCGGCGACACCTTCCTCACCAGATCCCGCATCGAGTCGTTCATTTGCTCCAGCGCATTCGATGGGGTGGCCGCCGCCGCAGGCACCGCCGCGCCCAGCACCAGCACGACTGCCGCGCGCCCCGCCTTGATCGCCAGTCGGAAACACCAGGTTCGTAGCCGCATACCTTTTCCGCCGTCTCCTTACGGGCTGATTATCCCCCTTTCCTCAGAAGACGCGTACCGGACCGCTCCGGTTGCCTCGGCCACCGCACCGGTCGGACCTGCCGCTGGCGGCCGTGGTCCCTACCCCTGCGCTACCGAGCGTGTCTACGCGCTTCGCTCCGTCATTTTCAGGCTATCTTCCGAATGACTCCAACCCGCTTTCCCTCTTAGCATGAGGCAAGGGTAGAAGGATCATGTTTGCTCGCAGAAATTCGGAATCGTCGCCCATCCGGGCCGCGGCCTCGCGCCGCCGCCGTCGCCAGAGCGGCAACACGTTCCTGGAAACCGGCCTCATCATCGTTCCCCTCATGGCCATGATCCTCGGCATCGCCAATATTTGCATGTTGCTGTTTCTGAAAGGTGTCTTTCAGAGCGCCGCGCGCACCGGCGTCCGCTGGGCCATCACTTACAGCACGACCTACAACGGCAACAGCTGCGCCTCCGAAACCGCGTGCATCATCCAGGTGGTGCAGAACAACTCGTTCGGCTTTCTGTCCGGCACTCAGGGAGCGTCGCTGATCACGGTCAACTATTACGCCCCATTCAGCCTCGCGGCCCCCATCAGCTCGGTCCCCGTCACCAGCACCGATCCCAACTTTCCCAACGTCACCTATTTCAATCAGACCGGCAACGTAGTGGAGGTGGTCATTGCCGGCTATAACTGGACCTGGATGACGCCGATCGCCGGCTTCACCCCCACGGGCGCCGCCACGCTCGGCGCCAGCTCCTCCGACGTGCTGCAGGGCTATCCGGTCGGCACCACGTCACCGCCGCCGCACTAGAAGGACACTCACGATGACCGGGAGGACAACCATGCCCGCCAGACAAAGAGCCGGAACGGCCGAAGCCGGAAACGCGTTTGTCGAATTCGCCCTTTGCATGGCCTTTCTGGCGCCCCTGCTGGCCGGGACCTTCAGCACCGGCGTCTCGCTGGTCAAAGCGATCCAGGCCGGCGAGGTCTGCCGCGCCGCCAACGTGCTCATGGTGCGCGGCATCAATCTCGCCCAGGCCGACAATCAGCAACTGGTCATCAAAACCGCCCAAGGTCTGGGAATGAACCAGTCCGGAACCTACATGCCCAACACTTCCGGCAAGGGCGTAGTAATTCTGAGCCGTGTCTACCGCGTCACCGGCAACGACTGCCTGGCGCAGAACGTCCAGGCTACTGCCTCGGCCTGCGCCAATCTCGACTATTACGTCATTACCAACCGGACCGTCATCGGCAATTCCTCGATGTTTACCAGCATCATCGGAAATCCGGCCACCACACCGGATTCGCAGGGCAACATCGACCCCAAGGACTACACGCTGAATACCGGCAACCGGGCGGCCGATTTTCCCGATCCCTCGATCATGAGCTCCTCGCAAGCCACCTCCGGCCTCCTTTACCTGGACCCCGGCAGCTACACCTACGTGGCCGAGACGGCGGTCGACATTTCGGCGATGAACCTGTTTTCCATTCTGAAAACGCCGATGTTATACGCAAGGAATCTTTCCTGAGGGAGTGGCCGTTTTATGAGCCAGGCGCAAAGATCGAACCGCGAACAGGGAATTGCCCTCATTCTCACCAGTCTCGCAACCGTCTTTCTATCGTTGTTCACCGGCCTTGCCGTCGACGCCACGCTACTGATGGTCGTCCAGAGCCGCCTCAGCGCCGCCGTCGACGCCGCCGCCCTCGGCGCCGGCCGCAGCCTCAACCTCGGCAGCACACCCACCGAGGCCAATTCCTTCGCCGCCCAGGCCGGCCAGGCCTTCTTCATGGCCAACTTCCCGCAGGGCTACATGGGAGTCGCGCCCTTCACCCCTTCTTCGGCCATCACTTCCACCTTCAGCGCCGGCGCCAATGGCGTCGTGAACATTGCCGTTTCGGCCACCGTCTCCGCCCCCGTCTATTTCATGCGCCTGGCCGGCTTCACCTCGGCCCCGCTCCGAGCCACCGGCACCGCCTCCCGCCGCGGCCTCGTCATGATGCTTGTGCTCGATATCTCCGGCTCCATGAACAACTACTACAATGGCTCCACAGCCTGCCAGACCATGGTCCAGGCCGCTGGAAACTTTGTACAAAATTTCAGCGCCTACGATACTCTCGGTCTCGTCGCCTTCGAGGCCATCGCCCACCTCAAATATCCCATCAGCTCCAATTGGAAAGTCGGCAACGCTCTGCTCAACGAGATCAATGCCCTCACCTGTACGAGCTCCACCAACACCACAGCCGCGCTGAACCTCGCCTACAGCCAGCTCAAGTCCGTTGGCCTGCCCCTCGCACTCAATACCATCGTTATCTTCACCGACGGCATGCCCAATTCGGTGAGCGGCGCGTACCCATTCCGAACCCAGGCCGACACCCGCTACGGCTTCAGCGGCGGTCCCTCCGGCTGCACCAACAACGCAGCTCTCTGTAACATGCCCGTCTGCACCACAAAATCCGGCTCCATCACCGGCGCCATCTCTCAATGGCCCAATTACCTCGGCACCGGACACACCAGCGGCCTCAGCAAAGACTTCGACTCCGACTCTACTCCTTCCGGCTTTCCCAGCGGTTGTCCCACCAGTAATGACGGCCTCCGCCAGACTTTGGCTTATATCCCCAACACTGACCGTTGGGGCAATTCGACTCACGGCTATAACGACACCTGGGTCTATCCGGTGAACAACCAATGCAACCCGTCAGGCACCTGCGCTTACACCGGCGGGCTCTTCAGCAGCTACCCCACCATCGGCACCGGCAGCAACTTCTTCACCAGCGGTCCTTACAAGGGCTTCTGGCGCTTCGACCAGCCCACCACCATCGGCGCCGCCGGCATGAACTCGGCTATCAACCAAGGAGCGGCCATCCGCGCCGACACCTCTTATAACGTCATCATCCACTCCATCTTCCTGCTCGGCAACGGAACCGACCCGGTGGACAAATACTTCCTCCCATTCATCTCAAACCTCCAGCAGGTTCCCGCCCTGCCCCTTTATGAGCCGACCGGGACCGCCGAGGTGACCAACCCCTACTATCAGGCGTCCGAACAGACCGGCCTCTTCTTTGCCGCCTCCGACAAAAGCCAGTTGGCCGGCCTGTTCGCCCAGATCGCCTCGTCCCTGCTTCGCCTCAGCCACTAACCGCGAGCCGCGCCCGCGCGCTTTTAACAGACGGTCTCACGTCGCCGGCGCCGTCTTCAATTGCCCCGGCCGCAGCAGCCACAGCCCCAGCCCCAGCGTCCCCAGCGCGATCCACTGCGTCAGCGACAACCCCAGGTGCGTTGCCTGCTCGTGGTAGCGCACAAACTCGATAAAGAATCTCGCCGTCGAATAGAGCAGCAGGTACCACCCCAGAACTTCACCCGCGGCGTGCGCCCTCGTCACCTTCCTCCACAGCAAACCGAAGATAGCGAGGTTCGCCGCGGCTTCGTAAAGCTGCGCCGGATGAAGCGGGATCCCGAGCGGAACGCCCGTCGTCGCCTGTGGATTGCGGAAGATCACCGCCCACGGAGCCTTGGTCGGGCTGCCCCAGCAACAGCCCGCCGCAAAACAGCCTAGCCTTCCGATGGCGTGCCCCAGCGCAAGGCCGGGTGTGAACACATCGGCCGTCTTGCGGAACGGCAAGTGATGACGCCGGAGGTAGAGGACCGCGACCACAAGCGCCAGCAGAAAGCCGCCCTGGTAGACTCCAGCCGACTGCAGCGTCTCGAGCGAGAAAATGCGCGCTGGATCGTTCCAGTAAACATCGAAGTCGAAAAGAAACATGAACAGCTTCGCGCCGGCCAGCCCGGCCAAAGCGCAGTAAACTGCCAGATTGCCAATGGTCTCGGCGGGCAGGCCGAGGCGCCGGGCCAGCTTGACCGTAATCGAAAGCCCGGCCAGGAAGCCGAGGGCAACCAGCAGGCCATAGGTGGGTAAGGCGAATGAGCCGATGGTAAAGAGTCTAGGAAACACGCCGGGTCTCCGTGCGGGCGCCTTTTCTGGCGCGCCACATGTCAAGGAACAGCAGAATCGCGCCGGCGGTGATGCAACTGTCGGCGACGTTGAAGGCCGGGAAATAGTGCGGCCCGGCATAGACTTCTACGAAATCGGTGACCGCGCCGTGGAGCAGGCGGTCGCAGAGGTTCCCAAGCGCGCCGCCCAGAATGAGCGCCAGCGCGACACGCACGCCCTTGTTCGTCGAAACGTTCGAGGCAAGCAGAAACACCAGGAACACTACGGCGGCCGAAGAAAGCGCGATCAGAAGGATGTCGCGCCAGGGTCCGGGCGAGTCGGCGAAGATGCTGAAAGCGACCCCGGGGTTTTCAGCGTGCACAATGTTCAGGAAGCCCGGAACCACGGCTATCGTCTGGTAGAGTCCCACCCGCTCGTGGATCAGGTATTTGGTCGCCAGGTCGGCGGCAAAGGCCGCGAAGGCCAGTAAAAAACCGGCCAGCTTCATTCCCGCTCTCCGAGAATTTCCCTCACCGCCGCGCGGCAGGCTTGGCACAACGTCGGAAACTCGGCGTCCTCGCCCACCTCGGGAAGATACTTCCAGCACCGTTCGCACTTGGCCCCGTTGGCGCGCTCAATCGATGCGCTCAGCGCCGAAGCGCCGTTTTCCAGCGCCACGTCCGAGACGATAAACAGCGCCGGCAGATGCTCGCGATACTCGTCGAGCAGAGCGTAGCTGTCCGGTCCCGCCGCCAGCCGTACCCGGGCTTCGAGCGGCGCCCCGATCAGCTTGTCCCGCCGCGCGCCCTCCAGACTCTTCAGCACCACGTCGCGGATCTCAATCAACCGGTCCCAGTTGGCCAGCCTCGCCCGCTGGGCGGCCGTGAATCCCTCGGTGATCTCCTCCGGCGCCGGAAATTCGGCCATGTGCACGCTCGGCGGCGCGCCCGCCGGCAGCGGGAAATAACTCCATACCTCGTCCGCCGTGAAGCTCAGGATCGGAGCCAGCAGCCGCACCAGGGCGTAAGCCGTGCGATAAACCGCCGTTTGCGCGGCCCGGCGCGCCGTCGCATTCGGAGCCGACGTATACAGCCGGTCCCGGATCACGTCGAAATACACCGCGCTCAGATCGGTGGACACAAAATCGTACAGCGCATGATACACCTTGTGGAACGCCAGTTCGTCGTACCAAGCCCGGCACCGCGACGTCAGATTCTCCAGCCGCAGCAGAATCCACTGGTCGATCTCATGCAACTCCGCCGCTGGCACCGCGTCGCGCGCCGCATCGAATCCGTGAAGATTGCCCAGCGCGTATTTGAACGTGTTCCGGAACTTGCGGTAGGCCTCCGACAGCCGCGTCAGAATTGTTTCCGACAGCGTCACGTCCTCGGTGAACTCAACCGAGGCCACCCACAGCCGCAGCACATCGGCGCCGTAGCGCGGGATGATGTCTTCAGGCTCGATTCCGTTGCCCAGCGACTTCGACATCGCCCGCCCCTGTTCGTCGAGCGTCCATCCGTTCGTTGCCGTCGCCCGGTACGGCGCGCCGCCCTTCAACGCCACCCCGATCAGCAGTGAGCTGTGGAACCAGCCGCGGTACTGGTCGCCCCCTTCCAGATACATATCGGAGGGCCACGGAAGCCCATAACGCTCGTTGAGCACGGCCAGGTGGCTCGCCCCGGAATCGAACCAGACGTCCAGGATGTCGTTTTCCTTGCGAAACTCGGCGCCTCCGCAGCGGTGGCAGTGGATGCCCGGTCCGATCAGCTCGCTCGCCGTGCGCTCGTACCAGACGTCGGAGGTGTGCTCGGCAAACAGCGCCACAACGCGGTCCAGCACTTCTCTGCTCGTCAGCGGTTCGCCGCAGTGGTCGCAGTAAAACACGACAATCGGCACGCCCCACACCCTCTGGCGCGAAATGCACCAGTCCGGCCGCGTGGCGATCATGTTCGAAATCCGTTCCTCGCCCCAGCCCGGATGCCACTTCACCTGCTGGATCGCGTGCAGCGTCCGCTCGCGCAGCCCGTTGCGCTCCATCCCGATAAACCATTGCTCTGTGGCGCGGAAAATCGTCGGCTGGTGGCACCGCCAGCAGTGCGGGTAAGAGTGACGGATCTCTTCAAAACCCGCCAGGGCTCCACGCTCCCGCAGCAGCTCCACAACGATCGGGTTCGCCTCCCAGACCGTCTTGCCGATCAGCGCCTCCGGAAGCCGCCCCGGCGCGCCCTCCGCGTGAAAAAACCGCCCCGCCGCATCCACCGGGCAGAACACCGGAAGCCCGTACTTGAGCCCCGTCTGATAATCCTCCTGCCCATGCCCCGGCGCCGTGTGCACCGCGCCCGTTCCCTGCTCCAGCGTCACGTAGTCGGCCAGCAATCCGAGCGAATCCCTCTCCAGAAACGGATGCCGGAACACCGCCCCGTCCATCCTCTCGCCCGGAAACACCGCCAGCACTTTCGGCTCCGGCCACCCGCATTTTTCCGCCGTCGCTTTCAACAAATCCACCGCGACGATGTAAACTTCTCCTTCCACCTCGGCCGCCGCGTACTCGTAGCGCGGATGATAGGCGATGCCGAGATTGGCCGGAATCGTCCACGGAGTCGTCGTCCAGATCAGTCCGTACACCTTGCGCCCGGCCAGCGCCGGGTCGATCGCCGCCGCATCCGAGGTAAGCGCGAACCGCACCCAGATCGTCGGGCTCGCGTGGTCGCCGTACTCCACCTCGGCCTCCGCCAGCGCCGTACGATCTCTCAGGCACCAGTTCACCGGCTTCAGCCCCTTGTAAACATAACCCCGGTCGAGAAACTCGACGAACGCACCGGCGATCACCGATTCATAGGCGGCGCTCATCGTCGTGTACGGATCGTCCCAGCTTCCCAGGATGCCGAGCCGGATAAAGGAATCCCGCTGCAGCTCGACGTATTTCTGCGCGTATTTCCGGCACGCCCGCCGGATGTCGGCCGGGCTCATCGCCGCTTTCTTCGAACCCAACTGCCCGTCCACCTTGATCTCGATCGGCAGGCCGTGGCAGTCCCAGCCGGGCACGTACGGAGAGTCGAAACCCTCCATCGTCTTCATCTTGACAATGAAATCCTTCAGAATTTTGTTCAACGCGTGGCCCAGATGAATGTTGCCGTTCGCATACGGCGGGCCGTCGTGCAGGACGTATCGCGGCCGCCCGGCTCGCGCCTCGCGAATTTTCCCGTAAAGCCCCATCGCCTCCCAGCGCGCCAGTGCGCGCGGCTCGGCCTGCGGAAGATTCGCCTTCATGAGAAAGTCCGTGCGAGGCAGGTTGACGGTCTGCTTTAAGTCGAACTTATCGGAATCCATTGTCTGTATTTATGGTAGCGGACGCGGCAAGCCCGCTCCGGATCAAGCCGCGCGGATGTCCCCGGAGGTCCCCGCCCGCCCCATTTCCCTGCCCCGCGCAGTAAGATGACGGAACAGGTCACGCATGGGGCAGACAGAGCGCGTACTGCGCATCCAGCAGATGTTGCGGGAGCGGGCCGTAATCTCCCGAAAGGTCTTTCTCGACGAGCTGGAGATCTCGCCCGCCCAGTTCAAGCGCGACCTCGCCTTTCTCCGGGACCGCTTCCGCCTCACCATCGACTACGATCCCGCCCGCCGCGGCTATGTGCTCGCCCGCGACGCCGGCACCGCCGAGTTCGAGCTCTCCGGCCCCATGTACACGGCGCGCGAAATCTACGCCCTCCTCATCATGCAGGACCTCATCAACCAGCTTCAGCCCGGCCTGCTGGATGAACACGTCGGCCCCCTCCGCGAGCGGCTCAAGCGCCTCCTCGGCCAGGAAGATCTCCGCTCCGACGAGGTCCGCCGCCGCATCCGCATCCTTCACATGGCCTCCCGCCCCGTCGAGCCGCGCTTCTTCCGCGTCGTCAGCCACGCGACCTTCGAGCGGAGGAGGCTCGCCCTGCGATACTTCGGCCGCTCCCGCAGCGAGCGCACCGACCGCGAAGTTTCGCCCCAGCGCCTGGTCTTCTATCGCGGCAACTGGTATCTCGACGGCTGGTGCCATCTCCGCGACGGCCTGCGAAGCTTCGCCGTCGACGCCATCGAGACCGCCTCCCTCACCCAGGAAGCGGCGCGGGAGATCGAAACCGCCGTGCTCGACGCCCACCTCGGCGCCGGCTACGGCATCTTCGCCGGACCCTCCGAGCAGCGCGCCACCCTCCGCTTCGAGCCCGGCGCCGCCCTCTACGTCGCGGCCGAGCAGTGGCACGCCCGCCAGACCCAGGTCTGGGAGCCCGGCGGCCGCCTCCTGCTGACCGTGCCCTTTTTTAATCAGCAGGAACTCGTCATGGACATTCTTCGCTACGGCCCCGACGTCGAAGTCCTGGCGCCCGAGTGGCTGCGCGAATCCGTCCGCCGCCGCCTGTCGGACGCCCGTGCCCGGTATTGAACGAATTTCTTCGCGGTGGCTCGCTCCCTGAGCCACGCCCACCCGCACAATCCTGTTATGCGATTCATTCACACAGCGGATTGGCGCATCGGGATGCGTGCGGAGGAACTGGGCGCGGCGGCGGCGCCGGTCCGCGACGCCCGCCTGCGGACCGCGGAGAACGTCTGCGCCCTCGCCGCCCGCGAGCAGGCAGATTTCCTGTTAATCGCCGGCGACACCTTCGACAGCCATCCCTCCGGCGCCGTCGCAGTGGAGCGCGTGGTTGCCACGCTCGCGAGCCTCCCCTGTCCGGTCTATGTTCTGCCCGGCGACCGCGATCCGGCCCAGCCCGGCGGCGTCTGGGAGCACCCCGCATGGCGAACCGCGCCCAACGTCACGCTCCTTCTCGATCCCACGCCCGTGCCCCTCGCCGGCGGCGTGCTCCTGCCGTGCCCCCATTCCGGCCCGGGCGCGCGGCACGACTCGACAGCCTGGATCCCCACGCGCGAGGACCCCGACGAAATCCGCATCGTCGCCGCCCACGGCAACGCCGGCCCTTTTACCGCCGAGGACGCCGGCTGCTTCATCCCGCCGGAAGTGGCCGAACGGACCGGAGCCGACTACGTGGCCCTGGGCCACTGCCGCTCCACCGCCCTGTTCGGCGCCCGCGGCATCGCCCGAATGGCCTACTCGGGCACCCCGGAATCAACTGGCTTCGGCGATCTCGACAGCGGCAACGCACTCCTCGTCTCGGTGCCTGCGCCCGGCGCCGCGCCCGGCATCGCCAGCCGCTCCGTTGGCCAGCTTCGCTGGTGCCGCCTGGGCTTCGATGAAAACGTCACCGCGCCCGGCCGCTTTGCTGAGCTGGCCCACACCCTGCAGCGCATGCCGGACCCGGCCCGCACGCTCGTCGAGGTCGTCGTCAATGGCCCTCTCATGGAGCACGAACAGGAGGAGATGACCCGCATCGAGCGCATCTGCGCGCGCTTCCTCTACGCCCGCATCGAGCGCGCCGGTCCCCGTGCCGAGCGAGGGGAGAAGATCCCGGCAGCGCGGCTGCCCCCCGGTCTGGCAACCGACGCCGGCGGCCGCGGCAAGTCGTTGCTCGGCGGCGCCGCCGAATCAAGCACCCTGACCCGCGGCCTCCTCGCTCTCCAGGTTCTGGCCCACAAGGCCGGCTGAACCCGCGCCTATTTCGACGCCACCTCGTCCCGCGCCGGCATCTGCGTCGCGTCCCAGCCCCCGCCCAGCGCCTCCACCAGCAGCACGCTCGCCACCATGCGCCGCGTCAGGATGTCAATCGCCGCCCGCTCGTCCTGCAGCGCCACCGTCTGCGTCGTGATCACCTGCAGGTAGCTCACCGTCCCCGCCTTGTATTGATATGTCGAAATATCCAGCGACTTCTGCGCCGCCTTCACCGCCGCATCCTCGGCCACCGCCTCATCGGCCAGAATCCGCAGCGCCGCCAGATTGTCCTCCACCTGCTGGAACCCCGTCAGCACCGTCTGCCGATAATTGGCCACCGCCGTGTCGTAAGCGTCCCGCGCCGCCTGCACCTCCGCCGTCCGCTTGCCGGCGTCAAACACCGTCTCAATTGCCTGCGGCCCCAGCGACCAGAACCGGCTCGGCCACGTCCACCACTTCGAAAAATACACGCTCTGCAGTCCCATCGTCGCGCTCAGCGAAACCAGCGGAAAAAATGCCGCCCGCGCAATGCCGATCTGTTCGTTCATCGCCTCCATCTGGCGCTCCATCGCCGCCACGTCGGGCCGGCGCTCCAGCAGCGTCGACGGCACGCTCACCGGCACCGGCGGCGGAACGATCGTGATCGGCCCTCCGTGCACCGCCACCTCGGCCGGCGGCCTTCCGGTCAAAACGGCGATAGCGTGTTCCAACTGCGCCCGCGCCACCCGCAAGTCGATGAGCTGCGCCCGCGCCGTCTCGAGTTGCGTCTCGGCCTGCGCCACATCCCCGCCCGAGGCCACGCCCGAAGTAAACCGATTCTTGGTCAGCTCCAGATACTGCTCGTACGATTTCACCGTCCGGTCGAGCAGGTCCAGATCGCCGTCCGTGCCCCTCAGCGTGAAGTAATCCTGCGCCAGCGTCGCCTGTAGCGTCAGCCTCACGTTCTCCAACTGCGCAAACGTCGCCTGCGCCGTCTCCTGCGTCCCATGAATGCTGCGCCGGATGACGCCGAAGACGTCCGGAACATACGACACGTTCAGTGGAAACGTGAACGTGTTTCGCGTGCCCAGGTTTCCGAACGGACTCGTAGTGAGGGTCGCCGAGCTTCGGGAGTTCGAGTAGCTGGGCGACACCGTCGCCGTCGGAAACAGGTCCGTCCGCGCGATCCGCACCGCGTCCTGTGCCTGGCGGAACAACCCCTCCGCAGCCAGCACCGTCTGGTTCGAAACGTTCACCTGCTCCTCGAGCGCGTTCAGGTCCGGATCGCCGTAAATCTCCCACCACTTCCCCCGCAGCTTCCCATCGCTCGGATGCGCCTGCTGCCATTCCTTGAAATCGGCCGGCGGCGTCTCCCTGTATGCTTGCGGAGCCGGCGCCGGCGGCCGCTGGTACTTCGGGCCGATCGTGCATGCCGCCAGCAGACACGCCGCGGCCATCATAGCGGCGGTTCGGATCCTGTATTTCGTATGGGACATGTCGATGAAAGCGCCTCTACGCCCGCGATCCCACGGGCTCCAGCCGTCCGCGGACCTTCCGGCGAGCCCGCCTCCAGCTCTGGAGCCGGTCGAAGTAGAGATACACAACCGGCGTCGTGTACAGCGTAAGTAACTGGCTGACGATCAGTCCGCCGATTATCGTGATCCCCAGCGGCCTCCGCAGTTCGTAGCCCGTGCCCGAGCCGACCGCCAGCGGAAGCGCGCCCAGCATCGCCGCCATCGTCGTCATCAGAATGGGCCGGAAGCGCAGCATGCAGGCTTCGTGGATCGCCTCGATCGAGCTTTTCTTCTCGTTGCGCTCCGCCGCGATGGCGAAGTCGATCATCATTATGGCGTTCTTCTTCACGATCCCGATCAGGAGAATGATGCCGATAATCGCGATAATGCTCAGTTCCGTGTGTGTCAGTATCAGCGCCACCAGCGCGCCCACCCCCGCCGAAGGCAGCGTCGACAGGATCGTCACCGGATGCACCAGGCTCTCGTAAAGCATCCCGAGCACGATGTACACCGTCGCCAGCGCCGCCGCAATCAGCAGCGGTTCGCTTTCCAGCGAGTCGCGATATGCCTGCGCCGTTCCCGCAAATGTCGTGTGAATCGTCGGCGGCAGCCCGATCTTTCCCGCCCGTGCCATGATCTCGTCCACCGCGTCGCCCAGCGCGACGCCGGGTTGCAGGTTGAACGACAGCGTCACCGCCGGAAACAGGCCCTGGTGCGTCACTGCCAGCGGCGCCGTCGATGGTTCGAAATGGGCCAGCGCGCTCAGCGGCACCTGCTGGCCGCCCGGCGCGCGCACATAGATCAGGTTCAGCGCCTGCGGGCTCTGCCAGTACTCCGGCGAGGCCTCCATCACCACGTGATACTGATTCAGCGACGTATACATCGTCGAGACCTGCCGCTGCCCGAAAGCGTCATACAGGACGTTATCGATCAACTGTGGCGAGATGTTGAAGCGCGCCGCCGTCGGCCGGTCGATCACCACCGTCGACTCCAGGCCCCGGTTCTGCTGGTCGCTGTTGACGTCGGTGATGATCGGGATTGTCGCCAGCTCCCGCAGCATGCGTGGAGCGTAATGGTTCAGGTCTTTGAGATTGTCGCCCTGCAGCGTGAACTGGTACATCGCCGCTCCGAATCTCCCGCCCACGCGCAGATCCTGCGCCGCCTGCATGTACAACGAAGCCCCCGGAATCCGCGCCAGTTTCGGCCGCAGCCGTGCCATGATCTGGTCCACGCCGGCTTTCCTCTCCGCCAGCGGCTTCAGCGAAACAAACATCCGCGCCGAATTCGACGCGCTCCCGCCCGGCCCTCCTCCGCCGCCTGTGAACCCGTTCGCCGTGTCCACCCCCGGGTCCTGCGCCACAATCCGAACCATGCGCCGCAGAATCTGGTCCATGGACTGAAATGAGACGTCCTGATCCGCCTGAATCGCCCCCATCATACGGCCGTTGTCCTGCTGCGGAAAAAATCCTTTGGGCACGCGGATGAACAGATCCACGTTCAGCGCGATCGTCGCCAGCAGCGCCGCCAGTGTCACCGCCGGATGCCGCAGCACCAGGGAAAGCGTGTGCCCGTAGGCCCGCACGATCGCGTCGAAGCCGCGGTCCGTTATCCGGTACAGCCAGCCGTGTTTGTACTGGTGCTTCAGCATATGCGCGCACATCATCGGCGTCGTGGTCAGCGAAACCACCAGCGACACCGCGATCGCCACCGCCAGCGTCACCGCGAACTCCCGGAATAGCCGCCCCACGATGCCGCCCATCAACAAAATCGGAATGAACACCGCGATCAGCGAAGCACTGATGGTCAGCACCGTGAACCCGATTTCCCGCGCTCCCAGCAGCGCCGCATCGAACGGCTCCATCCCCTGCTCCAGGTACCGCGTGATGTTTTCAATCACTACAATCGCATCGTCCACCACGAAGCCCGTCGAGATCGTCAGCGCCATCAGCGACAGGTTGTCCAGGCTGTACCCCAGCAGGTACATCACTCCAAACGTGCCGATCAGCGACACCGGAACGGCCACGCTCGGAATGAAGGTCGTCCGCGGGTTGCGCAGAAATACGAAAACCACCAGAATCACCAGCACCACCGAGATCGACAGCGTCCGCTCCACCTCGTGCACCGATGCCCGGATCGTCACCGTCTGATCCATCGCCACCCGCATATCGATCGATTGCGGGATGGAGGCCTTCAACTGCGGCAGCGTCTCCCGCACCCGGTCTACCGTGTCGATAATGTTGGCGCCCGGCTGCCGGAAAATGATCAGCAGAATCGACGGCTTCCCGTTGGCGTAGCCCGACGACCGTATGTCCTCCACCGAATCCGTGGCGCGTCCCAGATCGGAAATCCGCACAGCCGTCCCGTTCTGATAAGCGACGATCAACGGCTGGTAGTCGACGGCCTTGAATATCTGATCGTTGGCGCCCACCTCCCACATCCGTTTTCCATCCGAAAAATGGCCCTTCGGCGTGTTCGAGTTCGCCGAGGCCAGGACGCCGCGCACCTGTTCCAGACCAATGCCATACTTGTTCAGCGCGTTCGGATTCAGGTCCACGCGAACCGACGGCAGCGCGCTTCCTCCCACGATCACTTGGCCCACGCCCGGCACCTGCGCCAGTTTCTGCGCCATGATGCTCGACGCCGCGTCGTACATCTGCCCCTTGTCCAGCACGTCGGAGGTCAGCGCCAGCATGAAGATCGGCGAGTCGGCCGGGTTCACTTTCCGGTAGGTCGGGTTGTTCGGAAGATTCGCCGGCAGATACCCGCGCGCCGCGTTGATCGCCGCCTCCACGTCGCGCGCCGCCGCGTCGATGTTCCGGTTCAGGTCGAACTGCAGCGTGATGTTGCTCGACCCCAGCGTGCTCGACGACGTCATTTCCGTCACCGCCGCGATCCGCCCGAACTGCCGCTCGAGCGGCGTCGCCACCGCCGAGGCCATCGTCTCCGGACTCGCCCCCGGTAGCGCCGCCTGCACAGAAATCGTAGGAAAATCCACCTGCGGCAGCGGCGACACCGGCAGAAAACGAAAAGCCGCCGCGCCCGACAGCGCCACCGCGATCGTCAGCAGCGTTGTCGCCACCGGCCTCCGGATGAATGGCTCGCACAGGTTCATACGGGTGACGCCGGAACAAACTCCGGCCCGCGGTTGCCCGCCCGGCGCGGGGAAAACCGCCGCGCCAGACGGTCGAACCAGAGATAAATCACCGGCGTCGTGTACAGCGTCAGCAACTGGCTGATGAGCAGCCCGCCGATGATCGTGATCCCCAGCGGCCGCCGCAGCTCCGAGCCCGTGCCCGTTCCGAATGCCAGAGGAACGGCGCCCAGCAGCGCCGCCATCGTCGTCATCATGATCGGCCGGAACCGCAGCAGGCACGCCTGGTAAATCGCATCCAGCGGCCGCATCCCGTCCTTGCGCTCGGCGTCCAGCGCGAAGTCGATCATCATGATCGCGTTCTTCTTCACAATCCCGATCAGCAGCACGATGCCGATCAGGGCGATGATGCTGAAATCGGTGTGGCACACCTGCAGCGCCAGCAGCGCGCCCACGCCCGCCGAAGGCAGCGTCGAAAGTATCGTCACCGGGTGAATGTAGCTCTCATACAGAACGCCCAGCACGATGTAAACCGTCGCCAGCGCCGCCACAATCAGCACCGGCTCGTTCGCCAGTGCGGCTTGAAAGGCCGCCGCCGTTCCCTGAAACTCCGCCTGCACGCTGGGCGGCATGTGCATGTCGTCGCGCACGCGGTTTACCGCCTCCACCGCGTCCCCCAGCGAAACGCCCGGCGCCAGGTTGAACGACAGCGTCACCACCGGAAACTGGCCCTGGTGGTTCACCGTGATCGGCACCGACGTCGTCTCGATCCGCGTAAACGCGCTCAGCGGCACCTGCCCGCCGTTGGGGAATGCCATCGCCGAGGCCGGAGACGTCCCCGCCGACGTCGCCAAAGTGGCCGATGCCGACGCGCTCGCCGCCGCGTTGCCCGGTCCGAAAACCTGCGCCGCCGCCGACCCCCCTGAAACCACCCCCGCTCCCGGCGCCGACGGGTTCATCCCCGTCCTGATAAACAGATTCCGCAGGTCGAGCGGGCTTTGCTGGAACTCCGGCTTCACCTCCAGCACCACGTGATACTGATTCAACTGCGTGAAGATCGTCGACACCTGCCGCTGCCCGTAGGCGTCGTACAGCGTCTGGTCGATCGCCGACGCCGTTATGCCCAGCCTCGCCGCCGTGTCGCGGTCGAACACCAGCCGCGCCCGCAGCCCCAGCACCTGCTGGTCGCTCGCCACGTCCCGCAGCTCCGGCAGAGCCTTCAGCCTCTCTACCATCCGCGGCGCGAACTCGTTCAACTCCGCCGCGCTCGCGTCCTCCAATGTGTATTGAAACTGCGTGCGGCTCACCCGGTCTTCCACCGTCAGGTCCTGCACCGGCTGCATGAACAACGTGATGCCCGCCACCTTCGCCAGTTCCGGCTGAAGCCGCCGGATCACTTCCGTCGCCGCGATCTTGCGCTCTTCGATCGGCTTCAAATTGATCAGAATCCGTCCGCTGTTCAGCGTCGTGTTCGTTCCGTCGATGCCGATAAACGACGACAGGCTCTCCACCGCCGGGTCCGCCAGAATCAGCTTGGCCAGCTCCTGCTGCCGCGTCGCCATCTCCGGAAACGACACCGTCTGCGCCGCCTCCGAAACGCCCTGAATCACCCCGGTGTCCTGAATCGGAAAGAAGCCTTTGGGAATATGAATGAACTGGAACAGCGTCAGCGCCAGCGTCCCCGCGGCCACCAGCAGCGTCGCCGTCTGGTACCTCAGCACCCAGCGCAGCGTCCGCCCGTAAAACGCGATGATCGCTTCAAACGCCCGCTCTGAGGCCCGGTAAAGCGCCCCGCGGCTCGACTCCGGCGTGTGCTTCAGCAGCTTCGAGCACATCATCGGCGTCAACGTCAGCGATACGATCGCCGATACCAGAATCGTCACGCTCAGCGTCACCGCGAATTCCCGGAACAGCCTCCCCACAATGTCGCCCATGAAAAGCAGCGGAATCAGCACCGCGATCAGTGAGATCGTCAGCGATACGATCGTGAACCCGATCTGCGCCGAGCCTTTCAGCGCCGCCGCCAGCGGGCTCTCGCCCTCCTCGATGTAGCGCACGATGTTCTCGATCATCACAATCGCATCGTCCACCACGAAGCCCGTCGAAATCGTCAGCGCCATCAGCGTCAGGTTGTTCAGGCTGTAGCCGAGCAGATACATAACCCCGAACGTCCCCACCAGCGACAACGGCACCGCGACACTGGGAATGATGGTCGCCGACACGTTGCGCAGGAACAGGAAGATCACCATCACCACCAGCGCCACCGTCAGCATCAGCTCGAACTGTACGTCCTCCACCGAGGCCCGGATCGTCGTCGTCCGGTCCGTAAGGATCGACACCTGCACTGAGTTCGGCATCGACGTCTTGAGCTGCGGCAGCAGCCGCTTGATGCGGTCCACCACCGTGATGATGTTGGCGCCCGGCTGCCGCTGGATATTCACGATCACCGCCGGAACTTCGTTCATCCACGCCGCCTGCCGCACGTTTTCCGCGTCGTCGTTCACCACCGCCACGTCGGTCATCTTCACCGGCGCGCCGTTCTTGTAAGCGACGATCAGCGGCCGGTAGTCGTTGCTCGACAGCAGTTCGTCGTTGGCGCCGATCTGGTAGGCCTGGTGCGCTCCGTCGAAGTTGCCCTTCGCCTGGTTTACGTTGGCCGCCACAATCGCGCTCCGCAAGTCCTCCATGTTCAGGCCATAGGAGGCCAGCGCCGTGGGATTCGCCTGTATGCGCACCGCCGGCTTCTGCCCGCCGCTGATGCTCACCAGCCCCACGCCGGGCAACTGCGATATCTTCGGCGCCAGCCGCGTGTCCGCCAGGTCCTCCACCTGCGAAAGCTGCAGCGTCTTCGATGTCAGCGCCAGGGTCAGAATCGGCGCGTCGGCCGGGTTCGTCTTGCTGTATATCGGCGGCGTCGGCAGGTCCGGCGGCAGGTATGTCCCCGATGCGTTGATCGACTGTTGCACTTCCTGCTCGGCCACGTCGATGTTCAGGTTCAAATTAAACTGAAGCGTGATCACCGAACTTCCGTCCGAGCTCGTCGATGTCATCTGCTGCAGCCCCGGCACCTGCCCGAACTGCCGCTCCAGCGGCGCCGTCACCGACGATGCCATCACATCCGGGCTCGCCCCCGGATAAAACGTAATCACCTGGATCGTCGGATAATCCACTTCCGGCAGCGCCGATACCGGCAGTTGCTTGTACGCCACCCCACCCGCCAGCAGAATCCCGATCATCAGCAGCGACGTCGCCACCGGCCGCAAAATGAAGGTCCGCGAAGGACTCATCTATTTCCCCTTCCGCGGAGCTGTCTCGCCGGCCATCTGGGCGTTGACTTTGCTGCCCTCCTGCAGTTTGTCCACCCCGGTCATCACGATCACGTCCCCGGTCTTCAGCCCCGACGTGATCTCGGCGTCTTCCCCTTCCACCGTCCCCACCGTCACCTGCCGCACCGTCACCGCCCCGTCCGGCTTCACCATCCACACATACGTCATCTGCGAATTGCGCTGGATCGTCGCCGTCGGCGCCAGCGTCACGCCGTGTTTCTGCTCCACCAGCAGCCGCGCGTTGACGAATTGATTCGGAAACAGCGCGTTGTCGGCGTTTTCGAAGTTCGCCCGCAACCGCAGCGTCCCCGTCGTCTGGTCAATCTGGTTATCAATCGTGGCCAGCGTGCCCTGGGCGATCCTTTTGTTATTCGCGCGGTCGTATGCATCCACCCGCAGCTTCTCCCCGGCCCGCCATTTCTTCAGCATGTCCGGCAACTGGTCCTCGGCCAGCGTGAAGATCACGCTGATCGGCTGGATCTGCGTGATCACCAGCAGCCCGTTGGTGTCCGCCGCGTGTACGATGTTGCCCGGATCCACCAGCCGCAGCCCGATCCGCCCCGTGATCGGCGCCGTAATGTGGCAATACACCAGGTTCAGTTTCGCGTTGTCGATCTGCCCCTGATCGGTCTTCACGATGCCTTCGTCCTGAATCACCGTCGCCTTCTGCGTCGCAAGCTGCTGCTCGGGTACCGCCTCTTGCTTCAGCAGCGTTTCATATCGGGCCAGATCGATGCGCGCGTTGTCCAGCAGCGCCTGGTCTCTTATCAGTTGCCCCTCGGCCTGCTCCAGTTGCACCTGATATGGCCGCGGATCGATCTCCAGCAGCAGATCTCCCTCGTGCACCAGGTCGCCCTCTTTGTATAGAACCTTCATCAATTGCCCGTCCACCCGGCTCTTGATCGTCACCGTGTAGATCGGCGTCACCGCTCCCAGCCCGTTCAGGAAAACCCCGATGTCCCCGCGCCGCGCCTTCGCCGCCACAACAGGCGTGATCGCCGGCCCGCGCCCCCGCCTGCCCGCCCCCGCCGCCTCTTGGCCGGCGGGCGCCGCCGGCGGCGCGCTGTGCGACCAGTAATAATAACCCCCGCCCGCCGCCAATGCCAGCAACAGCAGCCACACCCAACCCTTCCCGCCGCGCCGTGGCTCATCATCTCTGTGCGGATCGCCGCCCACCTTTGCCGGTGGCTCCAGTACCGCCGGCGAAACCTCTTCCAACGTCGTTGGGGGTTGCTGCTCCTTCATTTCCTGCCTGCCACGCTTCCCTCGTTTTCTGTCGCGTCGCCGCCGGTCAACCGGTTGCCGGTCCCTCGCGCCGCCCGATTCCACCCGCCTGTTGCCTTTGTTCCGAAGAGTCCGATGCCCGCGTCGTGGCGGAATCGCTGCTTACAGTGGTGTCGCCGGCTCGCCCACTCGCTAAGTCCGTTTCTTATTATGTTCCACCAATCCGGGACACTGCGGCCACCCTGGCTGCGCTTGCCCTTCCGGGCGGCAACGCGGTCCGGGTGCTGATAGTGAAGACGCGGAAGTCGTAGCCTGAGGTTATCCCCCTCGCCATAGCCAATTCGGGCTACCTCGCGCTTCCCGCTATGGCGCCGACACGGCAATTGTGACGTTGTTCGAGATCGCCGCCAGCCCAGCCCTGACCACCACGGGCACCGCCACTCCCGGCGCAGTCGACGCTGGTATGCGCACGTTGATCTGCGACATCCCCGCCAGCCCCGGCGCCGCGCCCGCGTATTCGATCTCCGCCGCTGCTCCTCCCACCGACGCAGTCACCGGCAGCAGCGGCGCCGGTAGGATCGGCCCTGCCCTCTTGCCATCGAACCCCGGCGGCGACGTCTGCCCCAGTCCGGTAACGAAAAGCGAAACCACCGACCCCGCCACCGCCGGATGCACCGTCGAGTTCAACGTCCGCCCGTCGGAGTTCAGAATCGCGCCCTGCCCCGTGCCCTGTGCGTTCACGCTGAAGATCCCCGGCGCCGCCGCCGCTACCGGCGCCTCGTACACCGCCGAGCGATGTCCCTGGCTCTCCACTTGCACATGAACCGTCGCGAGATTCGCCGCGAAGTACGGCACAATCGCCGCCGCCTGCGTGGCCGAAACGTAAATCAGCGGCGCAGCAATTCCGTCGAAAAGAATCCGCACGCCGGCCACCGTCGATTCGATCAGCCCGTTCGCATCCAGCCCCAGCGCCTGCAGAGCCGCCGGCCCCAGTCCTGAGCCGAACACCGTCACCATCTCTCCCGGCGCCAACCCCGGCGCGTACGATGCCGCGTTCACCACCGCTCTCACCACCGGCTCCGGCGCCGCGAACTGACTCGCGTCGGCCGGCAACTCATAAAGCGTCAGCGAATACGCCGGGAACTCGCCCGGTATTCCGTCCGCCGTCAACGTCACGTCGGGCTGGCGCACAATCGCCTCCAGGTTCGCCTTGCTGTACCGGTAAACCCGCGCCGTCCCCGCCGCGCGGAAGTTCGACAGACCCACCGGCGCGGTCAGCGCCGCCGCCGTCTTGTTGATCACCAGCAGCGTCAACGCCAGGTCGCTTCGCTGGGCCGCGAACACCGAGAGCCGGTCCGGGTCCGAACTCGCCGCCGCCACGCTGGTCTCCCCGAACGCCCCGCCCACACCGTCATAATTGTTGAAGATCTGAAACGCAAACACGCCCGGCTGCCCCGCCGCCGGAGGTCCCCACAGCGTCGCCAGATCGAGCGATTCCCGTCCGAAAATGCCCAGGATGTCCGCCTCCGCCAGCGCCCCCGTAATATCGTCCAGTGCTCCCCAGTTATACTCGGTGATCGCAATCCGCGTGCCCGGATAGTTGTTCGCCACCCAGTCCCTCATCCGAGGTATCAGCCGGATCGGCGTCGCCGAGTCGACGTCCGGCACTAGATAATCCGGATCCCAAAACGCCCGCGTCGACGTCAGCCGCAGCGCCGTCGTCGCCGCGTCCGCCGCCTGGCCGAATGAAATCCCGTTCGGCGCGATGTAGGCGTGCAGGTCCAGATAATCGAGCAGCCTCTGCCCGTGCGCCATCTCGTAGCCGTGCATCTGCTGAAGAAACCAGTCCAGCCACGCGATGCCTCCGTGCGCGTTGCGGTCCGCCGGGTTGTCGTTGTATTGGTACGGCGCCGTGTTCCACCCGCTCACAAAATCCGCCGCCGAATAAAAATACGCCATCCATCCCGACGGCACCGGCCCGCTCACCAGCGCCGCCGGGTCCGCCGCCTTGATCATCCGCGCGAACGTCGAATCGAGCGCCCACATCTCGTCATAAGTCGAAGCGTTCGGGTGAATGTCGTGATGCACTCCCATCCACCACTCCGGCTCGTTGTCCAGGCTCCAGATCGCCACTCCGCCCTGGCTCGCCGTCCCGAACGTCGCGGTCAGGTGCGCAATCCACGGCGCGTAATACGATTCGTCAACCATCACGCTGGTGTCGTGCGGATCGGTCCCGGTGATCCACTTCTGCCCCCGCTGCCCGTTGCCGCAGTCGGTGTCGTACGGATCCACCTTGTCCTGCGGCCCGTACTTGGCGACGCTGAAGCTGCACGCGCGGCCCGGCCCGTTCGTCGTCCACCCGAT
>DAIDHC010000093.1 GCA_027452065.1 Bryobacterales bacterium
AAACTCGTCTCAGATGTCGATCCCGAACCAACTCGCCGCCGCCCCTTCCGCCTCCCATCCAACCCGCCTCCTCGCCCAACCAAAATCCACCGTGCCCCGCCCCGTATACACCCCATTTTGTGACGCAAATCCGCACATATTTTTCACCCATCGCCGCGCCGATTCTTCCGCCCGCCCCGCCAACTCGCTGATTCCCCGCTCGCCCTCATTCGCCTTTCCCCAAAATTCCCCCGGAATCCCTCACTCGCGCGCGCAAAATTTTCGTGTCTTTTTACCCCGCTTCCGTCACGCCGCCCTCTCCGCCCGCCCACTCCGCCCCCTCCTCGCATTCGGCCGCCGCCGGTGATAGACTGTGTGCAATCTGCACGGCGGCCCGCGCCCCGCACCGGCGCCCACCGCGCGACGCAATCATATTTATAAGGAGGCGCTATGTTCCGCCTAGACGCCGATCGCCCCGTTGAGTTCTGCGATGGCCTCCGCCGCCGTGATTTCCTCCATGCCGGCTCCCTCTCCATGCTCGGCCTCGGCCTCACCCAACTCATGGGCCTCAAAGCCCTCGGCGCCGTCGATCCCGCCAAAAAAGACGTCAATTGCATCATGCTCATGCTCGTCGGCGGTCCCTCCCAGCTCGACACCTGGGACATGAAGCCCGACGCCCCCGTCGAAATCCGCGGCCCCTACAAGCCCATCAAGACCAATATCCCCGGCATCGAAATCTCCGAAAACTTCCCCCGCATGGCGAAGCACGCCGATAAGTATTCCCTCATCCGCGGCTGCTATCACACCGCCGCCGCCGTCCATGACACCGGCCATCAGATGATGCAGACCGGCCGCCTCTTCCAGGGCGGTGTCGAATACCCCCACGTCGGCTGCGTCCTCTCCAAGATCAAAGGCCCCAACGGCGACGTCCCCGCCCACGTCCTCCTCCCCCACCCCATCGGCAACACCGGCGGCAACATGCCCCACGGCCAGACCGCCGGCTTCCTGGGCAAAAATTACGACCCCTTCGTCCTCAACGCCGACCCCTCCGACCCCAACTTCCGCGTCCCCGATCTCCTCCCGCCCGACTACCTCTCCGCCCTCCGCGTCGACCGCCGAAAAGACTGGAAGCAGATGGTCGACCAAACCGTCAGCCGCTTCGAAACCAGCCAGGACGCCCGCCTCATGGACTCCACCTTCCATCAGGCCTACACTCTCATGTCCTCGCAAAAAGCCCGCGAAGCCTTCGAGCTTCACAAGGAGCCCGAGGACGTCCGCTCCCGTTACGGACTCAACCGCTTCGGCCAGTCCTGCCTCCTCGCCCGCCGCATGATCGAAGCCGGCGTCCGATTCGTAACCGTGAACATGTTCGAAACCGTCTTCGACGAAATCACCTGGGACATCCACGGCTCCAAACCCTTCAGCCCCATCTCCTGCTACAAAGACCTCGTCGGGCCCATGTTCGACATGGCCTACTCCTCGCTTCTCGACGACCTCAATAAGCGCGACCTCCTCGACAACACCATCGTCCTCGCCATGGGCGAGTTCGGCCGCACTCCCAAAGTCAATCCCGCCGGCGGCCGCGACCACTGGCCCCAGTGCTGGACCATCCTCATGGGCGGCGGCGGCATCCACGGCGGCCGTGTCATCGGAGCCTCCGACGACATCGGCGGCTCTCCCAAGGATCGCCCCGTCAATCCCGGCGAAGTCGCCGCAACAATCTTCCACGGCCTCGGCATCGATCTCAAGCTCGAACTCCCCGGCGCCCTCGGCCGCCCCATCCCCGTCGTCGAACGCGGCACCGAGCCCATCAAGGAGCTGTTCGCGTGAAACTCTTCGCCCCGCTCATCCTTATCGCCGCCGCCTCGCTGCAGGCCGCGCCCACACTCGCCATCCTTCCCGCCAAGGTCTCTCTCAACGGCCCCGCCGCTTCCCAGAAACTCATCGCCGAACAAACCGACGGCGCCTTTCAAAAGGACCTCACCCGCTCCGTCCAATGGTCGTCGTCGAACCCCGCCGTCGCCTCCGTCGATCCCACCGGCGAAGTCCGCCCGGTCTCCGACGGCACCGCCGTCATCACCGCCCGCTCCGCCGGCCTCGAAGCCTCCATCCCCGTCTCGGTCGCCCGCGCCAAAGCCCCCGTCGTCTGGAATTTCAAAAACGACGTCATCCCCGTCATGACCAAAGTCGGCTGCAATCAGGGCGCCTGCCACGGTGCCCTCGCCGGCAAGAACGGCTTCAAGCTTACCCTCCGCGGCTACGACCCCGACACCGATTACTACACCCTCACCCGCCAGTCCGTCGCCCGCCGCGTCTCGCTCGACAACCCCTCCGCCAGCCTCATGCTCCTCAAGCCCACCTTCACCGTTCCCCACGGCGGCGGCAAGCGCTTCTCCTCTTCCTCGCTCGAATTCAAAATCCTCTCCGGCTGGATCGCCGAAGGCGCCCCCGCCCCGTCCCCCTCCGATCCCGAAGTCACCGGCCTGCAAGTCTTCCCCGCCTCCGCCACCCTTCACGAAGGCGATCAACAGCAGATCGTCGTCCGCGCCACTTACTCCGATGGCTCCGTCCGCGACGTCACCCGCTGGGTCAAATACTCTTCCAACAACGACGCCACAGCCTCGGTCGACGACAACGGCCTCGTCAAAATGAACGGCCCCGGCGAAGCCGCCGTCACTCTCTGGTATTCCTCCCGCGTTCTCTACGCCCGCCTCACCGTTCCCTATCCCAACCAGGTCTCCGCTTCCGCTTACTCCGATTTTCCGCGCCGCAATTTCATCGACGGCCTCGTCCTCGATAAACTTCGCCGCCTCAACATCGCCCCCTCCGCGCTCTGCTCGGGTTCCGATTTCATCCGCCGCGCTTACCTCGATGCCACCGGCACACTCCCCTCCGCCGGAGAAGTCGAAGCCTTCCTCTCCGACAAGGGCCCCAACAAACGCGCCGCCCTCATCGACAGCCTCCTCGAACGCGACGAGTACGTCGACTACTGGGCCTATAAATGGTCCGACCTCTTCCTCGTCTCCAGCCGCAAGCTCCGCCCCACCGCCATGTGGGCCTTCTACGATTGGGTCCGCTCCAGCGTCCAGCAGAACAAACCCTGGAATCGCATGACCGCCGAGATCTTCGCCGGCGCCGGCAGCACCCGCGAAAACGGCGCCCTCAATTACTTCATCCTCCACAAAGACCCCATCGACCTCATGGAAACCTCCACCGAGGCCTTCCTCGGCCAGCGCATCACCTGCGCCCGCTGCCACAACCACCCCCTCGAGAAGTGGACCCAAACCCAGTACTACGAAATGGTCAACCTCTTCTCCCGCGTCGGCATCAAGAACGGCTCCATGGGCGGCGACCAGGTGGTCTATGTCAAAACCTCCGGCGAATACCTCCACCCCCGCCTCCTCCGCCCGCTCCCTCCCACACCGCTCGACGGCAAGCCCATGCCGCTCGATTCCACCGCCGACCGCCGCGCCGCCTTCCTCGCCTGGATGACCGGCGCCGACAACCCCTACTTCGCCCGCAACGTCGTCAATCGCGTCTGGGGTAATTTCATGGGCCGCGGCATCGTCAATCCCGTTGACGACCTCCGCGCCACCAACCCCGCCTCCAATGAAGAGCTCCTCTCCGCGCTCTCCCAGGACTTCGTCGCCCACGGCTACGACGTCAAACACCTCATCCGCACCATCATGAATTCCAGCGTCTACCAGCTCTCCTCCACCGCCAACTCCACCAACCAGAACGACAATATCTTCTACTCGAAATACATCGTCAAACGCCTCCCGGCCGAGGTCATCCTCGACGCCTTCTCCCAGCTCACCGGCGTGCCCACTCCCTTCCCCGGCTACCCCGCCGGCACCCGCGCCCTTCAGCTCCCCGACTCCCAGGTGAAATCGTCGTTCCTCACCACCTTCGGCCGCCCGCCCCGCATCATGTGCGACGCCTCCGAGCGCTCCTCCGACCCGACAGTCGGCCAGGCCCTCAAGCTCCTCAACGGCGACACGCTCAACAAAAAGTTATCCAGCGCCGAAGGCAACCTCGCTCTCTTCCTCAAACTCGGCCTCTCCGATTCCCGCATCCTCGACCAGCTTTTCCTGGCCGCTTACAGCCGCTATCCCAGCGCGGCCGAGAAACAGCAGCTTCTCTCCGCTCTCTCTCAATCCGAACCCTCCAAAGGCTCGGCCGAATCGCGCCTCGCCGCTCACCGCGAAGCCCTCGAAGACATGACCTGGGCCCTGCTCACCAGCAAGGCGTTCCTGTTTAACTACTGATGCGCACCCGTCTCGCCCTCCTCCTCCTGTTGGCCTCCGCCGCCGGCCTCGCCGCCGACGCGCCCACTTACTCGGCCAACATCGCGCCCCTGCTCCGCAAGCGCTGCCTCGGCTGCCACGCGGCCAGTGTCCAGATGGGCGGCCTCACGCTGGATTCCTACGCCTCGCTCATGAAAGGCGGCAACCACGGCCCCGTCGTCGTCCCCGGCAAGTCCGCCGAAAGCCGCCTCTATCTCATGACCTCGGCCAAAATCATGCCCTCCATGCCCATGGACGGCACCCACCTCGACGCCGCCGACATCGACTCCATCAAAGCCTGGATCGACGCCGGCGCCCTTGCCCCGTCCGCGCCTGAAGCCGCCGCTCCCGCACCCGCCGCTTCCCTGCCCCACATCCAACCCACCGCCCCCGTCAAGCCCGAAATCCTCGACCTCGCCTGGAGCCCCAATGGCTCCGTCATCGCCCTCGCCGGCTATCGCGAAGTCCGCCTCGTCGACGCTTCTTCCCAGGCAACGCTCGCCACTCTCACCGGCCCCGCCGACGCCGTCCGCGCCGTCGCCTTCTCCCGCGACGGCAAACTCCTCGCCGCCGCCGGCGGTCTCCCGGCCCGCAAAGGCGAAGTCCTCATTTACGACGTCGCCTCACGCAAGCTCCTCCAAACCATCTCCGGCCACGCCGATTGCATTTACGGCCTCGCCTTCTCCCCCGACGGCAAAATCCTCGCCACCTCCAGCTACGACAAGCTCATCAAGCTCTGGAACGTATCCACCGGCGCCGAAATCCGCACCCTCAAGGACCACATCGACGCCGTCTACTCCCTCGCCTTCACCCCCGACGGCAAGCGCCTCGTCTCCGGCTCGGCCGACCGCAGCGTCAAAGTCTGGGACCCCGCAACGGGCCAGCGCCTCTACACGCTTTCCGAGCCCCAGGACGGCATCAACACCGTCGTCCTCGACCCCACCGGCCAGCGCGTCGCCGCCGGCGGCCTCGACAAAACCATTCGCGTCTGGAAACTCGGCGACAAGTCGGCCGAGCTCGAAAATTCTCTGATGGCCCACGAAGATTCCATCCTCCGCCTCGCCTGGAGCCCCGACGGCAAAACCCTCGTCTCCTCCTCCGCCGACGGCACCATCAAAATCCTCAACGCCGCCGATCTGTCCGAGCTCTCCAGCCTCCCCCGCCAGCCCGATTGGGTCGACGGCCTCCAGTTCTCTCCCGACGGCCGCCGCTTCGCTGCCGGCCGCTTCGACGGCTCCCTCACTTTCTATGACAGCGCCGCCACGTTGCATCGCGCTTCCCGGTGACACCATGAAGACTCTCCTGCTCACCCTCCTCGCCGCTTGCTCCCCGCTGCTCGCCGCCTCCAACGGCGACTCGCCCACCGGCAGCCGCACCACTCCGCCGACTCTCAACTCCGTCACTCCCCTCGGCGTCGCCCGCGGCGCAACCGTCGAAATCGAAGTCGAAGGCCTCAACCTCGCCGGCGCCTCCCGCGTCTACTTCAGCGAACCCAACATCACCGGCCGCGTCCTCCGCGTCAAAGAACTCCCCGACCTCTCCGACATCCGCCTCGGCTCCAACGGCACTCTCTCCACCGTCGACCTCGGCCCGCTCCCTCCCCGCAACCAGGTCACCGTCGAAGTCACCGTCCCGCCCGATACTCCCGTCGGCCCCGTCCGCTTCCGCCTCCTCACTCCCCTCGGCTCTAGCCCCCAGGGCAGCTTCCTCGTCGAACCCTACTACGGCGAAAGCCCCGACAAGGAACCCAACGACACTCCCGAACAAGCCATCGAAACCTACCTCCCCGCCATCCTCTCCGGCGCAATCTCCAAACCCGGCGACGTCGATTTCTTCAAGATCCACGCCGACGCCGGCCAGCGGCTCGTCTTCTACAACGAGGCGACGTTGATCGGCTCCACGCTCCAGCCCCTCGTCGCCATCCTCGCCGAAGACCAGACCGTCATCAAGGAATTCGGCGCCGCCGGCGGCATGGACGCCGTCCAGTTCTCCTGGCAGTTCGACAAGGCCGGCACCTACTACGTCCGCGTCTCCGACTACGACGAAACCGGCCGCGCCTCCAACTTCTATCGCATCCTCATTGGACAGTTCCCCCTCGTCGCCTGGACCGATCCTCTCGGCGTCCCAGCCGGCAAATCCCGCCCGGTGTCGTTATACGGCTACAACCTCGCCTCCAATAAAATCGATGTCGCCGGCAAGCCCACGCCCGGCTGGGAAGACTCCGTCCTGCTGCGCCCCAAAGGCGAATCCGGCGTCTCGTTCAACGAGGTCCGCCTCGCCGTCGGCGGCGAACCCGAAGCCGCCTCCACCGGCTCCAACCTCACGCCCGCCTCCGCCCAACCCGTCACCCTCCCCATCACCATCAACGGCCACATCGCGGCCCAGCCAGCCCCTGTCTCCAGCGCCTCGCCCGCCGTGGCCCGCGGCGCATCGTCGTCCGAAGCGGCGCCCGCCGCCCCGCCCGGAGCGGCCCCCGGTTCCACCCCGCCGCCTTCCTCCACTCCCGCCGCCGCGCCCGTCGCCAACTACTTCCGCTTCCACGCCCGCAAAGACGAGCAGGTCGTCATCGACGTCCAGGCCCGCCGCCTCGGCTCCCCGCTCGATTCCTTCGTCGAGGTCCTCGACGCCCAAGGCCGCCCCATCGAGCGCGCCGAGGCCCGCGCCGTCCTCGCCACCACCACAACTCTCTCCGAGCGCGACTCGGCTTCTTCCGGCATCCGCCTCCTCTCCTGGACCGGCATGAACGTCGGCGACTACATCATGATCGGCAACGAGATCATCCGCCTCGCCGTCATGCCCAAAGGCCCCGACGAGGATACCCGCTTCGACTCGATCGACGGCCAGCGCCTCTCCTTCTTCGACACCAGCACCGAAGCCCACGCCATCGACAAACCGGTCTACAAAATTCAGATCTATCCCCCGGGCCGCAAGTTCAGCCCCAACGGCCTGCCTCTGGTCCCGCTCTATTTTCAGAACGACGACGGCGGCCCCGGCTACGGCAAGGATTCGCTGGTCCACTTCACCGCTCCCGCCGACGGCGATTACCTCGTCCGCATTCACGACGTCCAGGGCCTCGGCGGCGATCAGTACGTCTACCGCCTCAGCCTCCACAACCCGCGCCCCGATTTCCGCCTCGCGGTGAACCCCGCCAATCCCAACATTCCCCGCGGCGGCTCCATTCCCATCACGGTGGAAGCCCGCCGCCTCGACGGCTTCGACGGACCCATCGACGTCCGCGCCGTCAACCTCCCCGCCGGCCTCCACGCAACTTCCGGCGTCATCGCCGCCGGCGAAGTCTCCTCGACGCTTCTTCTCAGCGCCGACCCGGGCGCCCATCTCGACTCCGCCGCCCCTCTCGAAATCTCCGGCTCCGCCCACGCCGGCGCCGCCGCGCTTCACCACCGCGCCAACGCCGCCGACCCTCTCACCCTCGTCTCCCTCATGCCCAAGCCCGACGTCGTCGTCACCGCCGCCGTCCACGAAATCGATCTCGTCCCCGGCGGCCGCGCGCACATCCCCGTCTCCGCCCTCCGCCAGAACGGCTTCCGCGGCCGCATCCCGCTCGAAGTCCTCAGTCTCCCGCCCCGCGTCCTCGTCCCCGACGTCGGCCTCAACGGCGTCCTTCTCAACGAGGATGAAAGCAACCGCACCATCACTCTCGAAGCCCTTCCCAACGCCGAACCCGGCCAATGGCTCATCGTGGTCGTCGGCCGCGTCGAAACCCGCTCGCCCCTGGCCTCCGATTACGCCGCCCCCACGCCCATCCTTCTCCGCGTAAAACCCGCCTCGCCCTCCGCCCCTACTCCCGCGCCCGCCGCCGCCCTCTCACCCGCGCCCCAGTCGTCGCCCACCCCGGCATCCACCACCGCCCGCGCCGCCCGCCCGCCGCTACCCGGTGCCCTCGCCCCCACTCCCGCGCCGAACGCCGCCCAACTGCCGCAGGCCGCCCTCTCACCCGCGCCTCAACCTTCGCCGTCGCCCGCCCCGGCATCCGCCGCCGCCCGCGCCGGCTGCCCGCCGCTGCCCGGTGCCCTCGCCTCCACTGCCGCGCCCGGCGACGAGCCCGCGCCGCGCCCCGATGCCCCCGCCACTACCCCGACCGCCGCCCTCACCGGCCCGGAGGCGACACCCGCCGCCCGTTAGCGCTATCCTCGAAATTGTCTTCTGCCATGAACAACACTCCCCTTCTTCGCGAAGCCTTGAGCCGCGGCGACGGCGTGCTTCGCCTGGCCCCGTCCTGGGTGCCCCGCTCCTTCATGATCCCCGGCGGGCGCCTCAAGCTCCATCCCAACGACCTCTACGCCATGGGCGCCCACCGCGGCGGCATCAACGAGCGCTGGTTCTCCTCCACCACCAAGGCCGACAACGGCCCCGGCACCCTGGACGATGAAGGCTTGAGCTACGTTCACTTCGACGGCCGCCGCGCTCTGCTCAAGGAAGCCGTCGATTCGCTCGGCGACGAGATCCTCGGCCCCGCCGTCATGCGCCGCGAGGGCGGCTGGAACCTGCTCTGCAAATTCTTCGACAACCTCGGCCCCATCCCCCACCACATCCACCAGAACCAGGAGTTCGCCGCCCGCGTGGGCCGCAACCCCAAGCCCGAGGCCTACTATTTTCCGCCGCAGTACAACGTCAAAGAAAACGACTTCGCCTTCACCTTCATGGGGCTCGAGCCCGGCACCACGCGCGAGGACATCCGCCGCTGCCTGGAGCGCTGGAACGAGGGCGACAACGGCATCCTCTATCACTCCAAGGCCTATAAACTCCAGCCCGGCACCGGCTGGCAGATCGACCCCGGCATTCTCCACGCCCCCGGCTCCTTCGTCACCTACGAGCCGCAGGTGAACTCCGACGTCTTCGCGATGTTTCAATCGCTGGTGGACGGCCGCGTTGTGCCGTGGGACCTGCTGGTGAAGGACGTGCCGCCCGCGCATCACCACGACCTCGACTACATCCTCGACATGCTGGACTGGGAGGCCAACGTCGATCCCGAGTTCGCCAGCCACCGCCGTTTCCATCCCATCGCGGTTCGCGACGAGGCCGAGATGCTGGAAAGCGGCTACTTCGAAAAATGGATCACCTACGCGGCGCCGCAGTATTACTCGGCCAAGGAGCTCACGGTGCATCCCGGCCGCTCGGTGCTGATCCGCGATTCGGCCGCCTATGGCCTGATCACCGTCCAGGGCTCGGGCGCGGTGGGCGCGCTCGAGGTGGAGACGCCGACGATCATCCGCTACGGTCAGATGACCAAGGATGAAGTATTCGTCACCGCCGCGGCCGCCGCCCGCGGCGTGCTGGTGACCAACCGCAGCGACCAGGAGGACCTGGTGATTCTGAAACATTTCGGCCCCGGGAACCCGGACGTGCCGCCGGTTGTGGACGGCGTGCGCCGCGCCGAGGCGCCGGTGCCCGAACCGGTGGGCGCGCTGTGAGATTCGGCGTCAACACGCTGCTGTGGACTGCGGCGTTCGACGAGAGCCATTTTCCGCTGCTGCCGAAAATCGCCGCCGCGGGCTTCGACGGCGTCGAGGTGACGCGGTTTACCTTCGACGGCTTTCCGGCGGCCCCGGTGCGCCGGGCTCTGGCCGACCACGGCCTGGCCTGCACGATGTGCACGGCGCTCACCGGAACGCAGAGCCTCATCACGGACGACGCGGCGCTGCGCGGCTCGACCATCGATTTTCTCCGCCGTGCCATCGACTGCGCGGCGGCGCTCGGCGCGGAGGTGCTGGCCGGGCCGTTCTGCGCGCCGGTGGGATTTTTGCCGGGGCGGAGGCGGGAGGCCGGCGAATGGAGCCGGGCCGTAGACGGTCTACAGCAGTTGGGCCCGGCGCTGGACGCGGCGGGCGTGGATCTCGCCGTCGAGCCTTTGAACCGCTTCGAGACTTTTTTTCTCAACACCTGCGCCGACTCCGCGGCGCTGTGCGGCGAGGTGGGGCACCCGAGGGTCGGCGTGTTGTTCGACACCTTTCACGCCAACATCGAAGAGAAATCGCCGCCGGAGGCGCTGGCCTCGCTCGACGGGGCGGTGAAGCATTTTCACGCCTCCGAGAACGACCGCGGGACGCCGGGCACGGGTCATGTGCCGTGGCGCGAAGTGGCGGCAGCGCTGCGCGGGACCGGCTACGACCGCTGGGTGGTGATCGAGAGCTTCGGCTCGGGAATTCCGGAGATCGCGGCGGCGGCGAGCATCTGGCGCGACCTGGCGGCGACGCCATCGGATATTGCCTGGGACGGGGTCAAATTTCTGCGGCGCTTGTTTGCCTGAGGCGCGGGACGCCGGCACTTAGCTTTTGCGGCGGTTGCGGCGGTAACGCCAGCCACCGAGGCCGAGGAGGCCGCAGCCGAGAAGGGCGAAGGTAGCGGGCTCGGGGACGGCGCTCTGGATGGTGATCAACTCGTAAGTGTTGTCGGAGAAATCGGAGGTGTGCCAGCCGGGATCGTTGGGGTAGTTGGGGCACTGGTAGGGGAGATAGCCGGCGCAGGCGCTGGCGATCTGCGGATTGACGGTGGGGGCGAGGGCGAAGTCGATTTTGTCGCCGGCCTGGGCCATGAAGTCGGGCAGGGAGAGCGAATCAATGGGATTGCCATTGGCGCTGACCTGGAGGTCGCCGAGCATGGTGGTCTGGCCGCCGCGGAGGAGGAAGACGTAGATCTGGGTGTTCCCGCCGCCGGTGATGACCTTCTGGCCCGTGACGTTGATATTGACGAGGCCGCCGCCGAAAGAGGTGGGGATATCGAACTGGCGGACGGCCCACTGCTCCACGTGGTACTGCGAATTGCTGGGATCGTAGCCGCCCGCGCCGCAGTTGGAGAAGGTATGCCCGAGGTTGGTGATGCTGGGGTCGCAGTTGGGGGAGGGGTGGAGGTCGGTGTTGTAGGAGTTGACGTTGGCCTGGAAAGCGTCCTCGGAAGTCCAGTAATGGTTGAAGTCCACGGCCCAGAAGCCGTTCTGGAAGTTTTGCATCTGGGTGAAGGAGCTGCCGTTGCCGTTGGGGGCGAAGGTGGCCGGATTCTGCGTGGGGCTCAACTGATAGTAGCCGTACTGCCACTCATTCTGGCCTTGGATGCCGTTGTAGAGAAAGTCAGTGCAGGAGTTGGCGTTGATGGTGTTGCCGACGACGGGAGTAGCTCCGGAGCCCTCGTTGGTGCACGTGGGCATGGAGGTCAGGCTACCGGCCGCGGCCACGGCGCAGACCACCAGCGCAAGCGCGGCGAGCCGGACGAACTTCACACCGATATCCGATCTTGACCGAACCATTTTGGTTCTTACTCCTCCGAATACTTCCCTGTCGCTTCTGGGAAATACTCCCTCTAGAGCATCACCCCTAGGCTGCCCTACGGGGATTCCCCTTTTCCTCCTCAATTATGGTGGGGGCATGACCCCGTGTCAAGGTAAAGCGATGCCTTACAAGTACTAGGAATCGCGGAGGTTACTTCCGATAGCGCACCGGCGCGGCAGGTGGAACCAAAGTACTGTTCCCGCGGAAAAAAGAGAAGGGCGGTAGAGGATTTCCCCTACCGCCCTTCGCCGTGTCGATCGGATTCGACCCTGGAGTTTTAACTGTCTGGTCCCCTTCTCATCGGGGCACCTGACAGTGTAGCACAGGGGTCAGCGGAGTTTTTCCGCAATTGACTTAGCCTGAAGGAATTGGAGGAGGTAATCGGGTCCGCCGGCCTTGGAGTCGGTACCGGACATATTGAAGCCGCCGAAGGGGTGGACGCCGACCATGGCGCCGGTGCATTTGCGGTTCAGGTAGAGGTTGCCGACGAAGAACTCCTTTTTTGCCTTATCGATACGGGCGGGATCGGAGGTGTAGGCGGCGCCGGTGAGGCCGTAATCGCTGTCATTGGCAAGCTCGAGGGCGTGGTCGAAGTCGCGGGCCTTGGTGACGGCGAGAACGGGGCCGAAGATCTCCTCGCGGAAGAGGCGGGCTTGCGGGGGGATGTCGGCGATGACGGTGGGCTCGATGAAGTAGCCGTCACCGGGAGCGCGGCCGCCGCCGGCGACGAGGCGGCCTTCGGACTTGCCGGTCTCGATATAAGACAGAATGTTTTTGACGGCGCTGTCGTTGATGACGGGGCCCATGGCGTGGGCGGGCTCGTCGGCGGGGCCGACGGAGAGGCGGGCGACGCCGGCGCGGAGTTTCTCGAGAAACTCGTCGTAGACGTCCTGGTGGACGATGGCGCGGGAGCAGGCCGAGCATTTCTGGCCCTGGTAGCCGAAGGCGGCGGCGATGACTCCCTTTACGGCATCATCGACATCGACGCCGCGATCGACGACGATGGCGTCCTTGCCGCCCATTTCCGCGACGACGCGTTTGATCCAGAGCTGGCCGGGCTGAGCTTTGGCGGCGAGCTCATTGATGCGCAGGCCGACTTCGCGGGAGCCGGTGAAGGAGACGAAGCGGGTTTTGGGGTGTTGGACGAGGATATCGCCGACGACGGCGCCGCTGCCGACCAGGAGCGAGAAAGAGCCGGCGGGGAAGCCGGCCTCTTCGAGGACGGAGGCGAACTGGGCGGCGATGGTGGGGGTGTCGCTGGAGGGTTTGATGACGACGGTATTGCCGGCGACGAGGGAGGCGACGGTCATGCCGGCGAGGATGGCGAGGGGGAAATTCCAGGGCGGGATAACGATGCCGACGCCGAGGGGGATGTAAACCATTTCGCTGCGCTCGCCGGGGAGCTGGAAGGTGGGAATCGGGTCGGCCAGCTTCATCATCTGGCGGGCGTAGTATTCGCAGAAATCGATGGCTTCGGAGACGTCGGCTTCGGCTTCATTCCAGCTCTTGCCGGCTTCGAGGACGAGCCAGGCGTCGAATTCGAGTTTGCGGCGGCGGAGGATGGAGGAGGCGTTGAGGAGGAGCTCGACGCGGCGGGAGGCGGGGGTTGCGCTCCAGGTGGGGAAGAAGGCGTGAGCGGAGTCGACGGCCTGGCGGGCGAGATCGGCGGTTGCTTTTTCGTGGACGCCGATGAGCTCGGAGGGGCGGGAGGGATTGACGGAGCGGAGTTGGTCGCCGGTGTGGAGGCGGGCGCCGGCGAGGATGAGGGGGTAGGAGCGGCCCAGTTGAGCGCGGACGGAGGCGAGTGCGGCCTCCATGGCGGCGCGGTTGGCGGGCTGGGTGAAATCGAGGTAGGGCTCGTTGTGAAATTCCGGCAGGGCGGGAGCGGAGCCGGGGGTGGTCATGGTGGTGGTCATATTGAAGAGTTCCTCAAGCGGGAGTCGTGCCCGGGAGCGGGTTCACAAAGCGTCACTGGGGGCATCGTCCATGAGCTGGCGGCCGCGCTCGAACATTTCGGCGGCCTCGTCGACGATTTTGCGGCCGCGTTCGTAGAGCTCGCGGCCACGCTCGAAAGCCTCGCGGCCGGAGCCGGCGAGCGATTCGCGTCCGCCGGCGGTGGTGGCGCCGATGCGGCGGCGGGTTTCGCTGCCCGCGGCGGGGGCGTAGAGCAGAGCAACGGTGACACCGATGGCCGCTCCGCCGATGAACCACAGCAGCTTCGAACCCGCGCCGGAATCTTCCATGGGCGATTGTTTCTCCTGAGGATAGTTTACTCCGGGGCGGGCGAGGGGGCGCGGGAGAGAGTTGTCCAGGACGAGACGATCGTGGATATGTGAGAGGCCGGGGTGGGGAGCTGCCGGCAGAGGTGGACCCGAAGGCGACGAAGTGGCGTCAGAAGGTAAGATTCACGAAGCGATACTCAAAGAGCCAGCTCGCCTGCCCGCCGAGCGTCAAGCCTGGGGCAGTGAAGGCCGTTACGTGAGCCGGATCGGGTCCAACCTGGACGTCAATTTCGGAATCCACTCCATTGAGCAGGAAGAAGGCTGGTTGGTAGAAGGATGCTGTCTGAGCCGTGGCGGAAACAACAACGAGGTTCACCAAGTCGTAAAAGAACTCGTGCTGGACCACTTTCACCGTGACCAATTCGCCGGTTTGTCCTCCCGTCCAATTGACAGTGAGCGTGTTTCCCCGGATCTGCCCGGGAGGGAATTGTGATGTCACCTGAATGCCGGGCCCAACTGGAATCGGCGTCTGAAAATTGCCGATTCCATTTCCGCCGGAAGCGGACAATTGGTAGGCGCCGGCGGCTACGGAGCCCGCGGGAAGGGTTGCCTGATAAGCGATGCCATTGGATGAAGCTTTTGGCGCGATGTGCACCGCCGCCGGCAAGTTCGATCCGCTGAGTGAAACGACGCCGGCGTCGGGGGTGGAATATCCCGGGATGGGACATGGCGGCGCCATCGGGCCCTGGCTCCAATTGCCAATGCCGTAGGGAACCGGAGGAGGCGGCGGCGGTAGCGTTTTCCCCGGCGATGCGGAAAACGAGCCCGAAAGAGTATCCGTTTCCGGAATTGTGCTGTCGTTCATGACGACAGATCTCTCCAGGAGGAACGTCCCGGTACTCTGAATGGGAGGGTCCACGCATTGACCTCCGCCTGTGTGAATGCTCATCGTGACCCGGCCAATCGGGACGGCGCAGCCTTGCCGCACGTTGGAGGGGATCTGCACGTTCATCTGGTCAACGCCGACG
>DAIDHC010000094.1 GCA_027452065.1 Bryobacterales bacterium
GTTGGCTTTGAGGAGGGAGAAGATTTCGCGGGCGGGGCGGCGGCCGTCGGTGAGGCGGATGGTGGCGTCGAGCCAGGGCGGGCAGTCGACTTCGGCGGGGAAGGGGTGCGAGGTGACGAGCTTGGAGGCGAGCGGGGTCCAGTTCTGGTTTTGAAAGGCGTTCGTGACGGTGAGGCGGGCGTGGGGGCTGACGGTGATGTGGGCGTCGAGGAGGCGGGCGTGGAAACCGGGTTCGCGGCGGAGGGCTTCCCAGCGCATGAGCCATTCGAGGGAGCTGCCGGCGGGAGCGGGGAGAGAGCGGGCGAGGGTGAAGACGGGGCGAGGGGAGGAGCGGCGCTGGAGGACGAGGGTGCAGTAGAGGAAGCCTTCGATGCCGGAGGCGAGGGCGGCGTGGATGCCGGCGCGGAGGCTGTCGAAGGGGCCGCCGGAGGGAGCGTGGAGGACGGCGGAGGCGGCGATGCGCTGGCGGATGGCGACGAGGACATCGAAGCCGTCAGCGGCTTGGCCGAGCATTTCGCGGACGCGCTGTTCGGGGGGAGTGGCGGGGCGTTCGACGAGGGCGGCGGTGATGAAGCACTGGCCGCCGGGGGCGAGGGCGGCGGGAAGGCCCTGGATGATGGCGCGGGTGATGCGCTCGCCGTCGGGGCCGGCGTCGCGGAAGACGAATTGATCTTCGACGGCGGGGCTGAAAGGAGGATGGGCGGCGATGCGGTCGAAGGCGAGGCCGGAGACGGGGGAGTAGAGATCGCCGGATGCGGCGGTGAGATTGGAGATGGAGTTGAGAGCGGCGTTCCAGCGCGTGAAGAGGGTGCAGCGGGGGGCGATGTCGCAGGAGTAGACGGAGGTGGAGTGGGAGGCGGCGATGAGGGCGGCGGCGCCGTTGCCGGAGCAGAGGTCGAGAAAAGAGCGGCAGGAGGAGAGTGGGAGGCTGTGGAGGAAGCTGTAGGTGTTGGGAGTGATGGCGAGGAAGACGGCGTCGGGGAGAGGAAGAACGGCGGGGCCGGTTTCGGGCTCCCAATCGCGGTCGGAGGCAAGGAAGACGCCGCGGATGGGATAGAGCATGACGGTGGAGAGGACGGAGGCGGGATCGGAGGGATGGGGGCGGAGGAGGCCGAATTCGTTGAGCAGATCGAACAGAGGGGCGCCGAGGCGATCGCGGACGAGGGCGGAGGGGGCGGGTGAGCGATCGAGGAAGAGGTGGAGGAGGACGGAGGCGGCGGAGGCGAGGTCTTCGGCGGGGCGGGCGGGGCCGGGAGGCTGAAGATCGCACAGAGCGGGGATAGAGAGGCGGGCGCAGAGTTCGGGCTCGGTGAAGCCGGAGGCGGCGAGGGCGGCGCGAAGAGAGGCGAAGCGCTCCGGAGCGAGGAAGCGCGGGGGGATGGAACTCATCGATTCAGTGTGCCATCGCGGAGGAGGGCGGCGCAGCCTGGGATACTGTTAGGAACTATGGACGGGCTGAGGTTTCAGTGTCTGCCGGGATGCACGCGGTGCTGCACGCAGAAGGGGTTTGTGTATTTGACGGAGGAGGACCTGGAGCGGGCGGCGGCGTTTGTGGGGATGAGCGCGGCGGCGTTTGAGCGGCGGTACGTTTACCGGACGAAGCACCTGCGGCGGCTGCGGATACCGCGGCGGAAGTGCCCGTTTCTGGAGGAGGGCGGGTGCTCGATCCATCCGGCGAAACCGACGCAGTGCCGGCTGTTTCCGTTCTGGCCGGAGCTGGTGGAAACGCGGGGGAACTGGCGCCGGGTGGGGCGGTACTGCCCGGGGATCGGGACGGGGAAGCTGGTTCAGATCGGGACGGCGATGGAAATTGCGAGCGAGATGAAGCGGGCTTATCCCACTCTGTATCAGGAGCCGCGGTAAGCGCTCCGGGAATGGAATAATGTAGCGGATGGGAAGACGAAGAGATCTGTTTTTATTGCCGGTGCTGCCGGTGCTTGGACTCCGCGCTTTCGGAAAGATGAAGCTGCCGAACACGCTGCTGGACCCGTCGGAGGCGAAAGTGGCGACCGCCGACTTCGGGGAGACGCGAACGTATTTTGACGGCCCGACGGGAGAGTTGGCGTGTCTGACGGCGGGGAGACTGCGGTTGTATGCGGGCAAGCAGCCACATCCGCCGCACCAGCACCCGGAGGAGGAGATTATGGTGATTGCGGAAGGGAATGGGCAGATTTTTCTCGACGGGAAGTGGCAGGTGGCGGGGCCGGGGGCGATGATGTTCTGCGAGGCGAACCAACTGCACGGGATCATCAACACGGGTATCGCACCGATGGTGTTTTACTTTTACAAGTGGAAAGCGGGCGGGGCGGGGCGCAAGAGCTAAAGGGGGTTCAGGCGGGGACGGGAGCGGAGCCGGCGTAGGCGGAGAGAACTTCGCTGGCGGGGCCATCCATGACGATTTGGCCTTGATGGAGCCAGATGGCGCGGTCGCAGAGCATCTTGAGCGTGGCGGGATTGTGGGAGACGCTGACGATGGTTTTGCCGGAGGCCGAGAGGTCGTGGATGCGGGCGAGGCATTTTTCCTGGAAGGGGGCGTCGCCGACAGTGAGGATCTCGTCGGTGATGAGGATATCGGGGTCGAGGTTGACGGCGACGGAAAAAGCCAGGCGCATGATCATGCCGGTGGAGTAAGTGCGGAGGGGCTCGCGGACGAAATCGCCGATGCCGGAGAAATCGACGATGGAGTCCATGAGATCGAGGGTCTGGCGGCGGGAGAAGCCGAGGAGGCTGGCGTTGAGCTTGATGTTCTCGATTCCGGTGAGGTCGGGGTGGAAGCCGGAGCCGAGCTCGAGCAGGGCGGAGATGCGGCCGTGGACGGTGACGGAGCCGCGCTCGGGGACGGAGAGGCCGGCGATGAGGCTGAGTGTTGTGCTCTTGCCGGCGCCATTGGGGCCGACGATGGCGAGGCGCTCGCCTTTTTCGACGGTGAAGGAGACGTCGCGGAGGGCGTAGAAATCGCGGGAGGGATCCTGGCCGAGCCAGTCCTTGATATGTTCGCGCAGCAGGCGCGGGCCGCCGTGGCGGCGGTAGATCTTGCTGACGCCCTGGAAATCGATGATGGTCATGGGCGGCTCACAGGTAATTATAGAAGCGGCGCTTGAGGCGGTGGAAGGTGAGGAGGCCGATGCCAAACACGGCGAAGGAGCTGATGAAGAACTTCCAGAGGAGAGTGACGGGGGGCGCCTTGGCGTCGAGGATGATGTTGCGCTGCGCCAGGACGAGGGCGGCGATGGGGTTGAGCTGGTAGATGTCGCGGAAGCGCAGGGGAATGATGGAGAAGGAGTAGAAGATGGGGACCAGCCAGAAGAGAACCTGGGTGGTGGACTCGACGATGTAGCGGGTGTCGCGGAGGTAGACGTTGATGCCGGAGAAAATGAGGCCGAGGCCACAGACGAAGATGATGGCGAAGCCCCAGACGACGGGGAGCCAGAGCCAGTAGATGTTGGGGGTCTTGTGGTAGAGGAGGGCAAAGACGAGAATCAGCAGGATCTGCATGGCCAGGTGAACGGTGGTGGAGAGGACGCTGGCAATGGGGACGATTTCGCGGGGGAAGGGGACGCGTTTGATGAGGGCGGCGGAGTCGACGACGGAGGTGGTGCTTGAGCCCCAGGCAACGGAGAAAAAGTTGAAGGGAACGAGGCCGCAGAGGACGAAGACGGGGAACGAGGGGATCGGGTTGGGAAAGATTTTGGTGAAGACGAAGACCAGGACGCCGAGCATGACGAGGGGATTGAGCAGGGACCAGAACATGCCGAGGCTCATGTTGCGGTAGCGGATGCGGAAGTCCTTCAGGACGAGATTGCGGATGACGAAGAAGTAATCACCTTTCCAGTTCACAGCAGAGGCACTCCAGTCGGGATGGCGGCAGAGGCGGGGCCGGCCGCGCGGGTCAATTGTTTAGTTTACTCCGTGAGGGGTAGGGGATGCTGGCGATTGGGGCGCGTGATAGGCTTTGGGCGAAGGGCGGAGGCATTCCCGCGGGCTGCGCCGGGAGGATGAGCATGGTTCGAATTTGTGGGATTTTCTTTGTGGCTCTGGCGGTGCGGGCGGCTACGGCGCCGGACCTGGAGTGGGTGAGGGAGATCGGCGGTACGGGCGCGCAGGTGACGGCGGTGGGCTCCGACGGGCAGGGCGGGCTTTACATCGCGGGGAACGCGGGGGCGGGGTTTCCGGCGACGCGGACATACGGGAAGGCCTCGGGGACGAACGCGTTTGTGGTGAGGCTGGACGGAAGCGGGACCGTTGTCTACGCGGTGAAGGTCGGGGGAAGCGGGACGGAGACGCCGGCGGGGATAGCGGTGGCGGGCGACGGGAGCGTGGTGGTGGGCGGGACTTTGGGGTCGTTGGATTTTCCGGCGACGGCGGGGGCGTATCAGACGAAGGAGACGGGGGCGCCGTATCCGGGATTTTCGCAGACCGGGAATTTCTTGTTTCGCCTGGCGCCGGACGGGACGCTGGCTTGGGCGAGCTACTTCGCCGATGGGGAGACGGCGATCAACGCGGTGGGGGTGGGCGCGGACGGGAGCCCGTGGACGGGAGCCCGTATATCGGAGGGACATCGGGAGGCAACCTGCCGGTGACGCCGGGGGCGTATCAGACGACGCTGCAGGGGACGAACTGGTGCCCGATAGGATCGATCGTTCCGTGCCTGGGCTCGGCCCCGACCAACGGATTTGTGACAAAGCTCAAGGCGGACGGTTCGGGGCTGCTGTGGTCGACCTATCTGGGGACGCAGATCGACGGGGTGACGGCGATGACGCTCGACGGGATGGGGAACGTATATTTCGCGAGCGAAGGCGACTTGGGGATCGGGCTGCTCAGCGCGGGCGGGAACGCGTTGCTTCACTCGCTGCCGAGGACGGGCACCGCGCAGGTGCTGGCGATGGCGCTGGACGGGCAGGGGAACCTATTGGCGACGGGGAGCGCGGGGCTGAACTTTCAGACGACGCCGTGGGCGTTCCAGCCGGCTCCGCGGCCGGCGATTCCGGCGCTGCCGGGTTACTTTGGGCCAATCGGAGGGCAGGACGAGGCGTTTGTGGCGAAGATGGACGGGGAGTTGAGCAAAGTGCTGGCGGCAACGCTCGTGGGCGGCGAGGGCCGGGATGCGGGGCAGAGCGTGGCCATCGACGCGGCGGGCAATGTGGTGGTGGGCGGGCGGACGACGTCGAAGGCGTTTCCGACGCGGGCGCCGTTTCAGGGAGCGTTCGTTCCGGCGGCGCAGGTGACGGGGTTTGTGGCGGAGTTGGACAATAATTTGTCCCAGTTGATTTTTTCGACGTATGCGGGGGACACGCGGCCGTTCGAAGTGGCGGGGGCATTTCCTGCGGCGGGAGGCGACGTTGTGCTGGCGGGGTCGACGTGGTCGGCGATTGCGGGGGACATTCCGCCCGCATATCAACCGGCGGGATCGATCATCGCGAACCGGATGGTGCCGGGGCCGGCGGCGGGGTTGCGGCTGGATGCGGTGGTGAACCGGGCGAGCCTGATCGCGACGCCGCTGGCGCCAGGAGAAGCGATTGAGGCGCAGGGCGCGGGGTTCGGGGCGGACGCGGAGGTGCTGCTGGACGGAGCGCCGGCGGTGGTGGCGGGGCGGAGCGCGGCGAGCGTGGTGGCGCTGGTTCCGGAAGGACTGAAGACAACGGGAGCGGTGAAGGTGGAGGTGCGCTCGGGCGGGGCGACGTCGAATGCGGTGCTGATGCCGGCGGCGGTGGCGGCGCCGGGAATCTACTCGATTCATCTGGACGGCGTGGGGCAGGGCTACATCCGGAACGAGGACGGGTCGTTCAACTCGCCGAACCGTCCGGCGCATGCGGGCGAGGCGATCACGATTTTCGCGACGGGCGTTGGGGCGCTGGCGATGGAGAGCGGGTACGTGGTGACGGCGCTGCCGATTTCGATTTATGTGGATGGGATCTATGCAGACGGCGTGGGGGCGAGCGTGGGGCCGGCGGGAAGGCTGCCGGGCGAAACGTACCAGATCACGGTGCGGGTGCCGGACCCGGCGCAGATTGCGCTGCTGAATCCGGACTTGAAGGGATTCACGTTTCCGTCGGCGGTGGCGGTGACGATGGTGCTGGGGCAGATCGTCGTCAACGGAGGATACGCGCTTGGGCCGGACGCGGTGGCGAGCCAGAACGGGATTGCGTTGTATGTGAAGTAGGTGTGGTCAGAGGGTCTGGAGGTGGGTGAAGGAGGCGCGGAGGGAGGCGAGGAGGGCGTCGCCGGCGAGGGTTGGTTCCTGCTCGAAGAAGAAGTGCTCGACGTTGGCGGCGCGGTCGGCGAAGTGGGAATAGGAGATCGGGCGGGGTGGGACTTCGGGCGAAGCCGAACGCTGATTCCGACGGGAGGCCCGAGGGCATTTCGGCATCATCCCGAGCGCCATTGGAGCCTGGCGCCGTTGGTGACTCGATATTGCCAGACAGAGAATGGTCGGCTTCGTCGGGAGAAGCCTATCTGGAGCGAAACGAGGAAGGAAAGCGGCCCGGGGAGAATGGAGTACGGCAGGACAGGCGCTTGTCTCGCCTGAGCACGCGGGGCATGGGCGCGAACGGCGCACCGGTTCGTGCGGGTTGCGCAGTAGACTTATGTTGAGAAGAAGAACATGGGGATCTGGCGGTTCGGCGGAATGTTGTTGCTTTTTGCGCTCCTGGCAGAACCTTGCATGATCGCAACACGTCGGAGCGTTTGGGCGAAGAAGCCTGGATCGAAGTCCAAACTTTTCGCGTTCGAGCGGGACGGCCGGGTCGGATTCATCGACCCGACTGGACGGGTCGTTATCGATCCGGCAATTGCCGCGCCGCTGGAGGAAGTGGGTGATTTTTCGAACGGACTTGCGCGTGTTGATCATCAGGGATACGTCGATGAATCGGGGCGGTTCGCCATCAAGCAGGATTTTTGGTGGGAATACGATTTCTCCGACGGCTTAGCCCAAGTCGTGGAGGAGGATAAAAGACAGAAGGACGGCTTCGCTGGTCTGATCATTGATCCCACGGGAAGAATCGTGGCGAGGGTGCCGGCATCCGGAGTGCGTGAGTTTTCGGAGGGCCTGGCGGCGTACGAGGCCACGGGTAAGCCCGGAATTCGGAAGTTTGAACCTGGGAATTTCGTCTATTTGGACTTTCCGGGACTCCAGGGATTCGTTGACCGGACGGGCAACATAGTCATTAACCCGGAGTTCGCCGAAGTAGGGCCGTTCGTCGATGGTCTGGCGAGAGCGGTGTTGGACGGCTATTGTCACATTGCAACGTGGGATGGTGGCCAGCGGGGTACTCCGACTACCGGATATCCGACCGACTGCGGCGGCGCGCCCGCGGACGCCGTATCTCCGTGCAAGGTCGGCTTCATCAATCGGACGGGCGGGTTCGCGATCCAGCCTCACTTTGAGGCAGCGCAGGATTTCCAGGAAGGACTGGCGGCTGTAAGGAGCCGGGGCGTGTGGGGCTTTATCGATAAAGACGGGATGCCGGCCATCGCTCCCCGATTTGAGCAAGTGCAATCATTTCGGGAGGAGCTGGCAGCCGTCAAGGTAGATGGGAAGTGGGGATTCATTGATAGATCCGGCGCTTTCAGGATTTCTCCGCGATTCGAGGAAGTCGAAGAATTCTCGGATTCGCTCGCGCTGGTTTACGACCACGGTAAGTCTTTCTACATCGATCAAGAAGGCCGCACGAAAATCGCCGGACCGTTTCAGGAAGCAACATCTTTTGTCAATGGGCTGGCTGCCGTCCTGCTCAGCGACAAGCACGTTGCATACATCGACCACACCGGCAGGACGGTCTTCGACTATTACCGGCGATAGCCCCCGGCCACTGGTTACCGATAACGGTGCTGACGCAGGGCGCGACGGTAGCTGACAGGCTGATCGGCGGGGCTGCGGCGAGGTCATTTTGCCGGCGTGCTTCCACCTCGAGAACATGCTTGACTGTCCCGGCCAATCCCCGGCGGGGGTCATTCTCTGTGCGTCCGTTATCGGACCGGCGGGGGCGGCATTTATCCCTGGCTTGTCCAATACCCAGCCGGGATACGAGGGCGCTGGCGGCGCGCTCGGGTTAGAGGGCCTGGAGGGAGGCGTAGGCGCTTTGAAGGCTGTCGATGAGGGCGTCGCCGGCGAGGGTTGGTTCCTGCTCGAGGAAGAAGTGCTCGACGTTGGCGGCGCGGGCGGCGGCGAGGATGGGGCGGTAGTCGAGGGAGCCCTGGCCGGGGGGGACGCAGAAGGACATGGCGGCGGGGTCGAGGGTGGTGGAAACGGGGAAGGCGGGGGCGAAGTCGCGGATGTGGAGGAGGCGGCAGCGGGTGGGGAAGCGGGTGAGGTAGGAGACGGGATCGAAGCCGGCGACGATGATCCAGCCGCAGTCGAGCTCGAGGGAGACGAGGGAGGGGTCGGTGAGGCGGAGGAGCTCGTCGTAGGCGATGGCGCCGTCGAGGGTTTTGAAGTCGAAGTTGTGATTGTGATAGGCGAAGCGGAGGCCGGCGGCGCGGGCGGCTTCGGCGGCGCGGTTGAAATTATCGGCGTTCCACTTATAGTCGTCGAGGGTGAGGTTGTTAAGGACGGCGAGGAACCAGGGCATCGAAGCGGGGGCGGCATCGGTGGAGACGGAGGAGGGATCGCGCTTCCAGGCGGCGCCGGCGACGAGGAAGCGGGCGCCGAGCTGATGGGCGAAGGCGATGGACTCTTCGATGGGGCTGAAGCCGAGGTGGACGCTGGGACAGACGAGGCCGGCGTCGTCGAGCAGGCGGCGGAGGACGGCGGGCGGGACGGTTTGCAGGAAGCTCATTTCGACTTCGCGGTAACCGATGCGGGCGAGGGCGGCGAATGTGGCGGCGAGGTCTGGCTCGGGCTGGGCGCCGAGGCTGTAGGCCTGAACTCCGAGGCGGAGCGGGACGCGCGGGGGCATGGCTCCTAGATTATTACGACTGGGTTTCAGGAAAATACGGGTGCGCGGCGTGGGGGATAATTCGGGTAGCCATGAACAATCAACCATTGGGCGGCGAGGAACTGCGGAGGATGAACGCGTGGTGGCGGGCGGCGAATTATCTGTCGGTGGGCCAGATTTATTTGATGGACAATCCGCTGCTGCGGGAGCCGCTGGAGCTCGAGCACATTAAGCCGCGGCTGCTGGGGCACTGGGGGACGACGCCGGGGCTGAACTTCCTTTACGTACATCTGAACCGAATGATCCGGAAGTACGACCTGAACATGATCTATATCGCCGGGCCGGGGCACGGCGGGCCGGGGATGGTGGCGAATACGTACCTGGAGGGGACGTACTCGGAGGTTTATTCGCATATCGGGCAGGACGAGGCGGGGATGAAGCGGCTGTTCACGCAGTTCTCGTTTCCGGGGGGGATTCCGAGCCACGTGGCGCCGGAGACGCCGGGCTCGATTCATGAGGGGGGAGAGCTGGGCTACTCGCTGGCGCACGCCTACGGGGCGGCGTTCGACAATCCGGATTTGATTGTCGCCTGCGTAGTGGGGGATGGAGAAGCGGAGACGGGGCCACTGGCGACAAGCTGGCACTCGAACAAGTTTCTGAACCCGGTGAGGGACGGGGCGGTGCTGGCGGTGCTGCACCTGAACGGGTACAAGATCGCCAACCCGACGGTTCTGGCGCGGATGGGGCGCGCGGAGCTGGAGAGCCTGATGCGGGGCTACGGATACGAGCCGCTGTTTGTAGAGGGGCACGAGCCGGAGGCGATGCACCAGGCGATGGCGGCGGCGATGGAGGAGGCGATCGGGAAGATCCGGGCGATTCAGGCGGCGGCGCGCGGGGGCGGGGCTGCGGAGCGGCCGCAATGGCCGATGATTGTGATGCGGACGCCGAAGGGATGGACGGGGCCGAAGGAAGTGGACGGGCTGAAGACTGAAGACTATTGGCGGAGCCACCAGGTGCCGTTTTCGGAGATGGCGGCCAAGCCGGAGCATGTGAAGCTGCTGGAGCAGTGGATGAAAAGCTACCGGCCGGAGGAGTTGTTCGACGCGACAGGGAAGGTGGTGGAGGAGATTGCGGCGCTGGCGCCTTCGGGCACCCGGAGGATGAGCGCGAACCCGCACGCCAACGGGGGGCTGCTGCTGAGGGATTTGCGAATGCCGAACTTCCGCGACTACGGGGTGGAGGTGAGCAGGCCCGGGGCGGGAGACGCGGAAGCGACCAGGGTGCTGGGGGAGATGCTGCGGGACGTGGTGAAGCGGAACGCGGAGGCGAGGAATTTCCGGATTGTGGGGCCGGACGAGACGAACTCGAACCGGCTGAACGCGGTGTTTGAGGCAACCAACCGGGTGTGGATGGCGGAGACGCTGAGCTATGACGACCACCTGGCGCACGAGGGGAGAGTGATGGAGATCCTGAGCGAACACATGTGCCAGGGGTGGCTGGAGGGCTACCTGCTGACGGGGCGGCACGGGTTCTTCTCCTGCTACGAGGCGTTCATCCACATTGTGGATTCGATGTTTAACCAGCATGCCAAGTGGCTGAAGACGACGCGGCACATCGCGTGGCGGAGACCGATCGCGTCGTTGAACTACCTGCTGACGTCGCACGTGTGGAGGCAGGACCACAACGGATTCAGCCACCAGGACCCGGGCTTCATCGACCACGTGGTGAACAAGAAGGCGGAGGTGATCCGGGTGTATCTGCCGCCGGACGCGAACACGCTGCTGAGCGTGGCCGACCACTGCCTGCGGAGCCGGAATTACGTCAACGTGATTGTGGCGGGCAAGCAGCCGGCGCCGCAGTGGCTGGACATGGAGGCGGCGGTGAAGCATTGCACGGCGGGGGCGGGGATCTGGGAGTGGGCGAGCACGGACGGAGGGAGCGAGCCGGACATTGTGATGGGCTGCGCGGGGGATGTGCCCACGCTGGAGACGCTGGCGGCGGTAGACCTGCTGCGGCAGTGCCGGGCGGACCTGAAGATCCGGGTGGTGAACGTGGTGGACCTGATGACGCTGCAGCCGGCCACAGAGCATCCGCACGGGATGAGCGATTTCGATTTCGACGCGCTGTTCACGACCGATAAACCGGTGTTGTTCGCCTATCACGGCTATCCGTGGCTGATCCACCGGCTGACGTACCGGCGCGCGAACCACGGGAACCTGCACGTGCGCGGGTACAAGGAAGAGGGCACGACGACGACGCCGTTCGATATGTGCGTGATGAACGAACTGGACCGGTATCACCTGGCGATGGCGGCAATCGACCGGGTGCCGAAGTTGAAAGAAGTGGGCGCGCACGCGCGGCAGAGGTTCCGCGACAAGCTGACCGAGCACAAGGAGTACATCCGGAAGTACGGCGACGATATGCCGGAGATCAAGAACTGGCGGTGGCCGTACTGATGCTGATTCTGGTGCTGAATTGCGGAAGCTCGTCGTTGAAGTTTCAGTTGATCGAGACGAGCGCGGAACAGATCCAGGCGAACACGGACCGGATGCTGGCGCACGGCGTGGTGGAGAGGATCGGGGCGAGCGACTCGAAGCTGACGTTTACGACGGCGGGCGGAGCGAGGAAGAGCGCGGTGGAGCCGGTGCTGCGGCACAAGGACGCGTTCGAGGCGGCGTTTTCGTGGCTGAGGGAGGAGAGCGGGCTGCTGAAAGAGTTGGGGGAGATCGAGGGAGTTGGGCACAGGATCGTGCACGGGGGCGAGGAGTTCAAAAGCTCGGCGATGATGACCGACGATGTGGTGCGGAGGATCGAGGCGCTGAGCGACCTGGCGCCGCTGCACAATCCGCATAACTTAAAGGGGTTCGCGGCGGCGAAGGCTCTGCTGCCGGAAGCGAAACAGGTGGCGGTGTTCGACACGGCGTTTCACCAGAGCATGCCGGCGCGGTCGTATATTTACGCCATTCCGTACGTGTTTTACACGCGGGACAAGGTGCGGCGGTACGGGTTTCACGGGACATCGCACAGGTACGTTTCCTACGAGTTCGCGCGGCGGCACGGGAAGACGCGGAGCGACTACAAGCTGATCACGTGCCACCTGGGCAACGGGTGTTCGGTGTGCGCGATCGAGCACGGAAAATCGGTGGACACGTCGATGGGGTTCACGCCGCTCGAAGGGCTGATGATGGGCTCGCGGTGCGGGGACCTGGACGCGGGGGCGGTGCTGTATCTGCTGGAGCGGGCCGAGATGGGGCAGGCCGAAGTGGACGTGACGCTGAACACGCAGAGCGGGCTGATGGGAGTGTCGGGAGTGTCGCGGGACATGAGGGACGTGCTGGAAGCGAGGGCGCGGGGCGAGGAGCGGGCGCGGCTGGCGGTGGAGGCGTTCTGCTACCGGGTGGCGAAATATGTGGGGGCGTATTACGTGGCGATGGGAGGGGCGGACGCGGTGCTGTTTGCAGGAGGCATTGGCGAGAACTCGCCGGAGGTGCGGGCGATGATCTCGGAGCCGCTGCGGGCGATCGGGCTGGAGATGGACGAGGCGGCCAATGGGGCGGCGCGGGGGCAGCAGGCGAAAATTTCCAAGGAGGGATCGAGGCTGGAGGCGTGGGTGGTGCCGACCAACGAGGAGCTTCTGATTGCGCGCGACACGCTGCGCTGCATTCTGAACATCCCGCACGAGTGAGCGGAGGGGCGGCGCCTGGCCCGGGTGAGGCGCGGGCGTGGGAAACTCTTGGGGTATGCCAAAAAAAGTGCGGTGGGGCGTGCTCGGCGTGGCCGGCATTGCCGTGAAGAAGGTGATTCCCGCGATGCAGCGGGGCGACTGGAGCGAGGTGGCCGGGATCGCCTCGCGGCAGGAGGGGAAGGCGAAAGAGGCGGCGGCGAAGCTGGGGATCGAACGCGCCTACGGATCGTATGAGGAGATGCTGGCGGACCCCGAGATCGAGGCGGTGTACAACCCGCTGCCGAACCACCTGCACGTACCGTGGTCGGTGAAGGCGGCCGAGGCGGGCAAGCACGTGTTGTGCGAGAAGCCGCTGGGGATGACGACGGGGGAAGTGCGGGAGCTGATGGCGGCGCGGGACCGGCACGGGGTGAAAGTGGGCGAGGCGTTCATGGTGAGGACGCATCCGCAATGGCTGCGGGCGCGGGAGATTGTCCGGAGCGGGGAGATCGGCCCGCTGCGGGCGATGATGGGCGCGTTCAGCTATTACAACGACGACGCGGCGAACATCCGCAACGTGCCGGCATACGGGGGCGGCGGGCTGATGGACATCGGGTGCTATCCGATCTTCGCCTCGCGGTTTTTCTTCGGCCAGGAGCCGGGGAGAGTGGCGGCGCGAGTGGAGAAAGATCCGAAGATGCACACGGACCGGCTGACGTCGGCGATTCTCGATTATCCGGGCGGGCAGGCGGTTTTCTGCTGCAGCACTCAGATGGTTCCGTATCAGAGGATCCAGCTTTTCGGGACGCTGGGGCGGGTGGAGATTGAAATTCCGTTCAATGCGCCGCCGGACCGGCCGTGCCGGATATTCGTGGACATTGGGGGGGATTTGTCGGGCAGCGGCGTGAGGGTGGAAGAGCTGCCGGTGTGCGATCAGTACACGATCCAGGGGGACGAGTTTTCGCGGGCGATCCGGGAGGGAGGCGAGCCGCCGGTGCCGCTGGAGGACTCGCTGGCGACGATGGCGGTGATCGAGGCGATATTCCGGGCCGGGGAGTCGGGGACGTGGGAGGACGTAAAGGCTTAGAAACAATTAAGGCCCGGCTCGGAGGGATCCGAACCGGGCCTGGCAAATGGGTTGCGCAACCCGATGCTTAGTGGACGTGAGCGGCGCGATTGCGCGCCAATATCTGGTTCATCTGGTCTTTCAGACGAAGCTTGATTTTTTTCAGGCGGTGCTCTTCAGCCTCGTCCAAGGGGGTCAGATGTTCCTTGGTTTCAATGGCTTCGAGCTGCCGATGGCATTCTGAATGCTCAGCAGCGAGACGCCGGAACTCTTCGTCGGTCTGCATCAGGTGCGCGCGCAATTCATCCTGCGTGTTCTCCATCAGGGTCAGTCTCCTTTATGAGATATGCCACGCCGAGTTGTGAGGTCCCCGGGATGCGGGGCTCGGTGGGTAATGGGACGTAATACATTCCTAGTCCGCCGAAGGTCCACCGAAGGGCCTTCGCACTGTGAAAATATCATGAAAAGTAGCGCATGACAATACCGGGTTCGGGGGGAGCGTCATAGTATCCGGGGCGGACGCCGATCTGGCGGAAGCCGAGTTTTTGGTAAAGGGAGCGGGCGGAGGCGTTGGATTGGCGGACTTCGAGGAAGTGATCGCCGGGCCAGCGGGCGATTTCGGCGAGGATGAGGGCGGTGGCGACGCCGCGGCGGCGGAAGGCGGGGTGGACGGCGACGTTGAGAATCTCGCGCTCGCGGTCGGCGACGGCGCGGGAGACGAGGAAACCGGCGATCTGGCCGGCGGCGTCGGCGACGTGGCAGTCGAAGCGGAGATAATCCTCAGGCTGCCATTGGGCGGCCTCGGGGGCGGTGGCCTGGATGGAAGAGAGGATGGGGACGTCGGGGGGTTGGGCGGGGCGAAGGACGAAGGGGTGGCCGGCGACCTGGTCGAGGAGGGAGCGCTGGCGCTCGCCGATGCGGTCCCAGCCGAAGCGGGCGATGGCGGCGAGCCGGGCGCTGCGGGCGAGGCGGAGACGGAGATCGGGATCGCGCAGGAGGAGGGCCGCGGCGTCGAGGAAATTTTCGGCGCCGTCGGCGATCCAGACCGAATCGCCGTGGATGAGGTCGAGGCCGGCGCATCCGGAGGAAGTGGACAGCACGGCCCGCTCCATGGCCATGGCCTCGAGCACCTTGACGTTGGTGCCGGCTGAGACGAGGGTGGGGACGAGTACGAGGTTGGTGTCGAGGTAGAGCGGGCGGACGTCGGAGACGAATTCGAGGATGCGGGTGCGAGGGGGAGCGGGAAACGGGGCGTCGGGGGCGGCCTGGCTCCAAAAGAGGGCGGGATCGGGGCCGGCGACGACGGTGGCCTGGCAGTCGGGGAGCAGGCCGAGGAGGGCGGGCCAGACCTGTTCGAAAAAGAAGCGGAAGGCGACGACGTTGGGGAAATGGCGGAAGGAGCCGATGAAGAGGAGGTGGCGGCCGGGCGGCTCCGGGGCGGGCTGAAAGCGGGCCAGATCGACGCCGTTGGGGATGACGGTGGCGTGGGGTGCGTTGAGCAGGGCGCGATCCTTTTCCGACATGACGACGACGTGGGCGAAGCGGCGGACGGCGGCGAGTTCGAAGCGGCGCCAGCGCCAGAGATTCCACCAGGAAGAGAGCGAGGGGCGGCGGAGGTGGATCTGCCGGTAGAGGTCGAAGGTGACGTCGTGCTCGACCAGGATGTCGCCGCCGTAGGGCGCGAGGAAGGTGTATTCGACCTGAACGGCGCGGATGTGGAACTGGCGGCGGAGGCGGGCGAGGGCGGCGGCCATGGCGGGGGAATGGTACTCGAGCACCTCGGGCGGGAGGATGGTGGACCAGCGGGGCTCGCGGTAGAGAGGCTTTTCGACGGCCACGACGCGGGCGCAGAACTCGAGCAGGGGCGCGGGGTCGGGCTCGGCGCCTTCGGTGAAGGAGAAGAGCAAGACGTCGAAGGAAAGCGACATTTCGCGGAGGAGGGAAAAAATGCGGACGGCGCCGCCGTGGGAAAGAGGGAAGGGGAAATAGGGGGTGAGGACGGCGATCGGGAGGCGGGACGGCGAGGTATCGCGGCCGATCCATTCGCGGACGGGGACTTCGGGGAGCGGGGGGCGGCGCTTCCAGGGAGTGAGCCAATGGGGGCGGAGGAAGATGCGGTCGCGGGGGACGCCGGCGAGGAAGAGGAGCGAAGCGATGGGCTGAGAGAGGCTGAGGTGGTGACGCTCGAGGCGGGAGTTGCAGGCCAGGACGCGGAGAGGGGCGAGCAGGAAAGCAGCGAGGCGGAGGGAGCGGAATTCGGGATCGGCGGTGAACGGAACCGGGACCAAGCCGATGCGAAAGCTGCGGAAGCGGCGGCGCAGAGTGAAGGCGAGCGGGAGAAACGACGCGCGGGGGCACTCGACGATTTCGGCGGGCAAGGCGTCGAACCCGGCGGGAGGCGGGGCGAAGCAGACCAGGTGGAGCGGGCGGCCGGGCTCGAGGCGGGCGATTTCGAGGACCAGATCGCGGACCAGGGCGGGCGGGGCGGATGCGAAGACGACGATGCGGGGCTCGGGGTCCTTACCCAGAAATCGGTAAAGCCAGCGGATGAAGCGGGCTCTCAAGGAAAGTCGACCGCCTGGGCCGCGCCGAGGGTGCCGGGCCGCGGATGGGAGAGGCGCTGGTATTGAACGGAGGCGCGGCGGGGAGGTTTCTGAGGACCGCAGACGAGGGATGTGACACCGGCGCCGGAGACGGCGAGCCGGGAGACGTCGGAAACCGAGAAGCGGGACTCCTTGCCGGCATCGTCGCGAAGGACAAGGACGGCGGTGCGGCCGCGGCACTCGACGGAGACGAGAGTTCCCTCGGCCGTGGGACCGGAGGTGTCGAGGCTGGAGTAGGGCACGGGCGCGGAGTGGGGCGCGGCGCCTTCGGGATTGAGGTTTCGATTGGCCTTTTCTTCGGCGGCGTGGATTTCGGCCATGGTCTGCGCCTTGACGCGCTCGAGGTCCTGGGCGCGGGCGGCGGCTTCCTGTTTGCGCTGGGCCTCGGCCTGATCGGCGAGGCGGACGCGGAGCTCTTCGCGCGTCTGAAAGATGCGCTGGCGCTCGGCTTCGGAGGAGGCGGCGAGACCGGCGCCGGCCCAGGCTTTATCGGCGGCGGTAAGATCCCCGGCCTCGGTTGCGGCTTCGGCGAGCGACTGCCAGGCGGCGGTATCGCGGGGAGCGAGCGCGACGGCTTTCTGCAGCCAGGGGACGCGCGCGGCGGGGGACGTTTCCAGGGTGGCGAGGACAACGTAGGGCTCGGCCCAGCGGGGGTTGAGATGGGCGGCCTGGAGAAGATGCTCGCGGCGGGAGGCGGGCTTGTCCTCGAGGCGGGCGAGTTCAAGCCAGGCGCGGGCAGAGTGGCTGTTGGCCTGGACCGAGGCTTCGAGCGGCGCGCGGGCGGCGGCTTTGTCGCCGGAGGCCAGCAGGGCGAGGCCGAGGCCTTCGAGAGCCTCGGGGCCGTGGAGAGGCTGGTAGGCGGCGCGGGCGCCGGAAGAGCCGGAGGCGAGCAGGGTATCGGCCCGCAGGACAGCGGCGTCGCCGGAGTCGAGATGGATGGGGTGGAAGTCGCGCGTAGGGCTGAGGGCGCGGCCGGAGATGGGGAAGGCGGAAAAATTTCCGGCCGCGAAGTAGGCGTCGAGCGCAGCTTCCATGGCGGCGGCCGACTGGCGGTAGGCGTTGAAGAAGGCGTTCTGCATGTCGGCGCCCTGTTCGAGGTTGGAAAGGAAGACGTGGACTTCGCCCTGCGTGGCCGGATCAGAGGCGAGGCGGAAGAGGCGGGCCCAGTCGCGTGTGCGGAGAGGCGCGGCGGGCGGATTGACGGTGATGCGGGTGCCCTGGCTCTCAAAGCCGGAAAGCAGGGCAACGAGGCCGCTCTCGGCGGCGGGAGGAAGGCGCTTCAGATTGTCCTGTTCGAGGAGCGCGGCGAGGCTCATCAGAAATGCGGCGGGCAGGGGCGGCTTGGGCGGGACGGCGGTGAAGAGCGAGTTGCGCGCGAGGCCGAAGCGGAAGCTTTCCGGAGGCGCCTGGCGCGACGGTTTTTCCAGGACAACGCTGAGCGGGAAGACGAGCGTAGGGTCCGGCTTTCCGGTGAGCACGGAGAAGGCCTGGCGGAACTGCTCGAGCTGGCCGAGAACGATCTGAGCCGGGGCGAGGCCGATGGCGGAATAGACGCGGAACGGGCCGCTATCCACTTCCACCCATTTCTCGTCGGCGTGGAGTGGCAGCAGAACAAGGCAGGCCAGCAGCCAACGGCGAATCGCACTCACGACTCGATCTTACCTGATGAAGCGGCCGGCGCCACGGCGGGCGGCAGCGGCTAAAGGCGCGGCGGGGCGGTGACGACGAAGGCGCGGGCCGGGGCCTTGGAGACGCCGCGGTAGGCGTGGGGCTCGGAGGAGTCGAAGAAGGCGCTGTCGCCGGCGCGCAGCACCTGTTCCTCGCCGGCGTACTGGATGGCGAGGGAGCCTTCGGTGACGTAGACGAATTCGGAGCCGTCGTGGAAGTGCTCGCGCACTTCGGCGGCGTCGCGTTTGGGGAATTCGGCGAGGTAGGCCTGGAGGCTTTTGTCCTGGGAGGCGAAGGCGAGGTTTTCGAAGAAGTACGAAGGGCGGGGCTCGTCGGGCCGGTCAGGGAAGCGGATACGCTCGGCGGCGCGGATGATGGCGAAGGGCTTGCGCTTGCGCTTATCGCCGAAGAAATGGTCGAGGCTGACGTCGAACACCATCGCGATGCGGGCCAGCGTGGGCAGAGTGGGGATGAGCTTGCCGTTTTCGAGCTGGCTCAAAAGCGAGGCTGAAAGACCGGTGTGCTTGCCGAGGTCCACGAGGGCGATTTTCTTGCGGAGGCGCAATTGGCGCAGCTTCCTGCCGATGTCGTAGGAGGAGAGGACGCGGCGGATGGTTTCGGCGCTATTTTCAGGCACGATTGAATTCAGTTTATCATCACCCAACTTTTTGCCTTCTATTTCTTCTGTACTGAAATGATGTTCAGTGCCATCTGGCAATTGGGGATCCGCACCGGTAGAGTCAAACATAGGTTGTCTAACTGGACGACCGGAAAGAGGGCCCGGATGCAAAACCAAACCAAGGAAGGGGCGACGCCCGGTGACGAAGAGCTCGTTATTCGGGCGCAGCAGGGAGACGGAGCGGCGTTTTCGGAGTTGATGCTGCGGCACCAGGCGCGCTGTTCGAAGCTGGCGTTTTCGATTCTGCGGGACAGGCGGGACGCGCAGGACGAGGTGCAGAACGCGTTCTGGAAGGCGTACGAGCACATCGGGCAATTTCAGCGCGACTCGAAGTTCACCACATGGCTGACCAGGATTGTGGTGAACCAGTGCCTGATCCGGCTGCGGCAGACCAAGCGGGCGCGGCTGGTGTACATCGAGGACGTGACGATCGGGGACGAGCAGACGACGCTGGATCTGCGGGACACGCGGCAGGGTCCGGACTATGAGCTGGGGCGGTCGGAAGTGGCGGCGGTGCTGCAGAAGGAAATCCGGGGGATTCCGCCGCTGCTGCGGAGCGCGTATCTGCTGCGGGATGTGCAGGAACTGCCGATGCAGGACGTGGCGGAACGGCTGGGGATCTCGGTGGCGGCGGCCAAGAGCCGGCTGCTGCGGGCGCGGACGGAGCTGCGGACGCGGCTGGAGAAGCACATGGGCCGGAGCGGACCGGCGACGCTGATGGCGTGAGCGGGGCTCAATAAGCCTTGGCGATGACCACGCGGCGGTCGACGGGCTCGCCGGTGAGGATGCACTTGCCGGGGCCGTCGAAAGAGTCGGTCATGGGGATGTTGCGGACGCTGGCTTTGAACTCTTTGATGCGGGCGTCATTGGCGGGGTCGTCTTTCAAATGGGCCATGACGAACTTTCCGCCTCCCTTTTCGGCGGAGACGTCGCGGAGGATCTCCTCGACCTCGCCGATGGAATTGGCGAGGACAGTGTTCTGCTGGAGGCGCTGTTGGGCGCGGGCGTAGAGATCCTTTTGCATCGCTTCGAGCGTAGAGGCGAGGCGTGAAGGCGCCTCCTCCTGCGGGATGATCTCCTTGGAGCCGGTGTCGCGCCGCTTGATGACCATCTTTCCGGCGGCGACGTCGCGCGGGCCGATTTCAAAGACCACGGGCACGCCCTGGCGCTCCCAATGGAAGAACTTGGCGCCGGGGCTGAGTCCTTCGCGGGTGTCGAGATGGGCGCCGAGCGAGGCGGCGAGGGCAGAGGCTTTCTCCATGACCACGGAACGCTCTTCGTCCTTGCGGAAAATGGGCACAATGACGGCTTTGCGGGGAGCGACTTTGGGCGGCAGGACGAGGCCCTTGTCGTCGGAGTGGGTCATAATGAGGCCGCCGATGAGGCGCGTGCTGACGCCCCAGCTTGTCTGCCAGACGTAGTCGAGGCGGCCTTCGTTGGTCTGGAACTGGACGTTAAAGGCTTTGCCGAAATTCTGGCCGAGGTCGTGGCTGGTGCCGGCCTGGAGGGCGAGGCCGTTCTGCATCATGGCCTCGATGGAGTAGGAACGAAGGGCGCCGGCGAACTTTTCGGACTGAGACTTGGCGCCTTTGACGACCGGCATGGCCATGACGTCCTCGGCGACTTCGGCGTAGAGGTCGAGAATGCGGAGCACTTCGACGAGAGCCTCGTCGTGATTGGCGTGGGCGGTGTGGCCCTCCTGCCAGAGGAACTCGGTGGTGCGCAGGAACATGCGCGTGCGCAGCTCCCAGCGGATCACGTTGGCCCACTGGTTCATGAGCAGAGGCAGGTCGCGATAACTCTGGATCCAGCGGGCGAAGAAATGGCCGACGATGGTTTCCGATGTGGGCCGAATGACGTAGGGCTCTTCGAGTTCCTTGCCGCCGGCGACGGTGACCACGGCAAGCTCGGGCGCGAAGCCTTCGACGTGCTCGGCCTCCTTTTGCAGGAAGCTTTGCGGGATCAGCAGCGGGAGATAGATGTTCTGGTGGCCGGTGGCTTTGAAGCGGGTGTCGAGCTCGCGCTGGAGCGCTTCCCAGACGGCGTAGCCATTGGGTTTGATGACCATGCAGCCCTTGACGATTTCAGCGGGCTCGGCCATGTCGCCTTGGAGGACGACGTCCTGATACCAGGTTGCGAAGTCCTTGTCGCGTGGAGTGATGGGGGATTCTGCCATGAGATATCTAATTCTTTAGTGTGCCTGAGTGCGCGGGCGCAGGTGAAGCAGGGAGGCGAGGGGGCCGGGCGGGCGCTTCGGGGAGAGCGCGGGCCGGCGCCGTATCACGAGGGGCGGAACGGGCTCCGATTGAGAGCGTAAGCGATGGCCTCGGCCGGAACGCTGAACTCGGTGCGGGCGGTGTTGCCGATGTAGCCGAGGTCCTGAACGCCGGCCGGGCTGGTGTAGAAGGCGTCGACGACCATGTTGCGCGCCCAGGAGAAGAAGTGGACGCCGGCCGCCAGCGACGGGTCGTCGAGGTTCTTCCTGTAAGCGATGAGGTCTAGCAGAGCCATGCGCCGGGGGCCCTCGATGCGGAGGAAGGCGGCGCCGAAGCGTTCGTGGCTGGCGTTGTCGAGCCAGGCCAAGCCGCCGGAGTAGATTTCGCGCATCTCGTCGCTGCGGGAGCAGAGGAAGTCGATGAACTCGGGGGCGCCGCCGGCGAGGGCGCCGGGGGAGTGCTCATCGGCGGGGAGGATCAGGTCGCTCAACGCGCGGAGCGTGTCGTATTCATGGCGGGTGAGCGCCTTGGGAGTATAGTTGCCGCCGGTGTCGAGGGATTTTTCCTCGTGAACCATCTGGTGAACGTGCTGGGCCAGCAGCGGGCTCAAGACGCCGGAGCCGCCGGCGGTCATGACCATCGAGCCGCCGATGACGCGGAGCAGCTCGCGGCGGGAAGTTTCGCGTCCGTTTTCAGACATTGCCTTTTCTCATCTCCTCGGCCAGGTATTCCGAAGTCCGCCAGGCCATCGCCACGATGGTGAGGGTGACGTTTTTGTCGGGGTTGCCGAGAAACGGCGAGGCGTCGGCGACGAACAGATTCGGGCTTTCGTGGGCCTGGCAATAGCGGTTGAGGGCGGAGTTTCTCGGGTTGTCGCCCATGCAGACGGTGCCGGCTTCGTGGATGATGCTGCCGCCGGTGGAAACGCCGGTGGCGTCGTCTTTGGGGCGCTCGCCGGCGAGCACCTTGCCGCCCATGGTTTCAATGAGCGAGGCGAAGGTGTCGTGCATGTGCTGGGCCTGCTTGACCTCGTGCTGGCTCCAGCGGAAATGGAATTTGAGCACCGGGATGCCCCATTGGTCGACCTTCGCGTTGTCGATTTCGCAGTAACTGAAATCGTTGGGGATCATATCGCCGCGGCCGGAGAAGTGGACCATGCTGCCGTACTGGCGGCGGATGTCGTCCTTGAGGGACTTGCCGTAGCCTTCGCTTCGGGAGGCGACGCCGTGGAAGCTGCCGAGCTGGGGCATGTTGAAACCGCCGCCGACTTCGACGTGATAGCCGCGGGGAAAATCCTTTTTCTTATCGCCGAGCAGCCACCAGGGGATGTAGACGTGCATGCCGCCGATGCCGTCGTCGTTGTGGCGCGGCATGCCTTCGAGCGCGGGGACCGAGCCGCTGAGGGCGTAACCGACAGTGTCGGTGAGGTTGCGTCCGACCATGCCGCTGGCGTTGGCGAGGCCGTTGGGGAAGCGGGGGGATTTGGAATTGAGGAGAAGGCGGGCCGACTCGCAGGTGGAGGCGGCGACGACGACGGCGCGGCAGCGGATCTGTTTTTCGGTGCGTGTCTCCTTGTCGACGTAGGAGACGGCGGTGACGCGGCCGGCACCGTCGACGATGAGCTCGCGGGCCATGGCGTTGCAGATGACGTTGAGCTTGCCGGTCTTCATGGCGGGAAAGATCATCGCCTGGCTGGAGGAGAAGGCCGAGGCAGTACGGCAGCCACGGCCGCACTGGCCGCAGTAATGGCAGGCGGCGCGGCCGTGATTGGGCCGCGTGAGCATGGCCATGCGCGAGGGGATGCAGGGGATGTTGAGCTTGCCGGCGGCTTTCTGGATTAGAATCTCGTGAACGCGCGGCGCGATGGGAGGAAGGAAGCGGCCGTCGGGCGCGGTGCGCAGGCCTTCGTGCGTGCCGGTGATGCCGATGAACTCTTCGGCTTTGTCGTAGAAGGGCGCCATCTCGTCGTAGGTGACCGGCCAGTCGCGGCCGAGGCCGTCGAAGGAGTAGGCCTTGAAATCGTAGTCGGAAAAACGCAGCGAGATGCGGCCGTAGTGGTTCGTGCGGCCGCCGAGGATGCGCGAGCGGAACCAGGAGAAATGCGAATCGGGCGCGACGGTGTAGGGCTCGCCGGGCACGTTCCAGAAGCCGTTGGGAGCGGCGAAATAGCCCCACTGCTGGCGGCCGAAGTAGAGATCGGCATGGTCGCCGGCGCCGCGATGATCGACTTCGTAAGGCCATACATGCTCTTTGAAATCGCGGGCGGGATTGAGCATCGGACCGGCTTCGAGCAGCGTGACGGGAATGCCGAGATCGGTGAGCACCTTGACCGCAGTTCCTCCTCCCGCTCCGGATCCAATGACTACGACGTCGTGAACGGAAGCGCTCGGTTGAATCTGGGCCATTTCGAAATTGAGTATATAACAGCAATTTCGGAGAATCGCTTTTTTTGCCCTCGGCGTGAACGGCGCCGGTAAGATCGACTCTTCTTCGCCGTCATCATGCGTGGAGCACCGGTGCGGGAGAGGGGCGGCCGCTCGATGGCGAGATCCGGCGGGGCCGCGGAGAGCTTTCCGCGGGCCGCGGCGGGGCCTGGGACAATTCTTGACGGAATATGAGATTAGATATAATCTCAAGGCGTAATGGACGCCGAGGCGATCAAACGGTCCCTGGAGGGCAGTGGGCTGCGGTGCACGGCACAGCGCTATGCCGTGATGGCGTTCCTCATGGAACAAACCCGGCATCCGACGGCGGGGGAAATTTTCGAAGCCGTGAATCGCGTGGACCCGCGCTCTTCCCGGGCCACGATTTATAACAACCTGAGAGACCTGGTACAGGCGGGTTTGGTGCGGGAAGTGGCGGTTGAGGGCCGCGCCGCGCGATTCGATGCCAAAGGCATGCGGCATCACCACTTCATCTGCGACCGTTGCGGCAATGTAGAGGACGTGGAATGGTATGAGGTGCCCAGGCCTGTCCCGGGCTCCTTGGGCAAGCGGGTGTTTCGCGAATGGGAGCTGATTTTCCGTGGGCTGTGCACGAAGTGCGCTCCGCGGCGCGGGTCCCGTCAGGCGCGGCAGGCGTTGGAGAAAAAATGAACGGCGCGCGCCGCCGGGCCCGGCCGGCGGCGATGGCGCGCACCAGAGGACCGGGAGGGGTTCGTTGTTGGTCGAAGGTATGGAACGAATTCGAAGGAACAGGAGCACAACTTGTCAACCGAAACTAAGTGCCCGGTAACGGGCGGCGCTGGCAGACACACCGCGGCTGGGGCCGCGACGAACGCGGACTGGTGGCCGAATCAGCTCAATCTGACGATGCTGCACCAGCACTCCCCGCTGTCCAACCCCATGGGCGAGGCCTTCAATTACCGCGAGGAGTTCAAGAGCCTCGATCTGAATGCCGTAATCCAGGACCTCCACACCCTGATGACGGCGTCGCAAGCCTGGTGGCCGGCCGACTACGGCCACTACGGGCCGTTGTTCATTCGCATGGCGTGGCACAGCGCGGGCACCTACCGCATCGGCGACGGCCGCGGCGGGGCAGGGTCCGGCTCGCAGCGCTTTGCGCCGCTGAATAGCTGGCCGGACAACGTGAACCTGGATAAGGCGCGCCGGCTGCTCTGGCCGATCAAGCAGAAATATGGCCGGAAGATTTCCTGGGCGGACCTGATGGTTCTGGCCGGGAACGTCGCGCTGGACTCGATGGGGCTGAAGACGTTCGGATTCGGCGGCGGGCGCGAGGACGTGTGGGAGCCGGAAGAGGACATCTACTGGGGGTCCGAGGGCAAGTGGCTGGCGGATGAGCGCTACAGCGGCGACCGCGACCTGGAGAATCCCCTGGCCGCGGTTCAGATGGGCCTGATTTATGTGAATCCGGAAGGGCCCAACGGAAAGCCGGATCCGGTCGCCGCGGCGCGGGACATCCGGGAGACGTTCGCCCGCATGGCGATGAACGACTACGAGACGGTGGCGCTGATTGCGGGCGGGCACACGTTCGGCAAAGCGCATGGCGCGGCCGATCCGAGCAAGTATGTCGGGCCGGAGCCGGAAGGCGCCTCGATCGAGGAGCAGGGGCTCGGCTGGAAGAATACGTATGGGAACGGCAACGGCGTCCATGCGATCGGCAGCGGGCTGGAGGGCGCCTGGACCACCAATCCCGTGAAGTGGGACAACAATTACCTGGAGAACCTGTTCGGCTACGAGTGGGAACTCACCAAGAGCCCGGCCGGCGCCTACCAGTGGGTTCCGAAGAACGGCGCGGCGGCGAGCGCGGTTCCGGACGCGCACGATCCGAAGCAGCGGCACGCGCCGATCATGTTCACGACGGACCTGGCGCTGCGGCTGGACCCGACCTATGAACCGATCTCGAGGCACTTCCTCGATCATCCGCAGGAATTGGCCGACGCGTTCGCCAAGGCCTGGTTCAAGCTCACGCACCGCGACATGGGGCCGATCTCGCGGTATCTTGGGCCTCTCGTTCCGGCCGAGCCCCTGCTCTGGCAAGACCCGGTTCCCGCGGCGGATCATGAGCCGATCGGCGAGCCGGAAATTGCCGTGTTGAAGGCCAAGATCCTGGCATCGGGACTTTCGATCCCGCAACTGGTGGCGACCGCCTGGGCCTCGGCGGCGACCTTCCGCGGCTCCGACAAGCGCGGTGGGGCCAACGGGGCGCGCGTTCGCCTGGCCCCGCAGAAGAATTGGGAAGTCAACGAGCCGGCCGCGCTGGCCAAGGTGCTCGAGAAGCTGGTCGCGATCCAGAAGGACTTCAACAGTTCGCAGTCCGGCGGAAAGAAGGTCTCGCTGGCCGACCTGATCGTTCTGGGCGGCTGCGCGGCGGTCGAGGACGCGGCGAAGAAGGCTGGGCACGACGTGAAGGTTCCTTTCTCTCCGGGGCGAACCGATGCTTCGCAGGAGCAGACCGATGTGGAGTCGTTCGCCGTCCTGGAGCCAATGGCGGACGGGTTCCGCAACTACCGGCGGAGCGGAGACCACAGACCGGCTGAGGCACCGCTGATCGATCGGGCGCAGTTGCTCACGTTGACCGCCCCGGAGATGACGGTGCTTATCGGCGGCATGCGCGCGCTGAATGCGAATTTCGGGCAGTCCAAGCACGGAGTCTTCACCACGCGGCCCGGGACGCTGACCAACGATTTCTTCGTCAACCTGCTCGACATGAATACGACGTGGCAGGCATCTTCTCAAGCCGAAGGCGTGTTTGAGGGCCGCGACCGCGCGACCGGGCAGGTCAAGTGGACCGGAACCCGCGCCGATCTCGTGTTCGGTTCGAACTCCCAGCTCCGGGCGGTTGCCGAAGTCTACGCATGCAGCGACTCGAAGGAGAGGTTCGTGAAGGACTTCGTGGCGGCCTGGAGCAAGGTCATGGACCTGGACCGCTTCGACCTGGCCTGAGCATTACAGAGAGCCGGCGCCGGGGAAACCGGGAGACCGCTCGCCCGGCGCCGGCGGCTCATTCGCTGCAGGAAGAATAAATGGTCGGGGCGGGGCGATTTGAGCGCCCGGCCCCCTGCGCCCAAGGCAACGCGGGGGGTCTTCCCAACCCTTTTCAATTCAATGTTATCCAGTTTGCCATCAGTGAGTTAGCCCGAAGGCGTCTTATCACCGAATGTCCTCAAAACACCCCTATTTTCATCTGGGGTCCCACGAGTATTCCCACCAGTAAGGCGCACCGAAACTACTGTCCAGCCGGAGGCATGAAGAATGTTGGGATAAACCACCCGCCATTGCCAGGGTACAGCCAGGAATGAAGTTCGGGTGATTGCGGCCCACCCATCGTGGACATGCGTGCCACCATCCCTTCGTCAGGGGGCGTGCTCTGGTTATCAAGCGGGCACGTCCAGTTCAGGAATCCGCCACGGTCTTGAAGTCGCCAATACGGAATCCATGGTGCCAGTTCGCGGTTGCCAGACGCCACAGACTGTAACAGGCCGGTAATTGGCTCACGAACGCGCCCGTGCTCTGGTCCGCGCGAACCCGCCGCAAGGGACGCTTCGATTTGTTCAACGCGCCAGTCACGGCCACGGACAACTGCGGCCAGACCCTCTGTGAGTTCACGGCACGCACCCTGGATTTCCTGCTCAAGACTGGCGATGCTGGCCCATCGTTCGTGGTTGAGATCACCGCTCGCCAGCACCTTCATGACTTGACTGCGAAGCGGGCCGGTCCAGCGGTCTGCATCCTCCAACACGGTTGCCAAGTCACTCATGCTGATGTTATCGATGAACGGAAGTTTCACGCGGCTTAGGTCCAGCACCCGTTGGGACGCGTTGCCGTCAGCGTCCGTGCTTCTGGCAACGTCTACAATGCCACCCAACAGTCCTTCAAGCAGAAGATTGTCGGTCCATCCCACAGCGGATTGTGAGCACCCGACCAAGGGCGCGGGAAGGACCAACAACCGGCCCGTGGAGAACAGTGCTAAGGCTTCCCCTGCCAGGAACGCGGTCACGCGCTGTGGAATGGGGTTTGCCCAAGACATGGCCACCGAATAATCAGTGTCGCCGAATTGGTTCGCTGCGCAGACGTGGTAACCGTGGCCACCTGCGCCTTCGTAATCTTCGTGCTGAGGTACCAGCACCATTCCTGCGCCAAGTTCGCCCTTCCACTTCACGATGACGGTTTCGAACAGCGGGCAAAGCACCGTAGCCCAAGTTCGTATTTCTTCCAGGGACTGGGCATCAACCGCAATTGCCCCGTGTGACTTCATTCGCACTGCCGCTGCGACACAGGCAAACCCGCCACGTCCCCAGAAGTCGAATAGCTCGGATTCCGCACCGCTGTAATCTGGTTTGTGCCAGTCCCGCAACCACGCAACTAGCGGGGCCACCTGCGTAGCTACAGAATTCCGCAGACCGCGTGCGGCGCAATCACGGCCTATCAGCTTCGCGGTATCAGATTCAAACCAGTCCAGCAATGGCCGAATGCGTTCGTTCAGGTACCGCTCAAACTGGCGCGCCTGCTTCTTTGGCTTTTCCGAAATCCGCGTATCCGCGATGAATGCGGCGGCAACACTTGCGGCTTCTGTCACGCGACCTGACCGGGCCAGTGATTCGGCTTCCAGCAACCACGCGCGGGACACGACTTCATCACGGAAATGCGGGTTCGCCATGGCCGCGTCAGACCGCACGGCCTTCAGGTACTCGCACGCCTTGCCCAGATTCCCAAGGTTCACTGCCGTGCGGCCCAGCCACCAGGAAACATCAGCTAAGAACAAATCTACTTGGCCTTGGATTTCCAAACGATGGGCATTGGTGAACGTCCGTGAGGCATCCAGCGCTTCATAGCCTTCCGCGTACAGTCGTTCCTTCCCCGGTTCCGTCTGGTCCGCTAGGCGCACAAGCGTGCGCCCCTTAGCGAACAGCACATTTGCGCGCGCAGTGGCCGCTGATTCCGCGTCTTCGTGGCCTTCGGTGGCCCATAACTCAGCGCGTCCGAGATACAATCTCGCGGTGGTCGCATCGTTCAGTTGCGCAGACAATTCGGCAATCTGAAGCGCGATGTTCGTAAGCATCCGGCCATTGGCATGTCCTTCAACTACCCGGAACGCTGCTTCGCAAAGGGCGCGTGAATCGTTCAAATGCCCGGCCATGTTGAATTCTGAAGCCACCTGCCCAATCACCATAGCTGTCCGCTGGTAGCTGGCTTGGTCAGGGCTGACCATCGCGTCAAGCAGCGCCACGAACGAGCGAATGTCCGCGTCCTGGTGCCGTCCAGCCTTGCATAGCGTGCGCAGCCACGTAGCGTCTAGGACCAACCGCACACCTTCGGGAACCATTTGAACCCGTTCCTTCACGCTGGCCGCAAGTTCGCACGCAGCATTCAGGTCCTTCATGCGCCACAGCGTATGAAGGTGAATGACGAGCGCTTCAGCGCGGATGATAGGGTCTTGGTCAAGCCCTGCTTCTTCCACGTTTGCAAGAACCTCAGATGCGGGCTGGTCAAAGCGGCCCAGTTGCGCCAGTTCCAGGGCGACGATTCCGGGTCGTTCGGCCCGTGCCTGTAGTCTCTTAACCAACGTTCGCGCGCGCCGCGTGATAGCGGCCACTTCACCATCAGGCAGGCGTTGACAGCCCATGTGTTCGCCCCATGCCCTGATTGCTTGGAACAGCGCGCGGCGTTCCAGGTCCCCGTCCCCCGCTGCCATCGCAAGGTCAGCGCCAGCTTCTGCGCACTGTGCGGCAACATCAAAGGCGTTGGTATCAAGCGCAGCTTGTGCCGCGTTCATCTTGGCCTTGGCATCGTCTAATTGACGCTGGGTCACCGGGTCCGTGATGACGGTGAACGATTCTATCAGCGCGCGGGCGTATCCTGCGGCTGCAACGGCTGCGTACCCCTGCCACGCATCGTTCTTGCGTTGGTCGCAGTAATCGCTGATGCCACGAACAATGATGTATCCGAGTCCCGCCGTCCAGGTGCCATCAGCTATACCAGATGCTTCCATTTCGATTGCGCGCACCCCGAACTTGTCTCTCAGCGCGTCTCGAATCTCCGGGTCCTTTAGCAGCGCATTGGATGACCCGATAGGACCGTAGTGGATTCGTGGCTGGCCGGAACGACGGTAGGCGTCACTGGGGTGTGGGGTTTCAACTTCCGCAACAAACAGCCTGTCCGTGGAAGCATCGGGCCGCGTTGCACCTTCAACAAAGGCCCGCGTAATGTGTGCTTCCCAAGGGCACCTACCCGCGAGTCGCGCCGCTTCAAGAATGCGCACTTTTCCAAGCAGGGCAGCGGACGGTGGCGCTGCGGCACTCCGCACTAGCACTTGATGCGTTTCCAACTTCAGGTGGTCATACTGCACCACGCCGTGTTGATCGCTCACCACTACATCACCAAGGCGCACGTGTTTGTCTGCGTCTATCGCGTGCGGAACACCACCAGCAATTCCGACCATCAGCACGTGTTCCAGATGCGGGAAGCTGTGCGATAGGTGGGAAGCCACGGCTGAAGCGCTGTTGTTGGCTGGTTTCTTCTGGAGTGCCACTACCACGTGATGATTACCGGTGCCATCGATGGCCGGTATACCGCCCATTGCGTAATCGTTCGGGTCCCCTGGAACGGTGATGGGGCGCGCATCGTCCAACATCGCCAAAATTGCTGCGAATTCCTTCGGCAGCGCCGTGACCACGGCGAACTGGCACTTTTCCCAATCACCACTCATGACGGTCCCTCAGTAGATTCTACTTCTGGACGCTGCCCATAAGGGCCGCCATACCAAAGAAAACGTGGCCCGCTGCCAGTGAAGTACCAGCCGGGCTTCATGGCCGCACCCCAGTGATTCGGGCAAGCGCCACCCGGCCCGCTGGCCCCACGTTGTTGCCGATGGCGCGCGGGATGAAATCGAAGTCCACAGCCCCTGTGAAGTGGCGCTGGAACGCGCGGCCCGCATCGCTGCCAACGGCAATGACACGGCTGGGTGCGAGTAGTTCAAGCTGTTCGCGCGTGTGGTGGTCCCAACTGAGTGCATACAGCCGGGTCAACCCGCTGCTGGCCGTGGTGCGCCACTTCAGCAGATTCACGTATGCGACTTCGGAGAAATCCAGCGCAGCAGCTTGCAGGACAGGGGCAACGAAGTTCTGGTGAATCTTCCAGCCGGGCATGATGTCAGCCAGCACCTGGGTTAGTTCATCGAACCCGGCCCGCGCTGCGTCTTCATCGGCATCCCGCAGGCGCTGCAATGCACCATACTGGCGCTGGTCATCCACGCTTAGGCCATGCTGCGGCCCGGCCCCCGGATTCATGGACACGAACACCAGACCACCGGGCCAGTATCGTGCGCCCATGTAGCCCGGCTGCGGCAATCGGTCTGCCCAGTTCCGGTTCATCAGCCGTAATGCTTCAGCCCCGAAGATAGCTTCCGGGTCCGTTGTGAGGATTCGACGCCACAGCAGCGCAGCACTGTGCCGTAGGTCCATCACTTCGGGATGTCCCAGAGCTTTGCCAGTTCGGCCAGCCTTTCATCAAGGGCTTTCACTGCCGATTCCAATCTGCCACCTTGATTCGCATCCCTGGAAACAAGCTGACGAACATCCTTAAGATGCTGCGCTGCTGATGCAAGCTTTTCAAGCTGTACCAGCCGGTCTTCTGGAACCAGCATGAAACCCTTGAACGGGAGTTCTTCCCCGTCCGTTGAAACCAATTTCACACGCAACCGGAAATCACGATTAGTCAAATCTGTTGGCTGTGTCATTGCTCCCATATTCCCACGCTGCGCGCGGCCCGGCCAGCGCGTTTAAGCGGTGAAAAGTGCCCCGGAATCCAGGACCCGGCCTCCACGTCCAAAAAGCCCTGACGGAACGCGGCCAAATCGTTGACCATGGCCGGTTAGCGCGGTTCGCGTTCGGGCATCAACGTATACTGTGGCCGCTCGTGGTCCAACAGTTAGTGAGCGAAGTAGTGCAAGCAGTGAAGGCCGCGTTTAAACGGTGCAATATGCCCGGCCCCCTGGTCCCGCGCTTGAAATGCTCAATCGACGGAAGCCAAGGGGCTTAGACACTGCGGAATCCGGTATGGGACACCCAGTGTCCTAGAATGCGCCTTGAGGATTGCAAAACGCTGTCTATGACCGTCCGCGCATTCCTTGCCCAACGACTATAAACGATTGAAGTTAAACAATTCGTGACCGGCCTTTTCGCGGCCCACCTGTAGACTCACGGTTAGAGAGTGACCGAGTGTAACTCATGCAGCAACCTACTTTATTCGGAACAGACCGTGACCTGGAAGTCCGGTACGGAATCAAGCGCCGCAACTGGCAAAAGATGCGGATGCTGGGAAGCGGGCCGCGCTTCCGCAAGGTCAATAACCGGCTGTGCATTTACAACTTCAGCGATGTGGAAGAGTGGCTGGCCGGTCAGCCGCTGATGCGGTCCACCGTGGAGTTGGCCGCATGATTGATGAAAAGCGGCGCGCTGGCCGCTTGTACCGGGACCCCACACCGCGCTGGCAACGGACCCGCAAGAACGTCCTGATACTGCGGCGCTACGGCAGACAGACCCTTGGTATCGTGCGCCCTAACGGTGACGATACCTATTCGTGGCTTTCCCGCAGCCATGACCAGGGGGACCGGCCCGCGCGCTACAGCACCGAAGATGAAGCCGTGGCCGTATTGCTGGCTGTCCTGGGGCTTGGCGCATGAGTACCAGCCAGCCCGCTGCGCTTCGGTGGCGTAGAACTCCCAATGCCCTTTTCCTGAAGCGCGGGAAGCGGGCACTTGGTGTGGTCTTCACGCGAAACGATTTGCGCGGGTTTTCATGGTGGGCCGTGGGGCTGGGTGAAGCCACCGTGGCATACGCCACCGAGGAAGAAAGTATCGAAGCGCTGTATGCGGCTTTGAAGATGTGACGCAAGGACGAACATGTCATTTGAACTCGAAAGCAAAAATCAGTTATTTGAACTCACCGGCCCGGAACTGACCCCGCTGGAAGCCGAACAATATCTTCCGGTGGCACAGGCCCAGTTTGCGGAACAGACCCGCGAACTTGAAAAGGCCAAGGCACAATCGGCACAGTGCAAGGACGTTTGTGACCAGAACGGGCAAACGGCCCGCTTTCTGGCGTCCAAATCGGCTGCGCTGACAGCCGAACGTGACGAACTGAAGACCGCATCCCGCAATGAACTATTCGCAATGCACGGTGATTGCGATGTGGAAGGCGTCAGCGGGGTATTGCGCAAGAAAGAAGACGCCGTGAACTTCGTGGACGCGGCCTACAGCTTTCTGCTGGAAGTCAAAAGCCCGGCTGACACCATCGTCTGGCTGGATGCACTCGCCAATGAAGCCATCGCGGAACACGGCGAGATTTGCGCGGCGGCTGTGCTGAACAGAACGCGCACCATCGCGGCGCTGGGGCCGGTGATGCAATCGGAAGGTGGCGTAGTCGGCGTAATCGGCGGGACCACGGAACGTCTGAAAGAACAGGCAAAGGTCGCGTACAAGCGCATTGAGTCCGCACGGAACGCGGCGCGTGATGCACGGCTGGCTTATGAACGCACCCAGTCCGCACGGGTCAGCAAAGGGATTGTGACCAGCGCTAATACAGCCCACGTTTTTGGGCGGTAACTTAACTTAGTAACTAGTAGTCAAGACACAAAACAACATGCAAAATGAAAAAGACATCAAC
>DAIDHC010000095.1 GCA_027452065.1 Bryobacterales bacterium
CCAGCGGTTCCTTCCGCTCCTGTTCTGCTCGGCCGTCGCCGCCTGCGCCCAGATGCGCGTCGGCGTTGACTCGCAAATCATCACACCCAACGTCTCGGCCAAGCCCGTCTATATGGCAGGCTTCGGCAACAACCGCGTCGCCACCGCCGTCCACGACGATCTCTTCGCCCGCTGCATCGCCTTCCAGCCCGCTCAGCCGGCTCACCCCGGCGCGGTCTCCGTCGCTCCCCTGGTCATCTGCGGCGTCGACTCCATCGGCCTCTTCTGGGACGACGTCCAGAAGATCCGCCTCGCCACGGATCGCAATCTCCGCGGCCATGCCAACGTCGTCGTCGCTGCCCTCCACGATCATCAGGCCCCCGACACCATGGGCCTCTGGGGTCCCAAGGAAGGAGTCAGCGGCATCGATGAGGACTACAACGCCCTCGTCGTTGAGCGCACCGCCCGCGCCGCCGCCGGCGCCATCCGTGCCCTCCAGCCCGCGCGCATCACCCTCGCCCGCACCCACCCCGCCGAGCTCGACTCCTTCATCGACGACGACCGCCCGCCCGTCGTCCACGACGCCGAAGTCATCGCCCTCTCCGCCGTCACCCCCGCCGACAAACCCATCGCCACCCTCGTCAACTGGGCCAACCACCCCGAAACCCTCGGCTCCCACAACACCCTCATCACCGCCGATTACTCCGGCTTTCTCCGCCAGCAGCTCGAGCACCGCCTCGGCGGCATCGCCGTCTTCGTCAACGGCGCCGTCGGCGGCATGCAAAGCCCGCTCGGCGCCAAAGTCATCGACCCGGAAACCGGCAAGCTCGCCCCCGAGAACAGCTTCCGCAAAGCCGAAATCGTCGGCCGCGCGGTCGCCGATATCGCCGCCGCCTCCGTCCGCCAGGCCCAGCCCGCCGAAATCACCGGATACCTTTTCAATGAGCGTGTCATCGATATTCCTGTGACCAACCAGGGTTTCCACGCCGCCTCCGCCGCCGGCGTCTACAAAGGCCGCAAGCCCATGACCGCTTCCGGCGCCACCACCAGCCCGGTCGGCTCCATCCGCTTCTTCGCCGGCCAGAATCCCCTCCTCGACGTCGCCCTCATCCCCGGCGAGCTCTATCCCGAGCTCAGCCTCGGCGGCATCGTCCGCTACCCCGGCGCTGACTTCCCCGACGCCCCCCTCGAACCCCCAGTCAAAAAAATGATGTCCGCTCCCTATCGCATGCTCTTCGGCCTCGCCGACGACGAAATCGGCTACATCATCCCCAAGGCCGAATGGGACGAATCCGCCCCCTGGCTCAACAACGCCCCCCACCGCTGGTATGGCGAGGTCAACTCCACCGGCCCCGACGCCGCCGCCGCCATCACCGCCGCTTTCAAGCAAGCCCTGGAGCCCTCCGCCGAGCCCGAGTAGCACCCCCTCATGCATGAGCTCACTAATTTCGTCCTTCGCCACGGCTACATTGTTCTGTTCGGCTTCGTCCTGATCGAGCAGTCCGGCATCCCCATTCCCGCCCTTCCCATCCTCCTCGTCATGGGCGCCCTCACCGCCCAGCACCAGTTCTCCTTCCTCGCCTCCTGGGCCCTCTGCATCCTCGCCGCCCTCATCGGCGACTGCCTCTGGTTCCTCCTCGGCCGCTTCCGTGGCAGTTCCATCCTCAACCTCCTCTGCCGCATCTCGCTCGAGCCCGATTCCTGCGTCAGCGGTGCCAAAGGCCTCTTCCGCCGCTGGGGTTCGGCCACCTTGCTGTTCTCTAAGTTCGTGCCCGGCCTCGGCGCCGTCGCCCCCACCATGGCCGGCTGGACCAGGCTCCCCCTCCTCCGCGTCCTCGCCGCCGACATTGCCGGCGGTCTCCTCTGGTCGGTCACCTACCTCGGCGCCGGCGTCATCTTCCGCCACCAGCTCGAGGACGCAGGCAACGCCGTCCGCCGCTTCGGCGGCTCCGTCGGCTTCCTCCTCGTCCTCCTGCTGGCCTCCTGGATCGCCTGGAAAAGCTACCAGCGCCGCCGCTTCATCCGCGACCTCCGCGTCGCCCGCATCCGCCCCGAAGAACTCATGGAGCTCATCCTCGCCGGCGAGCCCGTCAGCATCGTCGACCTCCGCCACGCCATCGAGCTCGAAAACGACCCCGCCCGCATCCCCGGCGCCATCTGGCTCGACGGTGAAAACCTCGACGACCAGGCCTCCGCCATCCCCCCCGACACCGAGGTCATCCTTTACTGCACTTGACCAAACGAAGCCACCAGCGCCCGTGCGGCGCTGCAACTTCTCCGCCGCGGCGTGCTCCGCGTCCGCCCTCTCGAAGGCGGCCTCCTCGCCTGGCGCGCCCGCGGCTTCCCCACCGAACTCCCCACTCGCTAACACCCCTCCCGCCCGAACCCCGGTCCCATACCCCACGCGGCGTGTAATTTTTACAATCTCCCCGACACCCCTTTGTACGGCACGTAACGTGCTCTCACCCTGGTACAGGGTGAAGGAACCCAACTGGGGAGGAGACCCTCATCATGCTACTCGATTCAAAATGGCGTCAGGCCGATTTACTCGAAGCCGCGCTCGAATCCAGCGTCCATCCGCTGCTTCTGTGCGACACCAACCTGAACATCGTCGGAGCCAACGGCGCCGCCCGGAAACTCTTCGGCCCCCTCAGTTCCCAAATGCGCTGCCGCGACGTCCTCCGCTGCGCCGGCGACTGCGACTCCGGCTGCCTCTTCCGCCAGGCCCTCTCCCGTCCCACCCTCGCCGGCAAGCTCGTCCGCTTCACCAATTCCCTGGGCGAGCCCATCCTCGCCGAATTCTCCGCCAGCCAGCTCCGCACTCCCGAAGGCCGCCTCGCCGGAATCCTCGCCAGCGTTGACAACGCCAACCGCTACCAGCCCTCCGGCGAACCGATCATCGTCGCCGAATCCCCCGCCATGAAAGAGGTCCTCCGCCTCATCGGCCTCATCGGCCCCAGCCGCGCCGGCTCCATCCTCCTTGAAGGCGAAAGCGGCGCCGGCCGCTCCCTCATCGCCGCCGCCCTCCATTATCAGAGCTTCCGCGGCTCCCGCCCCTTCGTCTCCCTCAACTGCGCCGCCCTCCCTCAAGCCATGCTCGAATCCGAGCTCTTCGGCGGCCCCGACACTTCCTTGCCCTCCTCGAACCAGCGCAAACGCGGCCTCGCCGAGCTCGCCGCCGGCGGCACTCTTTTCCTCGAAGAAGTCTCCGAACTCCCCGCCGGTCTCCAGCGCCAGCTCCTCCGCCTCCTCGAAGGCCAGTCCCCCACCGGCGCCGCCATTCACCCCGGCTTCCCTCCCGGCGTCCGCATCGTCAGCGCCGCCACCACCAGCCTCCGCCACGCCGTCGAAATCGGCGCCTTCCGCAAGGATCTCTATTACCGCCTCAGCTCCATCCTCGTCCCCATCCCCCCGCTCCGCTCCCGCGCCACCGACATCCTCCCTCTCGCCCGCCACTTCATCCGGCACTTCAACCAGGCCTGGGGCCGCCGCGTTCAGTCCATCGCTCCCGATGCCGAGCAGCTTCTTCTTCAATACTCCTGGCCCGGCAATGTCCGCGAGCTCCGCAACTCGATCGAGCGCGCCATGATCGTCGAAGCCAACGACTCCCTCACTCCCTTCAGCCTCGGCCTTCCCACCACCCCCGCCGCCTTCCCCAACGGCCATGCCGAGCCCAACGGCGTGCCCAATAATCTCTCCCTCATCGAGCACCAGCGCCGCCTCCTCGTTCAGGCCCTCACCAAAACCCGCGGCAATCAGGCCCAGGCCGCCCGCCTCCTCGGCATCGGCCGCGATTCACTCCGCTACAAAATCAAAAAGCTTCACCTCGACCCCACCCACCTCGACGCCTCCGCCGCTCCCCCGGCCCATGCCTGAGCCGCCCTCTCCTTGCGCACCCTGCCCCAGCCCTGCGCGATCTGGCGCAGCCCTGCCCTCTCACCGCGTCCTTAGCCCCTCCTCGCTGTATTGGTTCCGCGAATTCCACAGCATCCATCCCCCGCTCCCGAATTCCTCCGCCGCCCGGATCTGCAGCCCGATCTCGACCGCCCCGAACCTCCGCCGGTCGAAACCGTAGTCCCGGAACGCCTGCAGCCACGGACGGAACCGCACCGCCGCCCACCCCGTCCTCCGCTGCGCCTTCTCAAGCGACAACCGCACAATCTCATAGGAGTGCGCAACCGGGTTCCGAAACCCCGGTATTCCGTACTGATACCCCGACGGATACAGCATCGGGCTCAGCATCTCCACCCCTCGCGCCAACTCCTCAATCCTCTGCCCGATCCCCATCTCGCCCTCGTTCCAGCACACGTAGCCGAAAATATCGGCGCTCACCGTCACGTTGTACCGCGCCAGCCTCCGCCGCGCTTCTTCCAGAAAATCCCCGATCGCCCGCTTCCGGTTCTCCGCCGTGTCCGGCTGCGCGAATACCAGTCCCGTCTGGTCCGGAAACCGCAAATAATCGAACTGGATCTCGTCAAACCCCAGCTCCGCCGCCTCCTCAGCCGCCGCCAGCGCATACTCCCACGCCTCGCGCCGGAACGGGTCCAGCCACCTCAGCCCCTCCCGGTCCAAATAAACTTCCCCGCCCGCCCGCTTCACCGCCCACTCCGGCCGCGCCCGCGCCATCGGATCGTCCTTGAACACAACGATCCGCCCGATCAGATACACTCCCCGAATCCGGAGATCCTGCACCATCTCCCGTCCCCGCGGCGCCGGAACCACCTTTTGCCCGCCCAGTCCCACCCTGGTTCCCACCTCGCTCGGATAGCTGATCCATCCCCGGTCTCCCTTGACGTCGATCACCAGCCCGTTCAACTCCGTCCTCCCCAACAGTCCCAGCGCCGGCTCCCTCAGCCCCGCCACACCGAACCCGTATCCGGTCAAATACACCGCCTTCGCCCGGAACGGCTGCAGCTTCCCGGCAAACGCGCACCCCTCCGGCCGCGCCTCCATCCATCCCCGCCGGTACCCCGCCGCCCGCATCCCGATCCTCCCGCCCCCCGGCGGCGCCCGAAACCCTCCGTCAGCCCCCGTCCGGCTCACCTCCCGCCCCACCGTCACCACCGCCCCCGCAATCCCGCTCCCCGTCCTCGCATCCACAACACGGCACACTCCACCCGCCCATAAAACCCCGCCGCCCGCCGCCCAGACAATCGCCGCCGCCCATCTCCCCATCGCGACACGCCACCTCTGCCCTTCCCCCCGCACCCCAGGCACCGCTACCCCCCGCCGCCGGGATCATCGCCCGTCCCGCGCCGCTAGAGCCCGAACGCGAACATATATAACTTCATGTCCGGTAGCCATACCATACGCCAAAAACTGAAGCCCGCCACCACCCCGATCTCGTCGAGAAACAGGTGTGCGTCGACCTCCCCTTCTCGTAGCGCGCCTCTGGCAGGCCGAAAAAGCGAATTGAATGCAACTGGGCCAAACCCCACATGGCATCCGCACCTCGCGCCGAGCTGTTTTCGCACCCCATCCAAAACGTCCTGCAAATCCTCCCGTTCACCAATCTCCACCCCCACCGGGACCAACGCCAACGCCTCCGCGCGTGTCCAGACCCCAGCCGAGTTCCGAAGCTCGACCGGATACACAAGCATCCAGCCGTCATCCGCACGCCGTACCTCATACCTTCCCGGATAGCCCCGTGCCTGGTACGACGCAATCACCAGGCGAACCACGGCCTCCGGGTCCGCGGGCGCCCCCGTTCGCGGCGAGACCGCAAACTTCACCTCAAGCGGTCCGCCGCGAGTAATATACGCCCGGTCGTCCTTCGACTTCGGAACGTACTCCGGAGACGTCACGTCCACCATGTCGCCCAAGTACTGAATACGCGCTTCCTCGAACCCGATCTTCCACCCGAACTTCACCGCCAGTGCGCAAAGAGCATCCAGCAGCGGGCTAGCCGTGTCCACGCGCACCACGCCCGTGCCCCCGCTCGTCGTCACGCCCCACTGCTCCTCAGCCGCCAACGGCCAGCTCGCCAATAACACAGCCATCTGCAAAAGTGATCCGGCTCGCATCATCCCGATAGCCTCCGAGGCCTGCACGAGCTCGCAAGCCGAATCCACCCCGGCAGGACTCCGCCGCGCCCATCACCTGCCCCGGGGAACCAGAACCACCGCCCGTCCCGCGCCGCTACGGCGCGAACGCGAAGACATAGAATTTCATGTCTGGCGCCCACAGCAATCTCCAAAAGCCGAGGCCCAACATCAAGCCGAAACCGTCAAAGAAGCGGTTTGCCCCGGTCTCCCCTTCCCGAAGGACGCCGCGCGCTGGCCGAAACAGCTCGTTCATCGCCACTCCACCGAATCCTGCCTGGCATCCGCACCTCGCACCGAGCTGGTTTAACACCCCATCCAAAACGTGCTGCAGAACTTCCCGTTCACCAATCTCCACCCGCACCGGAACCAACGTAAACGCCTCCGCGCGCGTCCAGGCCCCGGCCGAGTTCCGCACTTCGACGGGATACACGAGCATCCAACCGTCGTCCGCTCGGTGAAACCCGTACCTCCCCGGATAGCCCCTAGCCTCGTACTCCGCAATCACCTGACGAACCACGGCTTCCGCGTCCGCCGGCGCGCCCGTCCGCGGTGACACTGCAAACTTCACCTCAAGCGGCCCTCCACGCGGAAAGTACGCCCGGTCATCCTTCGACTTCGGAACGTACTCCGGAGACGTCACGTCTACCATGTCACCCAGGTACTGAATCCGCGCCTCCTCGAACCCAATCTTCCACTCGAACCTTACCGCCAGGGCGTACAGCGCCTCCAGCATCGGCCTCGCCGTGCCTGCGCGAACCACGCCCACGCCCCCACTTATAGTGACGCTCGCCTGCTCTTCAGCCGCCAACGGCCAGATCGCTAGTAAGAGAGCCCCCAGCAAAAATGATCCAAAATGCCTCATCTCGATAGCCTCTACACTACTGAATCCGATACGTCCTGCCCTGCAACTGACCATCGCGCCCACTGGAAACTCCTGTAACGCTGATGATCGCTCTTAGAGGTACCTTAGACCGGTACACGCCCCCAGCGCAGCCAGGGTATGTAATGCTCAGATCCTGAAAAAGCTCGGCCTCGCACGGAAGGGGCAACTTGAGCTTGGGCCTCTGATTCTGGTAGACCTTCACCGCCTGCGGAAGCCAGGGAAGTAAGCACGGGGCTCAATGTTTGCACCCATCCCCCGAGCGAGCCATAGCCATCCGCATCATCCCATCCCCAAAACGCTGACTTATCCCCCGTCGGATACGAGCACTTCACCGTCACCGACCCGCCGGCCCCATAGGAGCACGTCGCGGACTCGATGAACCCGGTCGCGCTGCCAACGCCAACGCCCGCCCCGAAAAAGGACGCTGTCGATCCATTCGCCGGCCCATACAGCGTCGCGATCGATGGGTTGTTCGCCTGCCAGTTGTACACATACCCGCTCCCTCCGCTGCCGTACGACTGGCCGGAACACGCGTTCGGGTTGAACGCCTGACAAATCTCGGGAATCACCGGCCCCAACGGAAGCGGATTGCTCACTTCGTCGTACCCAAACGAGATCGCGTCAACCTGCAAATACGCCCCGCACAGCACCAGGTTGTACTCGCAACTGAAATCCGAGCCACCTTCGCAATCCCCGCCACCGTCTGGCTCCCCGCATCGATCTCCATCAGCCGGCCTTTCCCCTCGCCAATGTTCGGCGTGAACCAACTCACCTCCCCGGAATCGAGCCCCTGCGGAAGAACAGCCCCATTCAGGTCCTTCTCCCGCCCCGCAATCAACTCTCGAATGCTCACTGCGCGAGTCTCCATCGGCGCCAACTGCCACGCCTGCCACCAAAGAATCCCGTCGTGCCCGATCTTGACGTTGAATATCTTTGGCGTCTGCGACTGATTGAACAGCAGAAGCACCGCGTCCCTCCCGCCCGTCAAGTCCCACGGGTGGCCGCCCGCGTTTAACTCGATCTTCTCGCCTTTTCCGATCTGCTCCACCATCCCGAACCCCGTCGAACTGGTAGACACCAGACTCGCCACCACGGTTCCTGGCGCTCCATGCGACCGAACCAGGAAGGAATTCCTCAACCCGGGGTCTCCCGTCAGTCCGGGAAGTTCCGCCGTCCTGGCGCTCGCAGCGGGAATCGACACCGCCGCCATCCGTCCGCGCAAACACCACGCCTGCCTCCGCGGCCCGCGCGTCGAAATTCACCAGCGCCAGCCGCGGCGTGAACACCGAACCAGGGAGCCTCGGCGACGAGCCCACCGGAACTCCGATGAACACGGTGTTCGCCGAACGCGCCACACCCGCGTCCACCAAATTCAGCGGCGATAGCCGCGGCATGCCGCCGCCACCCCGCCGCGCGAAGGCGAAGGAGCTCAAAGTCCCCGGCTTCCCGCTCCCCGCGACGATAATGCCAAAGGCGCCCGCCACTGCAAATTCGACTAAGCCAACCTGTGTCCCGGAAACGTATGCCTGGTTACTCTTTCGATAAGTAAGCGCCAAAGTCGACATACGCCCCGTCAGCTTTAGCTTCCTTCACTTGCAACAAAGCCATAAAAGATCTTACTTTTCCCCTTCCATCTTCCAATCTCTTCTGTAAAATGAATGAAACGCGCCAGAGTCCTGGCATGGTGGGGGGCCAAGTTCGCCCAAGAAATTAAACTTCAGATGGAGGAGAGCTTATGTCTCGCAAGCTCGCATCGGTCAGCTTCTTTTTGGTCACTCTGTTTACCGCGCCGCTGTTTTCTCAGACGTTTCGCGGAGGCATCACCGGCACCGTCACCGACCCTACCGGCGCCACCGTCCCCGGCGCTTCCGTCAAACTCGTCGGCGCCGATACCGGCCTCACCCGCAACGGCGTCTCCTCTTCCGCGGGCGACTTCGTTTTCCAGGACCTCCCGCTCGGCAAATACGACGTCACCATCTCCGCCCCCGGCTTCGAGTCCGTCCACGTCACCGGCCTCGTCGTCGACGCCGGCAAAATCAACACCATAGCCGTCAAACTCGACGTCGCCAAACAGGCCACCACCATCGAAGTTGAGGCCCAGACCGTCTCCATCGATACCGCCTCCGCCTCCGAAACCAGCCTCATCAACACTAAACAGATTAACGACATCCCCCTCAACGGCCGCGACTTCACCCAGCTTCTCAAGTTCAACCCCGGCGCCAACGCCAACGGCAGTCTCAACGGCTCCCGCTTCAACGGCATCGACTGGAAAATCGACGGCGCCGACAACAACGACCTCTGGCACAACGTCAACTCCGTCAACCAGGGCGGCGTCTCCGGCATCGCCGGCGTCCTGCTCCCCATCGACGCCATCGACGAGTTCTCCCTCCAGTCCAGCTCCAACGCCGAGGAAAACCGCAACACCGGCGGCGTTCTCAACGTCGTCGTCAAGTCCGGAACCAATAACCTCCACGGCACCGCCTATTACTTCAACCGCAACGAAGCCTTCGCCGCCAACGACTGGTTCACCGCCCCCGGCACTCCCACCGCCAAGCTCCGCAACAACCAGGAAGGTTTCTCTCTCGGCGGCCCCATCGTCCGCAATCACACCTTCTTCTTCGTGAATTACGAGCAGCAGAACTACCGCCAGGCCCTCACCGCCCCCGGCACCGTACCCTCGGCCTCGTGGGTCACCGAAGCCTCGCAAACCATGGCCGCCGACGGCGTCCCCGTCAACCCCCTCTCCCTCAACCTCATCAACAATCTCTGGCCCGCCAACAGCCTCAACGGCCCCGCCGCCATCAAAAACTACGCCGGCGCCGGCATCAACTTATCCAACAGTTACAACGGCGTCATCAAAATCGACCACCAGTTCAACGACAAGAACAACATCGCCATCCGTTACTTCGGCGGCACCGGCAACCAGACCGAGTATGTGGGCTCCGCCATGCCCTATTACTTCCAGGAAGCCCCCAGCCGCATGCACAACTTCTCCCTGGTGTATAACTCCGTCATCACCCCCGCCTTCGTTTCCCAAACCTTGGCCGGCGTCAATTACTTCAAGCAGGTCTTCGGCGACGCCAACCACGGCTTCAACATGCCCGCCCTCGGCCTCAACACCGGCGTCACCAACCCCACCGACTTCGGCTCCCCGAACATGAACATCTCCGGTTTCGATTCCACCGGCCTCACACCTCAGCTCGGCCGAATCGACACCACCGGCCACATCGATCAGACCTTCACCTACACCGTCGGCAAGCACCAGTACCGCTTCGGCGGCGAATACCGCCGCTCCCGCCTCGACGTCTTCTACGACGCCAACGCCCCCGGCACCTTCACCTTCGACGGATCCCAGGGTCCCTTCGCCGCCACCAACCCCGCCGACTCCTGGGGCTTCGGCGGCAACCCTCTCGCCGGCTCCCTCAACGCTCTTTCCGATTTCCTGGCCGGCCGCGTCGGCATCGGCCACGCCAGCGTCGCCTACGGCAACCAGCAGCGCAATTACTGGCTCAACGGTTTCTCTTTCTTCGGCCAGGACACCTGGAAAGTCACCTCCCGACTCACCCTCAACTACGGCCTCAACTGGGTCTACCAGAGCCCCATCGAAAATCCCGCCAATCTCATTTCCACCTTCATCCCCGCCGACGGCGGCATCACCTACGTCGGCCACGGCATCAGCAGCCTCTGGCCGCGCGATATGCACGACTTCGCTCCCCGCTTCGGCTTCGCCTTCCAGCCCCAACCCGGCGGTAAGCTCGTCATCCGCGGAAGCTGGGGCATGTTCTACCAGGTCCCCAACATCGCCTACTTCGGCAATAGCTCCGCCCCCAACGGCGGCGCCTCGGGCATCAACACCAACATCGGCGGACCCGCCCCCGTTCAGACGCTGGTCAATCAATCCCCGCTCACCCTCGTCGCCGGCCAGCCCATCTTCGCCGGCATTTCCTCCACCGGACCCTACGGCGGTTTCTCCGTCAGCCAGCACTTCGTCACCGGCTACAGCATGAACACCACCTTGAATGTCCAGTATCAACTCGCCAACAACGTCGTCGGCGAACTCGGCTACACCGGCAGCCTCAGCCGCCATCTTCCCGACACTCTCGACGTCAACCAGATCCCCATCGGCTCCCCCGAGGCAGTCACCAGCCGCCCCTTCTACAACCAGTTCCCCAATCTCGGCGCCATCAACGAAGTCCAGTCCGTCGGCAACGCCCATTACAACGGCCTGATCGGCTCGCTCCGCACCAACGACTGGCACGGCTTTACCACCAAGCTCAGCTACACCTACGCCCACTCCATGGACGACCTGTCCTACGCCCGCGGCATCATCCCCCAGAACAGCTACTGCCTCGCCTGCGACTACGGCAACTCCGACTTCGACATCCGCAACACCTTCTCGATGTTCCTCGCCTACTCGCTCCCCAATCCGACTAAGTACAAACTCCTGCTCGGCGGCTGGCAGCTCAACACCCTCTGGTCGTTCTTCTCCGGCTCGCCCTTCACCGTCTACAGCGGCAACGACTCCTCCGGCACCGGCGAAAACGTCGACCGCGCCAACGTCGTCGGAAACCCCTTCTCCGGCGTTCCCGCTTCCAATCGCGCCCAGAGCCTCTATTACTGGTTCAATCCCGCCGCCTTCGCCGCCCCAACCCCAGGCACCTACGGCAACGAGAAGCGCAACCAGTTCTACGGCCCCTCCACCCGTCAGATCGATTTCTCGATCTTCAAAGACATCCCGCTCACCGAGAAAATGAAGCTCCAACTCCGCGCCGAAATTTTCAACATCTTCAATTTCGTCAACTACAGCGGCCCCGGCAACAACGTCCAGGGCAGCAACCTCGGCACCGTCGGCTCCACTTATGACGTCAGCTTCGGCGCCCCCGGCATCGGCCCCGGCGCCCCCCGCAACGTCCAGTTGGCCATCAAGCTGATCTTCTGATCGTCTGGCGCATCAGGGCGCGTCCCGCAGGTTCTCTCGTACGGACGCGCCCCATCCCCCCTCCCTGAGCGCCCCTACGCCCGCCGGAAAAACCCCGTCTTCACCAGGTGCGGCGCGTCCAGCACGTCAACCTCCTGCACCGCCGCCTTCCCGGAAAACTGGTACTGCTTCCCCGTCGCCGGCCCGTACACCCGCACCGGCGAGCTCTCCAGATACCGCACGCTCACCGCCCCCTCCGGCCTCGCTCCCATCCCGTGCCCCGGCCCCGGCGGCGGCTGCTTTAGTCCCGGCGCGAACGGCGCCGTCCTCTCCGCCTGCGTTTCCCGCTGGCTGTACGCCGGCCGCGCCTGGCTCCCCGCCCCGTTCTTCATCTGCTCCCGCTTCTGTCCGCAGCACATCGCCTCGTCCTTCCTCCTCCGCCGCCATCGGCTCCATCACAACTGTTTCCCGGCTCAGCCTCTCAATCAAACACGCCCCGCCCGACAGCCCCAGCCACGCCACCACCCACTCCTCCCACCGCCTCGTCAGAATCAGCGCCGCCGGCGCCGCCACCCAAACACTCAAACAGTAAAAACAGTCCATCAGCTTCCCCGCCCAGCTTCCCCCCAGCCGCGCCCGCAGCTTATAGATGATCTCGCCCGGTCCGTCCTCGCCCGCCAGCAGATGGCTCACTCTCCATACCGCCAGCACAGCCAACGCAATCCTCGCCCATTCACTCATCGCCGTCCGTCACTTTACTCCCATGAAGAACCCTCCGAACGCGGCCAACCACCTGCCGAACCGAACCCGCCGCGATCCATGCGCCGAACGCCGGACAAGGCGCGGCCACACCCGGCTATCCACGAGCCGAGCCCCTCGCAAGGCGCCGCCGCTGACTTTCACCGCCCGCGGCGGCGCCTTCACTTCCCTCAAACCGGCTCGTCGCTTACGATACCGGCGGCAGATCGTTGCAGATGCAGAACGGGAAGTAGATGTCCACCTGGTGCCGCCCGCCCGACAGACTCGGACAAATCGACGTGTCCCAAACCGACAGGTGCACAACGAACCCGCAGCACTCGCCCGGCGTATTTTTCGTCGCCCGCTGCAGCACCAGGTCCGCGTCGCCCGGATTCGTGTTGCACACCGAGTCCAGACGCCGCATGTCCAGCATCGTCAAAATGCCGTTCGTCGTCGGCGGTATCATCCCCGGCGGCGGCACCGCCGTCGGACACCGCACCCCGGGATCTCCCACCCGCGACGTCCCCAAAAACGGCGGACCCCACGGTGAGCTTCCCGGCCCCGGTATCGTTAGGCTGTGCCAGCTTCCTCCGTCCTTTTCGATCTCCAGCGAATACCCGCCGAAGTTGTCGCTCGGAAGAGTGAAGTTGCCCTCCTCGATGTATTCGTCGTAGGCGATGCCCCACAACGGCGCCGGCCATGCCTTCGTGCAATCGGCCGAGCCGCCTGAAAACATCGACAGCCCGATCGTCGAACACGCCGGCACCGACCCCAACTGCGCGATCTTGCCGTAGATGTTCTTGTTGTCGAACCATACCTGCCGCAGGCTGTCCGTCAAACCCCCTCCGGTGTCCTCCACCGTCAGCCGCAGCGTGTACTTCCCGCTCTGGCAGTTCGGCATCGGCAGCGGCGCCGAGTTCCACGTCGCCACAGGAGCCTCTCCGCAGTTCACCGGAGGATCCGGATAGTTCACCGCGTACGGCCCTCCCGGAACCTGCGTGCTCCAGTAAACCTCGCTCAGATAGTTGCCGATTACGTTGCACACAAAATGCGGCGGGAACGGAAATGGCACCAGGTGCCACCACTGCTCTTCCTGCCACTGCTTGGTCAGAACGTCTTCGAACACCAGGTTCGTCCCCGCGTCCACCTCCAGCGACGTGACGTAGTCCACCTCCCAGAACTTCGTCCACGCCCCCGCCGTCGTCGTCGTGAACCCCGGCTGATAGCTCAGCGTGTACCGCTTGATCGTCGTCCCGTTGCACCCTCCGACGTCGGCCGAGCCGAACACCCGCAGCGCCGTCCCGAACGACCGCACTACCCCGCTGCCGTCCACAATCTGCGCCGTCGGATCGAAGATCCCCGGAGGCATCTGAGCACTGAGCCCTTCGATCCCCCGGATCCACACCAGGTTCCTCTGCAACTGGAAGTAGATCTGCGTGCAGCACGGGCTCACAGCCGGATCGCTCGAATACACGCAAAGCTGGATCTCCACCAGACCCGCCGCCACCAGCGGGTACGTCGACAGATATCCCAGCAGCCCGCCCACGACGCCGCATGTCCCCGTAGCTCCGCCGCCCGGATACACAATCGACGAGTTCTGCCACGGTCCAACCCCGCCCTGCCGCCACTCCAGCGTGTAGTGGCTGCACGTCGCGCCCGCCGCCGTGCCGAAGATCTGCACGCCGCGGAAAACTCCTACGTTGTCGAACTCCTGCTCCTCCACGCACCCACCCGGCGCCGTCAGCGCGCACGTCAGCGGCTGAATGCAGTTCACCAGGCACCGGAAGTAATAGATCAGACACCACACCACGTCGTAAAGCGTTCGCGACCGCGCCAGGCAGCACCCGAAACAAAGCGAGCACAAGCACCAGCACCGGCACAGCCAGAAGTTCGGATCCTTCCGCCGCCGCTCGAACGCCGCCTTCCCCAGCAGCGCCTGCGCCGCTTCCGGCGTCAGCAGCCGCTCGAAGATCGCGCACGCATCCGCCTGCCCCTCGAAACAGTCGATCTTGCCCGCGATCACTTCCTCCGGAATCCCCGCCGGAAACTCCACGCTCGCCAGTTGATCCGTCAGGTACGGCTTGTACGCCGCCGCCAGCGCGTTGACCAGCGTCCGGAAGTCCGCCTGCTGCTCCTCGGTCGGCGGGTTCGCCACCGGCTCGTCCATCGCCTGCCGCACGCACCGCCAGTATTGATAGACGTAATACGCCCAGGCCCGGAAAGTCCGCGGTCCCCGGCACACCAGCCAGCCGAAAATCACGCAGCACAGGATCTCCCGCAGGCACCAGTTCCAGCTCTCCGCCGCCCCCAGCTTCGCCCGCTGCGCCTCCGGAATCATCCGCGCCGCCACGTCCGCGCTCAGGAATTTCTGAAACAGCGCCTGCGCCTGCGCAAATTCATCCGCGCAGTTCGGCGGATGACTCTGCGCCTGCTTCTCCAGCTCTTGCGGATTTTTCGCCAGGTTCAGTTGCTGCTCCAGAATCGGCTGGTAAGCGGCAAGCAGAGCCTTCAGGACATATTGAAAATCGGCTTCGTTGAGTTCCGGAGCCTGCGGCGCTCCACCCGCGCCTTCGGTAGGACCTGTTTTATCGGCCATTGCGAACCCTCCTTGGTTCTCCCGCTTCCCTGTGACAACCACCCCCGTTTCGTTTCGTACCATCCGTACCGCCCCGCCCGCCTCGTATATCGCCTCGAAATTCGTCCCGGAGCCAGCGGTGCCGCCGGCCATTCCCTCCGCCTTTTCAAATCCTCCCGGCGCAGCCGCATCCGGTTCACCGGATCGCCCCCATCGCCACCGCCGCGAAAATATCCTGCCGCGCACTGTGCGCCAGCCGATACTCGGCAATCCTTCGATCGGCCATCGCCCAACCCATCACCCCAAGCTCACGGCAATCGCCCTCGCCCACCCCGTGCGCCAACAGCGGCGACGTCCCCTCCCCGATCCGCCACACCGCTCGTCAACATACGCCGCATCCGCCATCCCTGCTCCCGCTGCCCCTTCGCCATCCCCGCTTCCCACGCTCCCTCCCGCGCCCCACAGTCCCTCGCCTCAGTCCCCCACAAGCCTCGCCCGTACGAAATCCCCGCAGCCGCCATCCCCGCTTCCCACGCTCCCTCCCGCGCCCCGCCGCCCCTCGCCTCCGTCCGCCACAATCCTCGCCCGCGCGAAAACCCCGCCGCCGCCGTCGCCGCTACCCACGCTCCCTCCCGCGCCCCGCCGCCCC
>DAIDHC010000096.1 GCA_027452065.1 Bryobacterales bacterium
CATCATCACGATGCCCAGAAACAGCATCGCCGGAATCGCCCCGATCCAGTACCAGTGCGCCGCCAGGATGCCGTACTGATACGCCGCCGCCGCCCAGCCCATCAGCTCGAGCGAGCCCAGATTGGCGGCCACGAAACTCAGGCCCGCGATCCAGGCCGTCATGTCCCTCCCGGCGAGAAAGAAGTCGTCGCCGGTCTTGGTGAACCCGCGCAGATAATACCCGATGCCCAGCACCATCAGGAAGTACAACGCGATCACGGCGATGTCCACCGGCGAGAGCGTGATCAGCCTGCTGCTGGCGGCCAACAGGAAGGCGGGCATGGCGAGTGTGGACAAAATGGTGAGCGGCAGAACGGGTATCGTAAGCCTTACCGGGCCGCAGTGTCAAGCGCGATGGCTTACTTGCGATGGCTTACTCAGTGGGCCGCCCGCCCGGGCGCGCGCCGCGCCTCCATCTCCTCGACGGTCCGCGGCCAGTCCTGCCGCAGTAGTCGCGACAGCGCCCGGTCGGCCAGCAGCCTGCCCTTGGTCTGACACCCCGGACAGTAATTCGTCTCGTGCTCCCCGTGCCGGATCCGTTGCACCGGGGTCCCGCATCGCGGGCAAGGCTTGCCATACCGCCCGTGCACCGCCATCCCTTCGCGGAACGCCGTCACCCGCTCGGGAAACTCCCCTCCCGCTTCCCTGCGCAGCCGCTCGGTCCACTCCACCAGCGTCGTCCGCGTAGCGCCGTGCAGCCGCTCTACTTCCTCGCTGCTCAGTCTCTGCGTCAGCGCCACCGGCGACAGCCGCGCGCTATGCAGGATCTCGTCCGAGTAAGCGTTCCCAATTCCGCTGAACAGGTGCGGATCGGTGAGCGCCCGCTTCAGCGTGTGATTCGCCGATCGCAGAACCTCGGCAAACTCCGCCGCCCCGCACGCCAGTACGTCGATCCCGCCCGCGTCCAGTCCCTTCAACTCCGCCTCGCCGGCCAACACGTGCAGCGACGCCCTGTGCCTCGCCCCCGCCTCGGTCAAGGTCAACGTGCCGCTTGAAAACCGCAGCGCCAGAAGATCTTTCCTCGATGGCTTCGACGCCCGCCCCTTCGCATCGCCGCCCCGCCAATGCAGCCGCCCCGCGATCATCAGATGAATCGCCAGCCACACCCCGTTGTCCATCCCGATGGCGATCCGCTTGCCAATGCGCCGGACTTCGCTCACCCGCCGCCCCTCGGCCTCGCCCGGCGCCGTCTCCACAGTCCGCAGTAAAAACGGACCCCGCACCTCCACCTGCTCCAGGCTCTCGCCCCGCACCCGCGACTCCAACGCCTCCCGGTATATTGTGATGTCGGGCAGTTCCGGCACGCCTCAAGCTCCCTGGCATTCAGAATAGCCCGCTGCGCCGCCCCCACCGCGGCCCCGCACGCCCGGCCTCGCACCTGCTCCGGCGCCCGCGCCGCCCTCGTCCTCCCGTCGCTCCGCCGCTCCCGTTCCGCGTCACTCCGTCAAAGGCGATACAATGTGCGTTTTCAAACTCAATGACTGGACCCTTTCAAGCATGAGGCTCTTTCTGCGGATGTTTAGCTACCTCTTCCAACTCGCCATCGCGGTTCCTCTGGCCGCCATCGGCGTCGTCACCGCCGCCAGCGGCCTCAACAACCTGCACCTCGGCATGCTCCCCTGGGAAGGCGCGCGCCTCACCTACGGCGTGCTCGCGCTCGGCTTCGTCGGCATTCTCATCACGGTGCTTGCCATCTTCGGCCGCCTGAAAATTCTCTTCCCTCTCTGGTCGGGCCTCATCTTCTTTCTGATGTTCCGCGGCTTTATTCTCTCCTCGTACTCTTTCGCCGGCCCGGAACAATTCCGCGGCGCCCTGTGGCTGACCTTCGGAGCCCTCGGAGCTTTCCTCAGCAGTTGGACCGTGCTCCAGTCCTCCAGGAACGCTTATTAACAGGCCCGCGCCCTGGCCGCCTTCCCGCCGCGCCTCCTCAAAAACTGATCGACGCCTTCGCCAGGATTCCCCCGTCGCACACAAGCTGCGATCCGGTGACATACGACGCCGCCTCCGATAACAGCCACAGCGCCGCCCGCGCCGGCTCGGACGGATCGGCCAGCCGCCCCAGCGGAATTTCCTCGCGAATCTGCCCCCGCAGCCGCTCCACGTCCGCCTCCGCCACGTTCGCCCACATCATCGGCGTCTCCGTCGCGCCCGGCACCACCGCGTTCACCCGTATGCCGTGCCGCGCGTAGCCCACTGCCAGGCACCTCACCAGCGCGCTCACTCCCCCCTTCGATGCGCTGTAGGCCCCCGCCCCGCCCGCCGCGAATCCCACGAACGCCGCCGGCGAGGACGCGCACACGATCGACCCTCCCACGCCGCCGCGCAACATTCCCGCAATCGCATGTTTACACGTGTGGAACACTCCGTCCAGATTGGTCGCCAGCACCGCCCGCCACACCTCGCCCGGCAGTTCGTGCTCCGCCCCGCCCCGGTCGATGCCCGCCCCGGCAAACACCGCCGTTGCCACGCCCATCTCCCGCTCCACCCGCTCCAGCGCCTCCCGCACTTCCTCCTCTCTCGACACATCCGCTCCCACCGCCAACGCCCGCGCCGCTCCCCCGCGCGCCGCCTCCGCCGCCGTCTCCTCTGCCCGCCCCGCGTCCCGGTCCAGCACTGCCAGCCGGCACCCCTGTCCCGCGCACAGCATCGCCAGCGCCTTCCCGATGCCCGACCCACCGCCCGTGATCACCACCACCCGATCCCGCATTTCGCACCCCCTTCCGCCGCTTCTGCGGCGCCCGGCCACGCGACCTTCCCGCCGCGAATATCACAGTGTAAACGATGCCTTACCAACGTGAGATCAGCCGATGCGGCCTTCCGCCCCCGATGCCGCCTGCCGCGCCCGCCCCGCCGCCAGCACCTCGCGAATCGCCGCCACCACTGTCTCCGGCTCGTCCAGCGGAATCCAGTGCCCACCGCTGGCCGCGATCCAGTGCCGCCCCTGGCTCGATTGCCGCGCCGCCGCCTCCTGCTCGGCCATCCGCGCCGCGCCCGGCCGCGCCGCCGTCACCACAGCCAGCGGCAGATCGCCCAACCCGCCTGCCCCTGCCGCCTCCGCCGCGCTCTCCGGCAGCGTCTCCATCTGGCTCGCCAACGCCTCGTAGAACCGCGGCCGCAGCCACGCCTCCTGCGCCGCCCTTTGCAGATCCGGCGGCAGCTTCGCCAGCGGCGCCAGCAGATGGTCCGTGTGCCCGCGCAAAGCCCCGGCGCTGAATGAGTTCGATACCGCCCGCGCCGCCCCCAGCGCCCCCGCCCGCGCCATCCACGCCACAGCCCGCGCCACTCCCAGCCTCGCCGCCAGCGCCCCCCGCCTCGCTAGCCACGTCCCCATCCGCAGCCGATGCGCATTCTCCGCCCCCGGCCGCGCCCAGGTCTTCGCCTCCGGCGCGTCCACCAGCACCAGTCCCGCCATGTCGCTCCGATAGCGTTCCGCAAACAACCTCGCGCACAGCCCTCCGTAGGAATGGCCCACCAATACGAAGGGAGGCCCGACGCCGGCCTTGTCGAGCATTCTCCGCAGCTCCTCCACAATCCGCCCCGCCGTCCGCGGCATCGGCCCGGCCGCGCTTCCCCCCAGCCCAGCCCGGTCATAGGACACCGTCAGCGTCTCCCGCGCGATCTCCGGCTGCACCAGCGCCCAGCTCAGCGACGACGCTCCCAGAGCCGCGTCGAAAATCACCGCCGGCCCGCCCGTCCCCGCCCGCCTCACCATAAGCCGGTGCGTGCCCAAATCCACCCACTCGCCCCGAGGCAGCATATTTACAGCATACGGAATGCCGTGCCGCTCACGGGCCTTGCTCCGCCGGTTTTGCCGTCAGTGCGCCACCAGGTAAGCCGGTGGCGGCGAGGTCGAATTCACATGGAAATTGTGCGCCGCAACCGCTCCAAATCCCGCCGCCGCCGCGCCGTTCACAATTGTGAACGCCTTGTAATTCTCGCTCCCGCCCGGCCGCCGCAGCGTGAACGCCTCAAACAGCATCAGCGCCCCCACCGCGCCCGCCTTCAGAGCGATCCCTTTCGTCAGGCTGAACTGCCCTCCCGCTCCCCGCAACAGCGGATTCGCCTCCTGGGCGCCGTTCGACGACACAACGTCCAGCGTTTCCGCTCCGGCCAGCGCCACGCTCGACATCAGCCACCTTTTTTTCCACGACCCCGCCTCCTGTCCATTCGCCGCCATCTGCCACGCCCATAACAGGATCAGCATCCCCGCAAACCTCATCCACGTTTCCGCCGCCGCCTTGTGCATTTTCAACCTCGCCTGCCCTGTCATCGGCCGCCGCCGCGCGTTCCTTTATATCCCTCCCTCCTCCATCCGGCCATGCCCGCGCACGCCCTCCCCGTGCCCGTCCCCAACACCGCCTTTTTTCACGCCCGCCGCCTCCCGCTCGCCCCGATATTCCACAGTTATCTAGTATTCTTAGATTCGGGTTACGTTACTCCGAGGGTTCCCGCTTTGGACAGAGAGATCTTTGATCGCCAGTATCTCGATAGGCTGCGAGCCGGCGATCCTGATACCGAACGCCACTTCACGCGCCACTTCAAAGGCGTTATTTGGCTTAAACTACGCGCCAAAGTCCGCTCTCCGCAGCTCATTGAAGACGTTTCGCAGGAAACATTTCTTCGCGTCCTCCGCATCGTCCGCCTGGAAAACCGCCTCCAGAACCCCGAAAGCCTTCCCGCCTTCGTTCATTCGGTCTGCAATAATGTCATGCTTGAGCTCCTCCGCTCCGACACCCGGCACCCGCAGATCCCCGAAAACGCGCCCGATGTCGCCGACCCCGGCGTCGATCCCGACGTCGCCATGGTCAATGAGGAACGGAAACAACTGGTGCGCCACATCTTGAGCGGACTGCCCGAGCGCGACCGCGAAGTCCTGAAACTCGTCTTCCTCGACGAAGAGGACAAGTCCGAAATCTGCCGCCGCTTCGGCGTCGACGCCGACTACCTCCGCGTGCTTCTCCACCGCGCCAAGCTGCGCTTCCGCCGTGCCCTGGAGGAGAAAACGGGCCTCACGGGCTCCTGAAAGCCCTTGAAAATACTGAGTTGAAACGATGCCGCAACAAATTTCACAGAAAGGAGGACGAGATATTTCATGGACCACACCCAGGCCCGGAAGATGAAGGCCGTTGAAAGGTATATCTTAGGCGACCTCCCGCCCGCGGACGCCGAGGAATTTGAACAGCATTTCTTCGGTTGCGTGGAATGCTCGGAAGATCTCCACCTCGCCGCCAGCCTCGCCGAAAACGCCCGTTCTGTCGTCGCCGCCGGTCAGCCTGTCGTGGTCCCGGCCCGCAAATCCCGCTGGTCGGATTTTCTCCTGACTCTGTGGCGCCCGCCCGTGGCCGCCGCCTTCGCCGTCGCCGCCCTCTCGCTCGCCGTTCTGGCCGGCTATCAGAACTCGGTCACCATCCCCGGTCTCCGCCGCCAGGCCTCGCTCGTCGAGCGCATCCAGGCGCCGGTTTCCTACTCCCTCCGCGCCGCCGCCCGCGGCGATGAGTCCGATCTCTCCGTCCCCGCTTCCTCCCCCTTCTTCATCGTCCGCTTCGACCCCGCCTGGGAACAGCCCGCCTCCTCGCTCCGCTGCAGTCTCCGTTCCCCCTCCGGCGCCTCCGTGCTCTCCGTCACCGCCGCCGCCCCAGGCCCCGGCAAGCCCGTCAGTCTCGTCTGCCCCACCCGCCTCGTGGGCGCCGGCAAGTGGCTCCTGACGGTCGACGATTCCGATTCCGGCATTGAGCTGGCGCGGTATTCTTTTACCATCCACTATCGTTAAGGAGCCTCCCGTCATGGACTCACGCTTCCTCTTCCACGCCGAAGCCGTTGGCGCCAGCGGCATCATCACCAGCCCCAATCCCCAGACGATTGAAGTCCAGGCCGCTTCCGCTCTTCCCTCCATCGGCGGCTCCGCCTCGGCCACCGTCACCAACTTCTCCTTCAAAGGCTCCTCCGGCAACGTCCTCTCCTTCTCCTCCGCCTACACCCAGACCCTCGGCTCCCGCTCCCCCGACGGCCAGGCTTACGTCACCCTGGTCTCCTCTACCGTCGAAGGTCTCAACATCCTCGACATGATCACCGCCGACCGCATTGTCGCCCGCATCAACAGCCGTCACCCCATCGACCATTCCCAGCCCTCCATCATCCTGCTCGGCAGCCATTTCGAAAACCTCCGCATCGGCGGCCATCCGGTCGATGTCGATCTCGCCATCGATGTCTTCGATCAGTACGACACTCTCGACAAACTCAACGAAGCCTGGAAGAAGGACGAGGCCCTCCGCGCCCTCCTGGGCCGCACCGCGCTCGCCGGCCCCGCCGCCGGCGCCGCTCTCCCCATGTCCAAGGGCGCCCTCGGCTGCACTCTGGTCCGCGGCCTTGCTTCCCCCTCGCCCCAGGTCCGCCTCGCCGGTGCTTCCATCCCCATCGCGCAGTTCGGCACTCTCCATCTCGCCGAGCTTTTTGTCAGCGGCACCGAGCGCAACCTCACCATGCTTCGCGCCGAAATGGGCACGCCTCCGTCGGGCTCCCTGAGCGTGGCCTCCGCGAAAGGCAATGGCGATCTCTGGCCCTGATGCGAGGGCTCGCCGCCATCGCGCTCCTTCTCCTTACGGCGTGTCCTTCGTCCCGGCCGCCCGACGCCGCCCAACTGTGCGCCCAGGCTGAGTCCCTGCTCCGCGACGAACGCATCGACCTCGCCCTCGCGAAAGTCGACCAGGGCCTTTCCCGCTCTCCCTTCGACCCCTACTGGCAGCTTCGCTTCCGTCTCGTCAAAGGCGAAATCCTCATCGCCGGCCGCCGCGCCGAAGCCGCCCTCTCGATCCTCGATCCCCTCCCGCTCCCCGCCGACCCCCGCCTCCGCTGCCGCCTCCTCATGAATCGCGGCTACGCCCGCGCCCGCCTCTTTCAATACCAGCGCGCCGAATCCCTCCTCCTCGACGCCCGCCGCATCGCCGCCTCCGCCAATCTCTCCGATATGACCGGCGAGGTCGACCTCCGCCTCGGCGCCCTCTACACGCTCGAAGACCGCACCGAAGCCGCCGAAGAGAAATTCCGCTCCGTGCTCGACTCCGCCAACGCCCGCGGCGACACCTACCTCGCCGCCATGGCCAGCGGCGACCTCGGCGTCCTCGACAATCTCCACAACCGCGCCGAAGAAGCCATCTTCTGGTTCGAACGCGCCCGCGCCCTCTTCGAGGCCCGCCACGCTTCCCAGCCCCTGGTCCGCCTCACCGGCAACATCGGCTGGTGCCATCTCACGCTCGGCGACCTCGACGCCGCGCTCCTCGCCTTCGACGAGTCCGCCCGCCAGGCCGCCGCCATCGGCGCCCTCAGCGACGAGATCCACGCCCTCGACGGCAGCGCCGACGCCCTCACCGAAATGAACCGCCTCGAAGAAGCCGCCGGCCGCAGCCTCAAGGCCCTCGACATCGCCCGCAAACTCAACACCCCCGACACCACCGCCGATCTCCTCGAGGACCTCGCCACCATCTCCATTCACCGCAAACAGTGGGACGCCGCCGAGCGATACAACAATGAAGCCTCGCGCATCCGCGTCTCCCTCAACCGCGCCCAGCTCCCCTACGTCAATCTCCAGCTCGCCGCCCACATCGACGCCGGCCGCGGCGCCTTCGCCAAAGCCGAAACGGCCTTTCGCCAGGTCCTCGCCGACCGCCCCAACGACCCCTCCCTCGTTCTCGACTCCCGCGCCGGCCTCGCCGATCTCTACACTTCCGCCGGCGACCTCGTCTCCGCCGGCCGCCAGTACCGCGAAGCCCTCGTCTTCATCGACAGCCAGCGCAGCCGCCTCCAGGACGACCGCCACAAGCTCACCTATTTCTCCAGCCTCATCCGCTTCACCGACAGTTACGTCGCCTTCCTCGTCGAGCACGGCCGCACCGCCGAGGCCCTGGAAGTCGCCGACTCCAGCCGCGCCCGCCTCCTGTCGGAGAAGCGCAATGCCGCCCAGCGGCCCCACTCCGTCGCCGAGTTCCGCGCCCTCGCCCGCTCCTCCCACTCCATCCTGCTCTCCTACTGGCTCGCCCCCGAGCACTCCTATCTCTGGGTCGTCACCCCCTCCGACATCGTCACCGTGCCCCTTCCCGCCGAATCCCAGCTCCGCCCCCTCGTCGAAGGCTACCAGGCTTTCCTCGAAGACCTCCGCGACCCCCTCACCTCCGACTACCCCGCCGGCGCCCGCCTCTGGGACATGCTCGTCCAGCCCGCCCGCGCCTGGGTCCCCGACGGCGCCCGCGTCATCATCGTCCCCGACGGCGTCCTCCATTCGCTCAACTTCGCCACCCTCCCCATGCCCGGTTCCCAGCCCGCCTTCTGGATCGAGCACGCCACTCTCTCTGTCGCCCCCTCCCTCGGCCTGCTGGTCGATTCTTCCGGCCCCCATCCCCGCGGCGACTCCTCTCTCCTCCTCATCGGCGACCCCGAAAGCCCCGGCGAGGACTTCCCCCGCCTCCTCCACGCCGCCGAGGAAATCCGCGCCGTCGCCAGCCACTTCCCCGCCCACCGCGCCGTCGTCTTTCAGGGCGCCCGCGCGCTTCCCGCCGCCTATCGCGACTCCGTCCCCCGCCAGTTCGATCTCATCCACTTCGCCACCCACGCCTCGCCCAACCGCGAGGACCCCCTCGACTCTTCCCTCATCCTCAGCCCGCAATCGGACGGCTTCAAGCTCCGCGCCCGCGAGCTCGTCTCGCTCCCCCTCCGCGCCCAGCTCGTTACCGTATCGGCCTGCCGCAGCGCCGGCGCCAAGACTTATTCCGGCGAAGGACTCGTCGGACTCGCCTGGGCGTTTCTCGAAGCCGGCGCCCACAACGTAATCGCCGGCCTCTGGGATGTCGACGACGCCTCAACCCCCGCCCTCATGGGCGTGCTCTATTCCGGCCTCGCCCGCCGCCTCCCGCCCGCCGACGCCCTCCGCCTCGCCCAGCTCGATCTCATCCACTCCAACAGCACCCGCTCCAAGCCCTATTACTGGGGTGCCTTCCAGCTCTATACCGGAACCCTCCGCTGAACGGCTCCCCGCCGCGGCTGCTCATTCTCCCGATCCCACGGCGCGCCCACCCAGCTCTGCTCCGGTTATCATGCTAATTGCATATCGTGGGAAAGGAGCCTCTCATGACCAGACTTTGCCTCGCCGCCCTCGCGGCTGCGTTTCTCACCGCCGCCGCCGGCGCCAAAACCGTTCACGTCGATGTCAAGGACGCCAAGGGCGCCTCTGTCGGCACCGCCGTCATTTCCGATGTCGCTTCCGGCGGCGTCAAACTCAGGCTCAACCTGATGAACCTTCCCCCCGGCGAGCACGCCGTCCACTTTCATGAATTCGGCAAGTGCGAGGGCCCGGACTTCAAAACCGCCGGCGGCCACTTCAACCCCGGCCACAAACACCACGGCCTGGACAACCCCGAAGGCCCCCACGCCGGCGACATGAAGAATTTCACCGCCGGCGCCAACGGCAAGGCCAAAACCACGATCATGAACGATCACGTCACCCTCGGCTCCGGCGACAATTCGCTGCTCAAAGCCGGCGGCACCGCGCTGGTGATTCACGCCAAGGCCGACGACATGAAGTCCGATCCGGCCGGCAACGCCGGCGACCGCATCGCCTGCGGCGTCATCGGCCAGTAGCCGCTCTTACTTCGCTCCCGCCGCTCCCGGGTCGCGCGCCCGGATCCCCGCGCCCACCGGCCCCGGGTGGCCGAGCACCCTGTTCAGCCACTCGGTCATCTGCCGCTCCCAGTCCGGAACCCCGGGAATCCGGTACCACGACCCCGTCGCGTGCGGCCCGCCCGGAATCCGGATCAGCTCGCACCGCACCCCATCGGCCCGCAGCGCCGCCAGCAGATGCACCGACTGCGAAAAATCCACCGCCTCGTCCCGGTCTCCATGGATCAGCAGAAACGGCGGCGCCCCCTTGTGTACGTGCGTAATCGGCGACGCCTCCGCCAGTCCCGCCGCGCCCTTCTCCGCCAGCCAGGCGTCCAGCAGCGCGTGCTGGTGTGCCGTCAGCGGACGGTTCCGGAAATCGCTCGGCCCGAACAGCGTCACCACCGCCTGCACCCCTGCGCTCACCCGCTCCACCGGGTCCGCGTCCTCCGCTTTGCCCGCCCCGCCCACCAGCCCCGCCATGTTGCTCAGAAATCCCCCCGCCGATCCGCCCACCAGCGCCATCCGGTTCCCGTCCCCGTCCCAGTCCCCGGCGTGATATCTCACATACCGTATGGCCCGCTCCACGTCCTCGAGCATCGCCGGATACGGATACTTCTGCGCCAGCCGGTAGTTGATCGCGAACACCGCGTAGCCGGCCGGCGCCAGAAAATCCGCGCAGTAGGCTTCGCTCCCGTTCCGGCTCGTCCCGCCCACGTATCCGCCGCCGTGGATCAGGACCACCATCGGGTGCGGCCCCTTTCCCGCCGGCGCGTAGTAGTCCATGGTCAGCTCCACGCCGTCCGCCGTCCCGTACACGATGTCTGCTTTTGCCGGTGTCCTCGCCTCCGCGCTCCACCCCGCCCCCGCGCACGCCAGCGCCAGCGCCCCCAGCGCCGCCGCCCCCGCCGCCCTCACTCCAGAACCCGCTGAAACTCCGCTACGATCCGGTACTTCTCCTCGTCCGGATCCAGGTCCCACGACGGATAGTCCGGGTTCAGCGACTCCAGCCGGATCCGCGTGTGCCGCCATCCGCCCTCCTCCGCCGCCTTCTCGCTCACATACCGCTTCACCGTGTATCGGTTGTTTCCGCCCGTCTCCAGGTTCTCCACCAGCACCAGCCGCCCCTGCCGCGACCCCACAACCCCCGCCCGGAACACGCACAGGCTCCCGTCCGGTATCAGCGGCTCCATCGAGTGCCCTTCGATTCGCGCCACAAACAGGTCCGGCGACGGCCGCAGATCCTCCGGCGCCTCCACCCAGCCTTCCTCGGTCACTTCTTCGTTTTCCAGAAATTTCCCCGCCGCCACCCGCAGCGAATACCGCGGCAGATGCGTCCGGAACTCCAGCACCTTCGCCTGCACGTGCTGCCGGTACAGCCGGTTCAGCGCCCGCCCGTAATCCTCCACCAGCACCGCCTCCGGATCGGTGATCCGGATGGTGTTCGACAGGTCCTGTTCCAGATGCCGCAGCAGCTCCCGCGCCCCCATCTCCCGCGCTTTCAACTCCAGATCCGCCGCCAGCAACTCGAGCACCTCCCGGTCCTCGTCCCCCTCGGCGATCGTCTCCCAGTCCCTCCGGAATCGCAGGTGCAGCCTGTCGCTCGCCGCCTCCTCCAACAGCACCCCCGCGTTCTCCAGCCCGCGCCCCGGCAGCGCTATCTGCACCACCGCGAACCGCGACGCGTTCGTCTCCACCATCCCCATCCCCATCTCCACCCATCCATATCGTCTACGGAACGTACGGATAATACCCTTTTCGCGCTCTCACCTTCATGTTCGGATAATCCACCACCACGTCGATTCTCCGGAACTGCTTCTTCTTCGTATCCTCCACGTTCGGTACGTAGCGCAAAATGTACTGCGTCTCCACCTCGCCGGCAATGTCGGTGATCGCCCGGAACATCCCCTGCGCCAGCTCCGACGCATATCCGCCCGTGCCCACCGTCAGGGCGTAGTTGCCGTCGTCGGACGGCGTCGACAGGTATCCCGAAATGTCCGAGTACACCTTCTGCAGCGGCGACACCACGCGCCCCCCCGTCTCCTCCGCCAGCCGCACCAGGTTCCTCTCGTCCGGCGTCACGTCCCCAAAAGCCACCGTGCTCACCCCGTACACCGTCACCAGTTGCCTCTGGCACAGCTCCAGCACCTGGTCCAGCGTCTTCTTACTCGCGTTGTCGTGCCCGTCGCTGATGATCACCATCACCCGCCGCGGCTCGATCGGCTCCCCCTTCACCATCTTGTGCTTCGTAATCGCCATGTACACCGCGTCGTACAGCGCCGCCCCGCCCGCCGGCTTCAGCTTCCGGATCTTCTCCGCGATCTCGTCGCCGTCGTTGGTCGTGTCGATCAGCAGCTCCGGCTCGTTCGTGTACGCGATCAGAAACCCGCTGTACTTCTTGTCCCCCGGCAGCAGCGTCAGCGCCAGCTCCGACGCCGAGTCCTGGTAGTGCTTCCACTGCAGCCGCGACGCGTTGCTCATGTCGATCACAAATCCCACCACAACCGGCTGGCTCCGCTCCCGGCTGAAGAACTGAATGGACTGTTCCTTGCCCTCGTCCATGATCTTGAAGTCCTTCTCGTCCAGGTTCGATACGAACCGCCCGTGCGAGTCGGTCACCGTCACCGGCACCACCACCTCGTTCACCAGCACCGAGATGTTGGTGCCCGGGCCGTTGGCCGGCTCTTTCGGCTGTTCCTTTTCCTGCGTCTTCGCCGGCACCGGAGCGGGTGCCTGCGCCGCCACCGCCTTCGGTGTCGAGGAGGCCGCCGTCACCGCCGGCGCCCCCGTCTGCGCCGCCGCCAGAACGCCGGCCGCGCACATCGCCGCCCACCAGTACACCGCTCTCTGAAACTTCGAAAACATGCAAAAAAACCTGCCTCCGATTATACCGGTACCGCCCGCCTTCCGCCTCCCCGGCGCTCCTACCGCTCCACCCGCCCCGAGCCCCCGCTCTTCAGCAGTTGCTCCACTTCCTCCCGCGTGAACCGGTTGAAGTCCCCCGGTATCGAGTGCTTCAGACACGAGGCCGCCACCGCGAACTCCAGCGCCTCCCGCTTGCTCCCCAGCCGCAGCAGCCCGTAAATCAGCCCTCCCGCGAATGAGTCCCCGCCCCCCACCCGGTCCACAATGTGCGTGATCTCGTAATGCCGGCTCAGCAGAAACTCCTGGCCGTCGTTCAAACACGCCGACCATCCGTTGTGCGAAGCGCTGTGGCTCTCCCGCAGCGTCACCGCCATCGTCTTCAGGTTCGGATACCGCTCCATCACCTCGCCCGTCAGCCTCCGGTAATGCTCCGGGTCCAGCTTGCCTGAGTGCACGTCGGAGGACGCCGCAATTCCCAGCGCCGCCTGGCAGTCTTCCTCGTTCGCAATCCCCACGTCCACCATCCGGAACAGCTCCGGCATCACCTCGCTCGCCTTCCTGCCGTACTTCCACAGGTTCTTGCGGAAGTTCAGATCGCAGGAGACCTTCAGCCCCGCCGCCCGCGCCGCCTTCACCGCCTCCAGCGACAGCTGCGCCGCCGTCTCGCTCAGCGCCGGCGTGATGCCGGTGATGTGAAACCACTCCGTCCCCTCCAGCACCTTCCCCCAGTCGATCGAGCCCGCCTTCGCCCGCGCAATCGCGCTCCCCTCTCTGTCGTACACCACCTTCGACGGCCTCTGGTTCGCCCCCGGCTCGACAAAATAAATCCCCAGCCGCCCCGCGCCCGCCTGCACCGCCGTGTCGTCCACCCCGAAGCGCCTCAGCTCCCCCTTGAACGCCTCCACAATCGGGTTCCCCGCCGGCAGCACCGTGGCAAACCGCGACGCCACGCCGAAGCCCGCCAGCGCCACCGCCACGTTCGCCTCCCCTCCTCCAAACGTCGCCACCAGTTGCGGCGACTGCAGAAATCTCTCGAAGCCCGGCGGCGCCAGGCGCAGCATGATCTCACCAAAGGTGACGACAACGGCCATAACCTTCGATTCTAGGCTACGCGTCCCTCTTCCCGCTGCCAGAACTTCTGCGCCCACCCCCACAGCGCCAGCGGCACTATCATCGTCAGCCCCGCCATCGCCGCCACCCGCTCCACCGCCACCCCGCTGTCCACCAGCCACCCCGCCGCGTAGCTCGACGCCGCCATCGTCACCACCGCGAAGCCCAGCTCCGCCGCAAACACCCGCCCCCGAAACCGGTCCTCCGTCCGGAGCTGCAGCAGAATCGTCGAAAACACCCACACCGCCGACAACCCCCCGTGCGCCACAATCAACGCCCCCGCCGCCACCGGCAGCGCCCGCGCCATCCCCAGCGCCAGGTATCCCAACAGCGCCGCCGCGAACCCAACCCCCACCGCCAGCCGCAGCCGTCCCTCCGATTCCCCCACCCACAGCCCTCCCGCCAGCGGCCCCGCCAGCGCCCCGATCCCCCGCGCCGTCATCAGCGCGCTCATCCCCAGCATCCCCGCCTGCGCCGCCCCGAACCCCGGCCGGTGCAGCGCAAACACCCGCTCCCCCAGCACCGGCACAATCACCCAGTTCGCCCCCAGCAGCCCCAGCCCGCTCTTCAGAAACAGCGCCGCCGTCAGCTTCCGGTTCCCTTTCACATACCGCATCCCCTCCACCACCGGCGTGAACGCCATCATTTCGCGCGCCGTCACCGGCCCCCGCTCCTCCGCGTGCGGCTCGGCGAACCGCATCCTCCGCAGCAGCAGCGCCGAGGCCACGAACGACAGCGAGTTCAACCCGAACACCACGTCCCGCCCCAGGTACGCCGCCAGCAGCCCGCCCAGCGCCGCCCCCGAGGCGAAGTTGAACGACCACGTAATCGACCCGATCGTGTTCGCCGCCGCCAGCTCCCCCTCCGCCACAATATTCGGCAGCACCGCGTTCCGCCCCGGCTCAAACAATCCCCACAGAATTGTTTCGGTAAACAGCAGCCCGTACAGCAGCCACACCATCCCCGGCGTCCGCACCAGCGCCATGCACAACACAACCCCCGCCCGCGTCCAGTCCGCAAACAGCATCACTTTTTTCCGGCTCAGCCGGTCGTTGATCACCCCCGCCGGCGCCGCCATGAAGAACTGCGGCAGCACCTGCAGCACAAA
>DAIDHC010000097.1 GCA_027452065.1 Bryobacterales bacterium
GGAAATCGAAGTCGCGACACCGATGATGGTGTGGACTCCGCTTGGCATCTCTTGAATGTAAACACCGGGATAAGTTGGCGTGACTGGCATCGTCGTAACCTTTTAACTAAGTAGATTCGTCTCCGGATGGGGCGGGCATGGTTGACCGCTCGTGAGTGGCGACCGCGTCGGCCAACAGTTCAAGCAGTGCTCTTCCGTTTGCGGCCGCGGTGATGATTCTCGTGTGGAAGGCTTCTGTGATTCCGTCCGGATCCACTTGCCCAAAGTCGAGAATCATTTCATATTCGTTGTGACCGACGCGAAACAGGTTTGCGTACCGGGCATAGAGGAATTCCGGTTCCATCATGGTGTCTTCTGCCGGCTACCTCTACGCAAATAGAAGGCCCAGTTGCCGGCGTCTGATTCCGTGGGAGTTAGCGAAGGTACAACAGGGGACTGTCACATCTCCCGTGTCACATGCCCGCTGAAAGGTGTCTCAGCCGGTGTCACACGAGACGCTTCGGAACACAGTGCCTGGGCATCGCTCAAGGCATCCTACGCCGAAGCCTTGATCTCGGCCGGAGCCGGCTCGCCCCCCACGCCCTTCCGCCCGGAGATGTGATGCATCGCCATCTTGCGATAAAGCGTCATGCGGGACCACTTCAGTTGTGCCGCTGCCCGTTTCTTGTTCCAGTGAGCCGCCTTAAGCATCCGGAGAATGCGGCTTTTCTCATCCTCGGCCTCTTCGGAAGGAACTTCGGGCAGCCGGCCGCGCTCTCCAGTGATCTCCGGCGGCAAGTCTTCCACGTCCACCGGCTGTGCCGGCAGGCGCACGAAGATCTCTTCAACCACGTTGCGCAGTTGACGCACATTGCCCGGCCAGTCAAAAGCCGTAAGCGCTTGCAGAGCTCGCCTCGAGAATCCGGCGAACACGATGCCGAGTTCACGGCTGAAGCCGTCGGCGAAATGCATCAGCAGGCTGGCGATATCGTCGCGTCGCGCGCGGAGCGGCGGTATGTCCAGGCGCGTAACGCCGAGACGATAATAAAGGTCGCGCCGGAATTGACCCCTCTCGATCATTGCCGCCAGGTCCTGGTTTGTCGCCGAGAGGATCCGGATATTGAGTGAGATATCGGCGGCCGAACCCAGTCTTTGAACCTGTCGGCTTTCGAGCACCCGGAGAAGTTTCGCCTGCCCATACGCCGTCAAGTCGCCGATCTCGTCGAAAAATACCGTGCCGCCATCGGCCATTTTCAGTCTGCCCTCATAGGCCGTGTCGGCGCCCGTGTACGCTCCTCTCTCCCGCCCAAACAACTCGCTCTCCAGAAGGCTGTCTGGGATTGCGGCGCAATTCAGCGCGACAAATGGTCTCGCGCTCCTGCCGCCCATCGAGTGAATCAGGCCTGCCGCCAGGTCCTTCCCGGTTCCGGTCTCGCCCGTGATCAACACCGTGCTGTTGGTCGACGCCAGTCGGGAGACGTAGGCAAGCAGCGAGCGGGACACTTCCGAGTCCCCGATCCACATTCGCGTTTTCAACTGACAATTCGAAGGACTTTGCCCGGCCGGCACAAGGCGCCGAATGGATTCGATGAGTTGCTGGGCGGTCACGTGCCCCTTCAGGTAGTCGTTGACACCGGCCTTCAGCGCCGCTACCGCGAAATCCTCGCAGCTATTCGTGACAATTAAGACAATAGGAACGGTGGAAGATTTCTCCCGGATTCTCGCCGCGCTCTCAATCGTCTCCCTGGTGCTGCCTCCGAGATCCGACGCGATCACGACGTTCGAGCACAATCCATTCCCGTGCCCTGCGTAGACTGCGGCATCGGCGAATCTATGGACGTCAAATCCAGCCTGGACTAGATCAGATATCCACGGTGCCCTTGTGGATTTCTGGATCAACGCAATCCCGATGCTACGCATGGCCCCGCCCAACCCGTGCCGTCGAGTTCCCGTATGCCCTCAACGCGGATCCCCCGTTTCTGTCCTGAGCCCACCCCACCTAAGTGACAGTGAATTCGTTCCCGCGAAGCGTTTCACCATAAAAACTGGAATATTTGCACAGAAGGTGGAAAACGCTCGACATTGCCAACCGTCCGATTTCCCAAATTCGAGGCATCTTTGCGGTCGGCGGTTCCCGTTGCCAGCCTTCTCCAGAGCATTTATGGACTCCGCTTTCGTCGACACGCTGGTAGACTCCGGAAAACTGTTCCACGATCCAACGCCTGACCCGCTCCGGCGACCCGCTTCACTCCCTGCAACTCACCTTCCATTAAGGCCGCGACGCCCACTATCGCGGCCGACCCTGGACGAAATCCACCCCGGACTGAATACAAAAAGCCCATCCGTCGCTTCAATACAGCGCCAATATTTGCGAAAACGCCGTCAATTCGTGAATCAACGCGTCGCCTGCCCAGGCCGCCGCACCGGAGCGAAGCCTCAGGCTTTTCCTGCCGTGCCCGCCCGGATCGCCCCAGTCGTTGATCAAACCCGCGCCAATCAAAGCGATTTGCGGAACTCAGATTCTCGTGGGGCGCCACAGCTTCGGCGTATTGATTGAATTGTCGCTCATTCGATGGTTACCAGGACGTGGTCGAGTTCGATGTCTTTCGCTCCCCGCCGGAAGGGCCGAGTGAGGTGACTTCATTTGCGGAATCGCCTTACCAATTCATTGGACAGCGGCTCCCAAAACTTCGACATTCCCAATCGCCGGATAATGGCTTCTCACCCACGCCAGGCCGGCGAACGCACACACCATCGCCAGCGCCAACGTTAACCAGTAAGTCCCGCCGCCGGCCTGAATGATGGACGCGCCCAGCAGCGAACTCAATAGTCCTCCCGCTCGCCCTACCGCCGCCGAGTACGCAACGCCGGTCGCTCGTACGCTCGTCGGGTACACGTGCGTCGCCAGTGCGTACATCGACGTCTGGACGGCATTTGCCAGCAGACCGCTGATACCAAGACACGAGATCAGTAATACGTGACCGCCCTGCGCCTGAATCGGCACCACAAGCAGCGCCAGGGCGCTCCCGGCGCAAGCCAGCGCGCCCGACAGGAGCGGCCGGCGGGACCCCAGTATGGTCATCAACACCGCCCACAGCGGCACGCCAAGTACTCCGCCGAAATTGTAGACCGCGAGCGCTGAACTCGCCGTGGCCATATCAAGACCCCGCGCCACCAGCATCGCCGGAAGCCAGCCGAATACGAGATAAATGGACCCGAGGCAGAAGAAAAACGCGATCCAGAGGCCGATCGTGTCGCGAGCCAGTCCGGGGCTAAATAACGTCCTCAGCGAAGCGCGCTCCACGCTGACCCCTTCTGCCCGATCCTCAAACGCTGCCCCGGCCGGTATCGAGTGCCCCATGCGGCTGAGCAGACGAGCCAGTCGCGGCCATCGCGCGGGCCGGCGCGCCAGAAATCGCGGCGATTCCGGCAGCGCCGCCAACAGGACACCCGTGAACAACAGCGGCAGCGTGCCCCCGATCGCGTAGAGTCCCCGCCAACCGAACGCCGGCATGATCCGCACCGCCAGTATTCCGCCGAGCATGCCGCCGAGCGGAACGCAGACCAGCGTCAGTTTCACTGCCGTCGGCCGCCGCCGGAGAGGCGCATACTCCGCCGTCAGAGCGCTCGCGTTTGGCAGCGCCCCGCCCGTGCCCATTCCGGTCGCCACACGCAAAACGGTGAGTCCCGCGAGCCCATGGACAAACGCCGTCGCGATCGTGGCCAAGCTGAAAATCGCCACGCAACCGATTAGTGCCGTGCGGCGCCCGGACCGATCACCCCAGTAGCCTGCCAGTGGACTGCCCAGCGCCATCGCCGCCAGGCCCACGGCAAGTACCGGACCGAAGTCGGAGCGTGCCACGTGCCACTCCCGGGTCAGCGCCGGGATAGCAAAGCCCAGGATCTGAATGTCGAATCCATCGAAGATGACGGCCAGTGCCGCCAGCACCGTCAGCAGCTTCTGATAACTTGACCAGGAGCTGCTGTCAATCATGGCCGCAACATCAACGGTCCGATTCATTCGCTGCACGCTTTGCGCCCGGCCCCGGCTATCTCCATGGGCACCATCCTCTCCGGCGTCCCCACGCCCCCGAACCTCCGTCTCACGCGGATCCGATCGTCGACGGCACCTTTTCCTCGACTGCGCCGGCCAGATCGTCCTCCAGTCCGATCAAGCTCTGCACACGAGCAGGCCTTTGCCGCACCTCGCCAATCCCGCCCCCGCCATCGGGCGCCGGCATCTATGCAGTATCCCTCACTCGAACTGATAGAATCATGGCCAAATCGATGGTCGCCAGGACAGTGCCCGACGCTTCCGCCATGAATCGTGCTCGTGCCCGCGCTGCCCGATATCCCGTGGTTCTACGACAGCCTGTCTGGCAGGCCCGGGTCCGCCGCGGCGCTGCACAGCGATCTACTGCATGGCGATCCGCCTTCGAGCGGCCGTTCGATCCCCAATCGCTCCGCGCGGCAGCGCCATTCCTTCGGCCTGTGCCTCACACCGATTTAAGAGCCGCACCATGATGGGTGACGACAAGGGAAAGCAACGATGAAAAAACGCAGGAGAGACTGGCTGACTCGCCGGTCGATGTTTCGAGGCGCCGCGGCCGCGGCCATGTTCGGCCCGTTGTTCCAGGCCACCGAAGGCTCCGTCAGTGCCCAGGAAAAGGTAAATCGCAACTCGGCGCCCAGCATGCTCAAGATCACCGACATGCGTGCCTGCCGCGTGGCCGCGAATTACGATTATCCCCTGATCAAAATCTATACCAATCAGGACGTCTACGGTCTGGGCGAGGTGCGCGACGCCGGAGTGGAGGGCATCGCGCTCATCCTGAAGGCGCACCTGTTGGGCAAAAATCCGCTGAACATCGAAGACAACCTCAGAATGGTGCGCCAATTCGCCAACCACGGCCGAATGGGCGGCGGCTACAGCGCGGTCGATATGGCCCTCCACGACATCGCCGGTAAAGTGTACGGCGTTCCCGCGCACCGTCTCATCGGCAACAAGAACCGCGACCGCATCCGCATCTATGCTGACACCACCAGTCATCCGGATCCCAAGGTCTATGCGGAACGCATGCGGAAGCGGAGGGACATGGGCTTGACGTTTTTCAAAATGGACCTTCAATCCAGCCTCGTGAAGGACCGACCTGGCGCGCTCGACGAGCGTGGCGTCTGCACGGAGAAAGGCCTTGGCTATCTCTGTGAGTACATTGCCGCCATCCGCGACGTTCTCCCGCCTGGCGCCCCGCTGGCCGCCGATCATTTCGGTCCTCTCAATATCAACGATTCGATTCGCTACGCCCGAGCCTTCGAACCCTACCGGCTATCCTGGGCCGAAGACCTCCTTCAGATTCCGGCGGGCAGTGAGCATCCTTACCTGAATTGGGAGGCATATAAGACAATCTCCGAGGCGACCGTCACGCCAGTACTGACCGGCGAAGACATTTTCGGACTTCAAGGCGGTTTCCAGTCTCTGCTCGACCACCGCGCTGTCGATGCGATCCATCCCGACATCGAAACCTCCGGCGGGCTGCTCGAAACCAAGAGGATCGCCGACTATGCCACAACCTGCGGCATCCAGGTAGCCATGCACCATGCCGGTTCGCCCATCGGCGGCTTCGCTGGCTACCATTGCGCCGCCACCTTCGGCAATAACTTTCTGGCCATGGAAAATCACGCCCTCGACATGCCCTGGTGGGCGGACCTGGTGACCGGTGTCCCCAAGCCGATTATTGAAAAAGGCTATGTGAAGGTCCCCGACGACAGGCCCGGGCTCGGTCTCGAGTTGAACGACGCCGTCGTACGAGAACACCTGCGCCGGCCCGGCTACTTCGAACCGACCCCCATGTTCGACGACCCGATCGTCTCCGGATTCCGCACCGGAGGCGCCTGGCCGCATTACGACGAGACGGGTAAGTGGTGCAACTGCGTTACCTATGAATAGAGCCCAAGGAGGTTTCGTGCGCTTAGTCAAGTCTCTGGGAGCTGGCCTCACGGCCGCGCTAATTGTATTGGCGGCCGATCCCACATATCTGAGACGCTACCTGCCGGATGTTCAGCCGGTTCCCGACGATTTGACGGCCGGCTCCAACGGAGCGGCTTATAGGCCCGCATTCGGAGCCGGCGATTCCCAGGCAAATCAGCTCAAGGGAATCGCCCGCTACGGCGAACTTACTGTGTCTGCCGGTGGCTCAAGCGCCACGGTGAGCTACCCTGCCGAAGAACAAATTTACTACGTGCTCGACGGCAACGGCATCCTGCTTTACGACGGCGAGAAGGTGCCTGTGAAAAAAAATGATTTCATGTACCTTCCGGTGGGCGTTAAGCATGGCATGGCAAACCAGTCCGATCAACCCGTGAAAGCTCTGGTGATGGGGTTTCGGATCCCTGCTGGCATCCACGTTGCGCCCACTCCCAAACTGATGCTCGCCAACTCCGATGATGTCGCATACGTTCGCGTGGCAGGACACGGCCCGACGGTGCATTTCAAATTATTGATGGGCACCACCGCGAGCAAACGCGACAAACTGGCCGCGGCCAGCCAGATGGTGAGCCTCTTCATCATGGATTTCGCGCCCGGCGGCACCAACATCCCTCACCACCACGACACGGCGGAGGAGATCTACTACATTCTCCGCGGCCACGGCGACATGGTGGCGGGCGGCGGAGAGGACGGCAATGAAGGCCGCCACCCCGCCCGCGAGGGTGACACATTTTTCATTCGTTTGAACGCTACCGTTGGATTCTATAGCGGCACCAAAGCCGGGGAGCACGACCAGGTTCTCGCGGTCCGTTCGCGGTACCCGTTCCCACCCCGGACGGAAGAGTAGGCTGTCCCGTAGCTGGGCCCGACCGCAAGACCACGGCGGAGAGCCGACTCGTCTACGATAATCCCATGGCCCCGCAGCCGCCCCTTGGCTACAACACCTACTCGATCCGCGCGATGCGCTGGAACGACGTGCAGTTGCTCGAATACGCCGCCGGCCTGAAGCTCGACGCCGTCTACCTGCAGGATTCAGTCGACCCCGCCCGGGACGACCCCGCTCATTTGCAGCTTCTCAAAGAGACCGCCGCACGGCTCGGCCTTGAACTCCACGGCGGCGACGCCGGGGCCCTGCCGCGGACTCCGGACGGAATGGACGCAACCATGCAGCGTCTGCGAGACGGCATTCGGCACGCCATGGGCATGGGGTCAAAACTCGTCCGTTTCCGCGTGGCCGGCGATCGCGCCAGCATGCCGCCGGGCCCGATCGACAAGACCATCGAGACCATGATCCGCACCCTGCGCAGCGTGCGCAGCGAGGCGCTGGACGCCGGCATCAAATTCGCCATCGAGAATCATAAGGACCTGTTCTGCTGGCAAACCCGCCAGGTGATCGACGGCGCGGGAAAGGAATTCGTCGGCTCGTATCTCGATACCGGCAATCCCGTATTCGTCATGGAAGATCCGCTCTCCACCGTCGAAACGCTCGGTCCTGTGGCCGTGATGCTGCATCTGCGCGATTCGGTGGTGTACGAAACGTCTGATGGCGTCGCGGTGCAATGGGTTCCACTCGGCGAAGGCGTGGTTGACTTCACACAGATCATCGCCACGGCCCGCTCCATCTGCCCGCCGATCGCCGTCTTCAACAAGCCGATCACCGGACGCCCGCCCCTGCATCTGCCGATTTACGACTCCGCCTTCATGAAAAAGTGGGCCGACATGCGCGGCATGGACCTCGCCCGTTTCCTCGTGCTCGCCAGGCGCGGCCACCCGTATGAGGGCCCGATGGTAGTCGAAGATGTACCGGGCAAAAAGCCGGAAGCCATCGCCGCCGCCCTGCAGGTTCAGCAGCTCGATCACATGCAGAGAGGTGTCGAGTACGCTCGCAAGACACTCGACCTGGGCGTCAAGTGGCGAGCATGATGCGAATGCCCACACGCGCGAAGCACTCGCGCTCGCTGGCCCGGCCGGTGCTTAGAGACTCTTCAGCGCCTCGCCGGCGCCGGACAGGTTGGCCAGTTTCATCTCCGAATATTTCCGCGACAGGATCACGCCGTCGGCCTCCGCCCGAAACGCCGCGAGCACGGCGTCGCGCGTGCCCTGCGGTGTGCACTTGCTGTGGCCCGGCGCGGTCGGAATGTCGATATCGATGCCCGGCCAGAGCTGAGTGCGTGTATTTTGTAGGGCCGCCCGCGCCCGCCGTGCCTCGCGATACACGTAGTCGCTCGAAAACCCCGCGGCGGCAAGCTCCGGGTAGCTCTTTTCTTTTCCATAGCCCAGCACGCGGTAATGGAACTCCAGCAATTCCTGCTTCGGCACATCTCCATACTGGACCTCGCTGACGCTGTCGATGTAACTCACCATGCGCTCGCCCGCCACGTTGTGGTACATCACAACCTTCAGAAAGTCCGAATACGGCGCTATTCGCTCCAGGTCCTGTTCGGCCCGGTATATCGGAGAAAACGAGTTGTTATGCCAGATGTGCCAGCCCACGCCCATTGATGGCTTGATGGACTTCACCTTCTGATAAATAGCCTGGTAAGTGTCGCGAAGGCTGTCGTGCCAGAGGTTTTCCCAAGCCAGTAACTCGGGGTAGCGAAGCATTAACCGCCACAACTGCTCGAAGTAACCGTCCGCCGGCCGATTGCCCGCGCGGCTCGATCGCACGAATGTCTCCAGCGCAAGGAATCCTTCCGCGGCACGCTCGACGGCAATGCCGCGCTGCGCCGCCTTCTTCCGGCAGAATTCACAGAAACAGGTGATACGGCCCGGGTCTTCAGATCGGCCGAACGCCCTCGATCCAATCGCGTTGGCAAACGCTCCCTGCCGTTCGGAACCCCACATGATCCCGTCCAGCTCCCAGGACCGCGCGTAGTCCTCCACCAGGCCCAGCAGGAAGTTGCGATAGCCGGGATTGTTCAGGCACAGCGTATTCGCGTTGCGCCCGTGGAGATCTTTCTCCTGCACTGGCTCCGCTCCCGTCACGTCGGGTCGGAACACGTCCTCGAACCACGCAATGTTCTTCATGCCCCGCTTTCTGGACGCAGGCAGTACTTTCGCGAAGACGTCAAAGTCACCCAGGTCCGGGGCCCGGAAGTCTCTCAGTGGCGTGTCGCCGTAATACTCCGGATGCACCGCCGTATAGCTCCCGCCGCGAAACGTCGCCGTATCGTATTGCTGCTTCCCGTGATCCGGCAATGGCTGACCGGGAACCTGGCGTCCGGCGATTCCGCGGCCGTACGTGAAAGCCGCGATGAACAACGTGTTGACGTCCGCCCTCGATTGCAGAATGTCCAGTACCGGTTCCACCCCTTCGTCGACGAAGGAGACGGCGCCGATCTGAATTCCGATCATTCTCTCTTTCGCCGGCGGCGGAACCGCCGCTTGCGCGGATGCCGCCATCAGTGCCGAACTGCCATATACAAATTCCCGTCGCGTGAGACTTGACGCCATCTTCGGCGACGCAGGAGATTCGTTGAGAGCCATTTAAAAATGCCACCTTGATCTTGAGCTGAGCTTATCCGACTTGGATATTATCATCACGTGCCTCGAAGCCGATTCGCCGGACTTCGCGCCCCCGTCCGGCACAGAACCTCCCAACGTGGATAGAATGCTCATTTCATCCCTATGTCGACCGTGAAATATCAGCTCGACGAGAGCCGCATCCCCAGGACGTGGTACAACCTCGTCTCCGACCTTCCCAAGCCGCCCGCGCCGGCGCTCCATCCCGGTACCCTGCAGCCCATCGGACCCGACGATCTCGCGCCGATCTTCCCGATGAGCCTGATCCTCCAGGAGGTCAGCCAGGAGCGCGATATCGAGATCCCCACGCCGGTACGCGACATTTACCGTCAATGGCGCCCGACGCCGCTGTTCCGTGCCCGCCGCTGGGAGAAAGTGCTCGATACGCCGGCGCGCATTTACTACAAATACGAAGGCGTGAGCCCTGCCGGCTCGCACAAGCCCAACACAGCCGTCGCCCAGGCGTTCTACAACAAAGAGGCCGGCACCAAACGATTGGCCACCGAAACCGGCGCCGGCCAGTGGGGCTCCTCCCTCGCCATGGCCTGCGGCTTCTTCGGACTCGAGTGCAAGGTCTTTATGGTGAGAGTCAGCTACGACCAGAAGCCATACCGCCGCGCCCTCATGGAAACATTCGGCGCGCAGGTGACGGCCAGTCCGAGTCAGGAAACCGAGGCCGGTCGCGCCGTCTTAGCCCGGCATCCGGACTCGCGCGGATCGCTCGGTATCGCCATCTCTGAGGCCGTCGAAGTAGCCGCCTCCGATCCCCATACCAAGTATTCGCTGGGCAGCGTGCTGAACCACGTCCTGCTGCACCAGACCGTCATCGGCCTCGAAGCCCTGGAGCAGATGGAGATGGCGGGCGATTATCCGGACGTGCTGGTTGGCTGTACCGGCGGCGGCTCGAATTTCGCCGGCATCGCCTTCCCTTTCCTCGGCCGGAACCTCCGCGGCCAGGCCTCCACTCGCGTACTCGCCGTTGAACCCTCCGCCTGCCCCAGCCTTACCCGCGGGCGCTTCGCCTACGACTTCGGCGATACGGGCCGCCTCACTCCGCTGGTGAAAATGCACACGCTCGGCAGTTCCTTTATTCCGCCGGGCATTCACGCCGGCGGCCTGCGCTATCACGGCATGGCCCCACTGGTCAGCCACCTGCTCGACATCGGCGCCATCGAAGCGATGAACGTCCAGCAACTCGATGCCTTCGCCGCCGGAGTGGGCTTCGGCCGCGCCGAGGGCATCATTCCCGCGCCCGAAGCAAATCACGCCGTTGCTGGCGCTCTCGCCGAAGCGCTCAAGTGCAAACAGGAGGGTGTCTCGCGCACGATCCTGTTTAATCTTTGCGGTCACGGCCACTTCGACATGCAGGCCTACATCGACTACACCGCCGGCAAGCTGCAAAACTACGAATATCCCGACGAGGAGATCGCCATGGCTCTGGCCGGCCTTCCGCCGGTGCCGGGCGAGTGAGTCGAATAGACCCTTCGTTGTGCTCTTGGCATCTCTCTTGTTGAGCGGGCGCAGCCCATTCGTAACACTACTGCTTCTTCTCGTCCTTCTTCTTCCCCAACTGCTTCAATATGTCAAACAGCGACCCCGGTTGGGGTTCGCTGGGCTTGGCCCCCGGCGGCTTCTTCGTGAAGCTCTCCACGATGCCCTTTACGCCGCTCGTGAAGGCTGCCGGATTGTCCGCGGTCGGCAGCAGTCCCCGGACTTTGAGCTGGGCAATTTGTTCCAGGTCCGGCGCGAATCTCGGTTGCGCAAAGGTTCCCGTGACAATGGCCGGTACAACGAGTTCACCTTTTTGGTTTGCCAAAACACTCGTAAGCAGGCCGCCGATCTGTCCCCCCGCGTTTTTCTGCGCAAGCTCCTTCCCCAGCACAGTCATCACCCGAAGCTTGAGACTCTGGTCCACCAGGCCCATAGTGCCGGTTCCCGACAGCGTCGCGCCGCCCAGATCCATGAACAGATCCTGAGTTGATGCGAGGCCATTCTGTATCTGAAAGCTCCCGGTCAGCTTGGAGATGTTGGTAAACGACTCCGCCTTTTTCGAGTAGCCGAGAAAGTGCCCGATGTTGGCCACTTCATTCAGAATCTGAACGCCGCTGATACGTCCCTGGCCCATCTGAAACTGAACCTTGCCGTTAAGGCTCTTCGCCACTTCCTCGTTTGGCCGGTCCAGGAATTGGAGGTCGACGTTACTCGAGAGACTGCCGGAGAGCACTTGCTTGATTGACGTCGTGGAGCTGAGAAGTTGGTTCGCATCCACGTTGCTGAGCTTGGCCCTGACGGCATAAGCAGGCGTCGCCGAGCGGAGGTCCGCGCTCATCGCTCCGCTCTGCTGGCCTCCGAATACCAATGCCGTGATCGGGTCGAGCGTCAGGATCCCCTTCGCGTAAGTGATCGTGGCTTTGACGTTGTTGAACACAATCCGATCGTGAATCAACTTGTCGACGGCCAACACGCCGTTCGCGCTGACCTTGTCGAAAAAACCGGACTGCTGCTTTCCGGACGGCTGCTGAGTGCTCCCACTGCTCCAGGTCCGAAGTTCCGCCGAGTTGATCTGGTCGACGTGAAGATTGAATTGAAGACTTGGCTGCGAAAAGTCCCGCACGGACCCTGTGCCGTCCACCTGCATGGAGCCGAGGGTCGCCCGGAGATTGTCGAAACTCGCGTGGTCATCGGAAAAATTGACATTCGCGGTCGAGACGCCAAGCGTCTTGGGCAATTGGGGCGCACTGAGCGAAACCCCGCGGAGCGTGCCCGAGCCGGAGCTGCTGATCAGCTTGCCCGCCTTGGAGATTCTCATATTGAGCGAAACCACGCCGCTGCCGGCAAGCCCCGCCGGCTTGACGCCGTACGCCTTCGCGATGCGCAGCAACTCTTCCACCCGCGCGTTCGTGGTTTCGAATGCCGCCTCGATTCGCGGCGACGAACTACTGTAGTTGGTCACCGTGGCCTGCGCTGTCAGGCTCGTGGCGCCGGTCTGCAACGTGAAGCGGCGCGTGGTAAGTGAGTCCGGTGTGAAATCGATGTGCAGTGCAGAGGCTCGTACCGGTTCAGCCAGATCCTTGGCGCTGATCTGCGCCGTCGTGGCATCGATCTTGCCCACAAGCACTGGCTTCGCCGTCGTTCCTGTCACCTGCACGTCGGCTCCCAGCAGTCCCTCGGCTTTGAGGCCGGGAGGGAATCCGGCGCCATACAGCGCTGCCACGCGAAGCAGATCCGCAATCGGAGAGTTCGTCATCTGAACGCGAAGCCGCAGCGCGGCCGGCGTCTGCTGAATGTCGATCGTTCCCGCCGCGGTAGCGGTGAGCCTCCCGATCGTCGCTTTGAGCGAGTTGATCGTAATGGGTGCCGGGGCAGGCTCGCGGCGGATGTCGTAAGCAATATTCAATGCGTCCGCGTTCCGATCCGACTTCAGGCTCAGAAGGCCTTTGGCCGTTAACGTCTCCCTGTTTTCGAAATCCGAGTGGATTCTCAAGACGGCAGCCATCGTCTTCAGCCGAACCTCGCCATCGAGCGATCCGCCCCGATTCGGCCCCAGACCCTTCAGCGTCAGGTCAATGTGTTCGTACACCTCGCGGGCCGTCCCAGCCTTCTGATCTTGCACGGCCACCTGGCCATCTACAACGCGAAGCTCGTCCAATGTAATGCTGCCGGGTGCGCCCGCTCCCACCGCCCCTCCGTTGCCGTCTTCGTAATTCCAAACGCCGGCCGCATTGCGGATGAGTTCAAGTCTCGGGGATTCGAGTCGAATCGCATCAATCTTGATTTCCTTGTGAAGAAGCGGCCAAAAAGAGACGCCGGCTGAGACTGCTTTGGCTTGAAGGAAGGGCTGCGACGATGCCAAGCCTTCGGGCTGGCCGATGACGAACCCCGATATGCGCACAGCCAGCGGAAACGATTTCAGGTGCAATTCGCCAAGCTTCACAGGGCGATGAAGCTTTTGTTGCAGTTGGGCCTCGACCACCGGGCGGAGCTGGTTTTCGTCAAAGAAGAACGGGAGAGCGGCCAGAACAATCAGCGGGATCGCGACCAACACTCCTGCCGCCATCCAAACTCGCTTCGGGACATGCATAGCCACCTCTGTCCGTCTACGTGCACAACTCGGACCACTAACCTCGCAGCATGGGCCGGGCGCATCGTGCTCGCTGCGTCAACGCGTGAGTGGTATGGCGCAGACCAGGGGAGTAGCCAGCGCGATATAACGCTTCCACTTTCGACCCGGAAGGCGCACAGCGCACTCCTCACCGCCGCCGGAAACACGCGTTAGTGCTTACCAAACACTTGTTTGAGCAGTGGCGTAACCTGAGCGGCCGGATTCGTCCGAATCTTCTTCTCCTCCTGCCCAACCATGTAAAACAGACCATCCAGAGCCTTGCCGACAACATACTGGGTAATATCGAAACTCTGACCCCCTCCCAGACTCCCTCCGAACGGCAGCGACGACATCCCTCCGGTAAGTTCTTTGTATTGCTTCACTACTCCCGTCTCCGCCATCGCCGATTCCACAGTAGGCCGGAACGCCGTCGCGAGTTTGCCCGAAGTTTTGGCTTTAAAGTACTCTGTGGCCGATGTATCACCGCCGGTCAGGATCTTTCGTGCGTCGTCGAAGGTCATCTGCGTGAGCGCCTCTTTGAAGATCCCGCGAGCCGCCGGCGCGGCTTTCTCTGCGGCGCGGTTCATGCTGAGTTCGAACTCATCGATCTTCCCGCCCATGCCCGCCATGCGTAATCCCTTCTCCAGCGACTGCAACTTCTGCGGCATCATGATCTTGATGGCTTCATTCTTGAAGAATCCGTCCGTCTTTCCCGTGAGATCCACCGCGTGGTCGGTGCCAATCTGAAGAGCTTCTTTGAGACCCGAGGCCGTCTTGGAGTCGCCTTGACTCTCCCGATCGCCGAGACCACCGAGTATTTTGTCGAGTTGGGCATGGCCTGGCAGCGCGACCACACACGCCAGGAAAGCAAGCGTCAGCATCTTCGGCATAGCAACACCGGAAGCGCAGTTTTGATGCCGGAACTAAGTGCTCCATTCCCACCCCGCCCTCTGTCATCGATGCCTCCGGCGCAGTCGCCGGCCATGGAACTGGCGCTGAGCGACGTCGCCGAACCCCCTGCGCCCAATTCGGTAAACCGGCCTCGCTGGCCTTCCCCCTGCCTCACCCGAATCCACCTCGCCACCCCGTCCTATTCCGCCAAAGCGCAACGCTCCGCCCCCAGCGCCGCCTCGCGCGCGGTATCACCGAAAGTTTGACCGTCGCCGCTACGCTTGTTAACATAAGAGTGCGGGGTGGAGCAGTCTGGTAGCTCGTTGGGCTCATAACCCAAAGGTCGAAGGTTCAAATCCTTCCCCCGCAACCAACAGAATCAGTTGGTTGTGTCGGTTCCCCGTTTTTCCCTCCCTCGATTGCGATCAAGTTTTCGGATTTTTGGCCCGCGTCCTCTGTAGCCCTCTCGCAGCGACGTTCCTGTAGTCAGACCCTCGTGATTTCGTGGAATCAGCACCTTGGGCTCGCCCGCGGTCGCAAACGCCTTCTCCCCGCACCGCGCCGGTCACACCCTCGAAGTCCTCACCCCACGCCAGTTCTGCTCCGAACCGGACACATGAATTACAGGTGAGGAGCGAACCGGCGGAAAACAGCAGGCAATGGGGAGGGCGGACCAATGCCATGAAAGGAAAAACCGCCGTGGAAGGAAGAAAAACTTCCATCGCAGCGTTTGCCCGCCGCAAACAGAGTCTCTCCGTGCTTGGCTCCTGGCCCGCGCGCTCCACCATCGGGCAACAGCTCAAACGGGCTGGCCCAGACCCGGCAGGCACGCCGCCGCACGTTCATTCACGCCGAACCGCTCGCGCCTGCGCCGGCGCCCAACGACCTCTGGTGCGCCGATTTCAAGAGCTGGTTTCCGTGCCGCAACCCTCAGCGCTGCGACCCGCAAACGGTGAGCGATCCTTACAGCCGCCATCTGCTGCGGTGCCGCGCCGTGCCTAAAACGGGGGCTCGCGCGTTCGGGACACTTTCGAAGCCGCGTTCCGCGAGTTCGGCCTTCCCGCCGTCATTCCCACCGATACTGGACCGCGCTTCGTCTCCCCCGGTCTGGCCGGTCTAAGCCATCACGCCGACTGGTGCATCCGGCTCGCGATCCGGCCCAACGGATCGAACCCCGCGGTCCGGAACAGAGTGGACGCCACGAACGCTTTCATGAAACTTCGAAAGTGGAGACCGCTTCTCCCCCAACGCCACGCTGTCCAGCCAACAGCGCCGCTTCGCCGAGTTTCAGAACGAGTACAACTCCGTTGAACCTCGCGAAGCGCTCCGTACGCGCGCGCCCCACAACTTCATACGCCCCAGCCCACGCCGCCGCCCCTTGTGCTCAGCGTGCTGCTGAAAAGCAAAGGTGCCGCGCTGCGGCCGGTCGATAACGGCTTGTTTGAAGTCTTCGGCCCTTTGCTGCTTGGCCGGCTCGATGAGCCCAGCGCCACCTCTGCGCCACACTGTAACCCGCGGCGATCCCACGCCGCACGCCGCTGAACGCCCCGGGGGCTCCACCCCGCGCCCCCGGGAGTCTTCGCTTGCGGCCAGAGTTATTTCCAGGTTACTCTCAACTTACTGGAGCGGATGACAACTCTCCCCAGGGATGCGACCCGAGCGCCGTTCCAGCGCCCGAGTTCTACGCGGTGCGGTTGTCCGCACCTCCTGTTTTCAACCCGGCCGCCCCGGCCAGATAGCCCGCCACTGGTAAAAAATGTCTTCGGCCGGACACAAATGGATTCGAACGAGTTCTTCGGATGATCACTTCCCTGCCGAAGTCTTCTTAGCAGTTCCAGCGACGACTAAGTTCGTGTCTGTATAGATGTAGCGAGCTTCTTGGAATACACCCTCGCCTGTAATGGTTCCGAATTGGTGATGGACGTCGCCCGATGCACCTGTGAAATCCATAGAGTATGTGCAATCTGGGTTTACGGTGTAGGTGCCGGTGAACGTGTCATTGAGTACCATCCCGCCAATATGTGCCGTAACCTTGCCCGACACATGCCCGGCACCGTCGAGAATTGCAGTTCCGCTGGCCACATACGGCAACGGCATCATTCCAGTTGGAGTAAGAAACGCGCCTTGCTCCAGAAAGCCAACACTACCGCTAACAGTTTTCACCGAGCAATCTCCGGCCTTGATGGTTGTTACGCCCAGGAAAAAGAGCAACATAGCAGAGCTAATTGACCATGTTGCTATTCGGGTAAGCATTGTGAACCTCCTTGCTATACCGGCATTATAAGTGGTGTTCGGAGCGCTCGCCCGCGCATTTAGCAGGCATGAGCGGGCATTGGCCGCTCCGCGACATCAAGAGTAGCGCTGGAGTTTCCGATTTCAGTTCTCCAGCACGATCGAGTAGACATCGGAGTTATGCTCCAGGATTCGCGAAGATGCATTTTATTCGCGCTGACATGCCACGGAGCTATAAACCAGGCAACTTCTGTAGATCCAGTAAGTTACACGCCATCGCCGTCCAAATTAGCGGAGCCCGGCCTTTCGACTAATTGGGCCCGGGGGGCGGATACACAGCGGGCACGGAGACAGCTTCAACACGTGATTGCGAAATGAGTGCGTCAATGCAAAATGATTCCCGAATCTGACCGATGCCGGAGGGAAGATCGCAACCCGGCTCCGGGACTGCAACGCCGCGCGTCGGCACAGCAGGCTGGATTTTCGGATACCGGAAAAATGTTCCAAGAGCGCAGCTGAGATCGCCCGCCGGATGGCCGTCCTGCCAACGGGCCGCCCATCGGCGCCTGTCGTTCCACAGCGGTGCTCGCAGACGATAGTCGCTCGTTGCAGTTGCAGCACCCTCACCGGTTCGCCCCTGCGCCCCGGTGCCGTTCTGGTTCGATGGAAATCGCGAAGGGCGGTTTCGGCGGGATGAGCTCAGAGGCGATTCTCTACGACCCAAAATCCGAATCGCGAATCCACCGCCATGGCATTTACACAGAATCGGGGGCGGTACACGGACTGAAAGTCCCCACCGCTCATCGAGGACACTCGTGGAAATCGTCGCATCCGGTTCCCAGTCATTCTCTTCTCTCGATTGTGATCGCGCATTGCGGATTTTTGGCGCGCGTCCTCCGTAGCCTTCTCGCATTGACCTTCCTGTCGTCAGAACATCGTCTTGACGGAAAACTGGATCTGACGGGAGTTGGTCGCGGATCGACTGATGACACCGAAGCCCGAACCCGTCAGGATGTTCGACGGCAGCCCAAAGTTCACAATGTTGAACAGATTGAAAAATTCCCCCCGGAGTTGTAGGTTCACCGATCGGTGGGATGCACCCGCTTCCCAGGTGGTGTCCTTAATCAACGCGAAATCGTAGTTATACAGCGCTGGGCCGCGAAATGTATTCCGTCCCAGCGTGCCGAATACGCCATTATTCGGACCCGTTCCTCCGGCTACGTTGATCGGAATCGCAAGATACGAAGCGTTCGCGCCGCCCAGACCAAAGTAGTCTTCGCGGACACTGCGGCTGGTCGATAGATCCGGCGCGCCGGTCTGATCCGGTCTGTCGGTCCCTATGGAGCCCACTCCGGTCTGCTGCACTCCGGAAAACACCGTGAACGGCAGTCCGCTGGTGAGCGTCGAAATGCTCAGCAGTTGCCACCCCCGCGTCAGCTTCGGGCCGAGCAGCTTGAGGATGGGAGCCCGATCCGCGTGCAGATCCTGCACCACGGTTGCGGTAAAAGCTCGTCCGACATCGAAACTGGACGGGCCCTTGTCCGCGCCGGTGCCGAAAGGATTCTGCGGCCAGGCGAGGGACGTTGCACCGGACGTGCTTCCCACCCCCGGCCCCAGCGCGCTGCTTGTGTCGTCCAGAGATTTGGACCACGCGAAACTGAGTTGGACTTGCGGCCCGTCGCTTCCGATGGATCCTTGAAGAGAAGACTGTAGCGAATGGTAGGTGGAGTGGGAGCGGTTCGTCATGATCATGTCCGTTCCGAACCCGCCCGTGATCTGCCCGGCGGAGTTGAACTGCGTGTAGGGCGCAAACGCCGCCGTCGCGCCGGGGAATCCGTTGGGGAAGTTCATGGCCGGCAGGTCAATGCCTGCCGTGCCGACATATCCCGCGCTGAGATTGAGCCCATGCAGCGTCCGTTCCAGAATGAGCGACCAGGTTCCCAGATACGCATTTCGAAAGTCGGGCGAGATCGCGTTGGCATTGAGCGGGCTGATGAGGTGGCTCGGCGAAAGCGCCGCAAGCCCCTGCTCGAAGCGATTGACGTCCCAGACCGTGTTGACGGGCACCGACTTCGAGTTACCGGATGCGAGGATGTTGACGCCGGAAGGCGTGTAGGCGGGCGGCAGATCGGCCGGTGTGATCGTGGTCCCGATCGGCAGCGGCGCCCCGGGAGCCGCGGTGATCCGAGGGTAATCCACGTAGGGGGCCGCGCCCGTGAGCAGATTATCCTGCCAGATGTTGGGCGGAATCGTCGTGAGCGCGCCGCCGGCCCGGATCACGAAACCCGGCGACGCCTGCCAGCTCAATCGAACGCGCGGGCCCCAGTTGTTGCCCTGCCAGCGGTACCTGGGTTCCGGATTGATGAGGTAAAGCTGCTCGGGTCCGGACGGCCCGTTGAGGAAATCGGAGCCCGCCGTGCGTCGCGCCCGTTCGCTGATCGGCGAGTACAGTTCGTACCGGAGTCCATAGTCCAGAACGAATCGGTCGGAGATCTTCCACGTGTCTTCCGCGTAAAGGTTCATGTCGTAACGCGAAATTGCTGCCACGCCGATCTGGCTGCCTTGCGGTAATTGCGGCGGCGCCACGGCAACGGTGTAGGAAAAGGCGCTCCCCAGAAGGAAAGCGCTCAGCGTGTCGGGCAACTGCTGCCCCGCTTGTATGTTGTGCGCTCCGCTTGCCGAACGAATGGCGCTGGTGGCGAAGGCCGCCCCGCCGCCGAACACGTATTGCCCATTTGGTGCGATGCCGAAATACGTGGTGTCGCGATTCGCCCGGAATTCCCCTCCGAACTTGAAAGCGTGTTTCGAAGTCGTCCAGGCGAAGTTCTGGCGGCCCACGAAGAGATTGCCCAGCGCTGCCGTGACCGAACCGCCGGGTGAATTGAACGCCTCGTACAGCCCGTCGGCGAAGATCAGCGACGGGTCCGTGTGGTCCGGCGTCGGGAAGTCCGGCGTGGTGCGAGTAAAGCTCAACGAGGATTCCGAAGTGAACGTGGGCGAGGACGTATGCGACCAGGTGAGCACCGCGTTTCGCTGGTGATCGATGTAGGTAATTCCAAACGCCGGATCGATGGCCGTCTGGTCCGGGTTCGTGGTCGGCCCCGTCAGATTGTCCCAGGTGAACCGCGCGAAGACTTTGTCCCTCGAAGAGAACTGGTGATCGAGCCTGCCCGAAATCTGGTCGGCATTCGTCACCACTCGGGAAGATGTGGCGAAGGTGCGGGTGCCGAAAGCCCCGCCGGGATCGTTGGGAAGCGGATAGCGGCTGAGGACGTGGGCGACAGTAGGGTTCACCGGTACGTAGAGCGTGTCGCCGGGAAAGGCCGTGGTATCGATGCCTGCGCGTTCGGCAGCGGTCGGAACGGGCAGCACCTGAGTGGTGTTCAAAACCTGGCGAAAGCCTTGATATTCGAGGAAGAACCAGGTCTTGTCGCGGGCGTCGTAACCGGGCAGCATGAGCGGACCGCCGAGTGTGAAACCGAATTCATTGCGGCGAAACGGCGGGATGCGCTGCGGGTTTTCCGGTGTCCGGCGGTCAAAGAAGTTTCGGGCGTCCAGCGCCGAGTTGCGCAGAAACTCGAACGCCGACCCGTGCCAGTCATTGGAGCCCGCGCGAGTCACGATGTTCGTGAACCCGGCGGCTCCGCGGCCGATATCGGCGGGCATCCAGCCCGACGACGACTGGATCTCCTGCACCGCATCGACATTGAAGTTGGTGAAGGTTGCGCCACCCATTTCCGGATCGCTCGTGTCGGCCCCGTCCATCGCGAACACCGCCTCAACGCCTCGTTGACCGTTCACCGCAAACTGCTGCGTGAAGTTCGTGGTTCCGTTAGTGTCGGTCATGGTGCCGGCGGCGAGCAGGAGTAACTGGCTGAAGTCCCGCTTGTTGAGGGGAATCGCTGTCACAGACCTGCTGACGAGCGTTTCCCCGCCGCTCGCCTCCGCCTGACCGCCCGCTTCGGTTCGCAGCGAGCCGTCCGGAAGCAGCGTGATGGTCGTGACCCCTTCGATGGGTATCGCGATCGACGCCGGAAGCTCAAAGACCCTGTTCCCGAATCGCACCGACAGCCGATACGAGCCGCGGGTGAGCGCCGCGAAATGGAAGGCCCCGCTCTCTGCCGCCACGGCGGAATAGCGGCTGGCGTTCGCCTGCAGTACGAGTTCGGCTTTCGCCGCCGCCCCGCCCGAAGTATCGTGTACGGTGCCGCTCCACTCGAAAACCGCCTGATCCTGACCGGAAAGCGCACCAAGCGTTGCCGCCAACGCCGCACACAGCCGCCCCCAATGTTTCAGCGTCATCGTGAGATGGCCACTTTTCACGGACGGCGAACCGGAAGTGCAGGGCGGCGGTCGAATGTTCCTAAAAATGAAATCTGGCCGGTTCGACAGCCAATGACCTGAACTTTCAGCATGACAGTAGTTTATCGTTCCGCCTCGCCGCAGACGCGCGAATGCGCCTGATGGCGCCCTTGGCTCTTACCTCTACACTTGGCCTCCGGACAGCAAATGCCCAATCTGCGCTGCATGGCGAACAAACACGCAGTGCATTCCATCCGCGGTCGAAGTGGCACTTCGAACTTCGACGTTTCGCAAGGCTTGCGGCGCCAGACCCGCAATTTTCGTCTTCTACCTCCGCGACCGTGCAACGCACAACGCGAGTTCGTTCGAGGCCTTGCAGCCCCCCGAAAGCCGTGCGGCAACATTTCACCGCGCCGCATCCACGCGGCCCCATTTGATCTAATGGAATTAACAGTTCCAGCTTCGCCGGAACCCATCCGCTGCCTTCCGCTTCGATAAGGAGCCTCCCCAATATGATTCGTCACCGCAAAACGCTGTTCGTCCTCGCGCTGTTGCCCGTCGCCGCTCTCGGAATCTTCGCTGCCGACGCCAAGCTCGGCGGCGCCCAGGTCCTCACCGGCCAGTCCGCCTTCGGCGACTACCGCAACGAACGCGCCGGCGTCGTCCGCAAAATCACCCCCGCCGATCTTCCCCAGCCCTACGCCACCCGCTCGGCCGGCAACGGCCCCGACGTCATCCCCCGTCCCGACGGCGCCTGGCCCCAGGCCCCCGCCGGCTTCCGCGTCGAGCTTTACGCCTCCGGCCTCGATAACCCCCGCCTCATCCGCACCGCCCCCAACGGCGATCTCTTCCTCGCCGAAAGCCACAGCGGCAAAATCAAAATCTTCCGCGGCATTACCGCCGGCGGCAAGCCTAAACAAACCTCCGTCTTCGCCACCGGCCTGAAGCAACCCTTCGGCATCGCCTTCTACCCGCTCGGCTCCGATCCCAAGTGGGTCTACGTCGGCAACACGAACTCCGTCGTCCGCTTCCCCTATCACAGCGGCGACCTCACCGCCTCCGGCCCTTCCGAAGTCATCGTCCCCCAGATCCCCGCCGGCGGCGGCCACTGGACTCGCGACCTCGCCTTCTCCCTCGACGGCTCCAAAATGTTCGTCGCCGTCGGCTCCCGCTCCAACGTTGATGATCCCGACAGCCACCCCGGCGAGTTCCACCGCGCCAACATCCTCGAGTTCACCCCCGACGGCAAGTTCATCAAAGTCTACGCCGCCGGCATCCGCAATCCCGTCGGCCTCGCCGTCCATCCCCGCACCGGCGAGCTCTGGTGCTCGGTCAACGAACGCGACGAGCTCGGCGACAACCTCGTTCCCGACTACATCACCCACGTCCAGGAAGACGGCTTCTACGGCTGGCCTTGGTACTACATGGGCTCCAATCAGGATCCCCGCCACGCCGGAAAACACCCCGAACTCAAAGGCAAAGTCATCGTCCCCGACGTCCTCCTCCAGCCCCACCACGCTTCGCTTGAAATGACTTTCTACGAGGGCTCCATGTTCTCCTCCGAATATTCCGGCGACATCTTCGCCGCCCAGCACGGCTCCTGGAATCGCGCCATGCGCTCCGGATATGAAGTCGTCCGCGTGCCCCTGAAGGACGGCCACGCAACAGGCGAATACCAGGACTTCCTCACCGGCTTTGTCACCGCCGACGGCCACGTCTGGGGCCGCCCCGTCGGTGTCGCCGTCGCCCCCGATGGCTCGCTCCTCGTCTCCGATGACGGTTCCAACTCCATCTGGCGCGTCTCCACCTCCGCCGGCAAATAGCCCGCCCTCCGCTCCTCCCGCCTCTTCTCCGCCGCGCGCCGGCTCTCCCCGGCGCGCTCCGGCGATATAATCACCTCCAGCACAACGGTGCTTCCGCCTCGCGCGGCCGCCCCGCTCGTGCCCTCATCTCATGCCCGCCAACACACCAACCCAGGAACTCGCCGGTAAAATCGCCCTCGTTTCCGGCGCCAGCAAAGGCCTCGGCCAGGCCATGGCCGTCTCTCTCGCCGCCGCCGGCGCCACCGTCGCTCTCGTCTCCCGCGACGCCGCCCGTCTCCAGCACGTCCGCGATTCCATCGCGTCCTCCGGCGGCGCCGCCTCCGTCTTCACCGCCGACGTCAGCCTCGAGTCCGATGTCCAGCGCCTCCACGGCGAAGTCTCCTCCGCCCTCGGCCCCGTCCAGATCCTCATCAATAACGCCGGCATCAACATCCGCAAGAATCTCGTCGATTTCTCCCTCGACGAGTGGCGCTCCGTCCTCGACACCAACCTCACCAGCGTCTTCCTCATGTGCCGCGCCTTCGTCCCCGCCATGCGCGGCTCCGGCTACGGCCGCATCATCAACCTCGCCTCCATCATGAGCCACGTCTCTCTCCCCGGCCGCTCCGCTTACTCCTCCAGTAAAACCGCCCTCCTCGGCCTCGGCCGCGCCCTCGCCCTCGAACTCGCCCCTGATAGCATCACCGTCAACGCCATCAGCCCCGGCCCCTTCGCCACCGACATGAATCTCCCCCTCATCCAGAATCCCGAGGCCAACGCCCAGTTCCTCGCCGGCATCCCCGCCGGCCGCTGGGGCAATCCCGCCGACATCGGCTCCCTTGCCGTCTATCTCTGCTCCGATGCCGCCTCCTTCATCACCGGCACCGACATCGTCATCGACGGCGGATGGTGCGCCAAGTAATGTTCTGCGCCCTCCCGCCGCCGCGCCCGCTTTCTTCTTCGCTCTTTCATCTGCCAGGAGGTGATTCTCATGCCCTCGTCTAACGCCGGCCTCACCCGCCGCGCCGCCATGACTCTCGGCGCTGTCGCCGCGTCCTCTTACCGCCGCGTTCTCGGCGCCAATGACCGCGTCCAGGTCGGCTTCGTCGGCTTCGGCCTCATCGGCCACCAGCACGTCTTCGATTTCCGCAATCAGAAAGACGCCGACCTCGCCGCCCTCTGCGAAGTCTACCAGCCCCGCCTCGAACAGGGCATCGCCGCTTGCGGGGGCGCCGCCAAGCCTTATACCGACTTCCGCAAAATGCTCGACAATAAGGATCTTCAGGCCATCGTCGTCTGCACTCCCGACCACTGGCATGCCCTCATCACCATCATGGCCTGCGCCGCCGGCAAGGACGTCTACGTCGAAAAGCCCCTCACTCTCTTCGTCAAGGAAGGCCGCTGGATGGTCGACGCCGCCCGCCGCCACAACCGCATCGTGCAGGTCGGCACCCAGCAGCGCTCCGGCCGCCACTACCAGCGCGCCCGCCAGCTCCTCGAATCCGGCTACATCGGCCCCATCATCGCCACCCGCGGCGGCTCCTTCCGCAACGTCATGCCCGGCTTCGGCAACCCGCCCGACTCCGCCCCTCCTCACGATTTCGACTACAACATGTGGCTCGGCCCCGCCCCCGAGCGCCCCTACAACAAGCTCCGCGGAATTTACCATTTCCGCTGGTTCTGGGATTACTCCGGCGGCCAGATGACCAACCTCGGCGCCCACGAGATCGACATCGTCCAATGGGTCACCCGCGTCAAAGGTCCCACCGCCGTCTCCTCCTCCGGCGGCCGCTTCGCCCTCCAGGGCCTCGGCGAAACTCCCGACACCCAGGACGCCCTCTTCGAATACCCCGGCTTCACCGCCGCCTATTCCATCCGCGAAGCCAGCGCCGGCCGCCGCGCCGGCAATGGCCTCGAATTCTTCGGCCCCAAAGGCAGCATGGTCCTCGGCCGCTCCGGCTTCGAAATCATCCCCGATATGAAAATCGATCCCGCCAACGCCATCCCCACCTTCCAGGGCCATCCAACAGGCGGCCCAGTACGCGACAACTCCTTCAAGCCCGAGCCCTGGATCCAGGCGATGAAGGAGCCCGGCTCCTCCGCCGAACAGTTCGACCTCCACGTCCGCAATTTCCTCGACTGCGTCAAGAGCCGCCAGCGCCCCATCGCCGACGTCGAAGGCGGCCACCAGGCCACAACCGCCTGCCACCTCGCCAACATCAGCCTCCGCACCGGCCGCAAGATCCGCTGGGATCCCGACCGCGAGGAAATCATCGGCGACGAGGAGGCCTCCCGCATGCTCGTCCGTCCCTACCGCAAGCCCTGGGACGATGAGCTCCGCAGCGCCATGGCCTGACGCGCCGCTTCCCCTCAGCCGAGAAAGCCCAGCTTCGTCGTGCCGAAGTTCGCCAGGTTCGGAAACACCGCCCCCAGCGCGCTGTCCGGTATCCCGAACCACGAGCACAGCGTCGCGCCGTACTGATCCACCGGCGTCGTCGGTATCCACCGCCCCCGCGTGTCCGCATCGTCCGGCCCTCCCAGCTCGAACGCCGGAAACCCCCCGTAAATCTGCCCTCCCTTCACCGCCCCGCCCAGCACAATGTGATGGCTCCCCCAGGCGTGGTCGCTCCCGTCGCCCGAGGTCGGCTGAAACGTCCGGCTGAAGTCGCTCTCGGTGAACGTCGTCACGTTCTCCGCCAGCCCCAGCTCCTGCGTTGCCGCATAAAATGCCGCCAGCGCCGGGCTCAACTGCGGATACAGCGTGTCGTGCGTGTTCAACTCGTTGGTGTGTGTGTCAAACCCTCCCAGCGCGCAGAAAAATATCTGCCGCCTCATCCCCAGCGCGCTCTGCGCCTGAATGATCGCCGCTACCTGTTCCAGTTGCGCACCGATCCCTGTCTTGGGGAACTGCGTCTTCAGCGCCGGCGCCTTGGCCAGCGCGCTCCCCAGCGCTTGCGCATCGCTAATGCTGTTAGCCATCGTCTGGCTCGCCGCCTGCGCCAGCGAAACCCCCGTGTCCAGCCTCAGCAGTTGGTTCAGCGCATTCCACCTCGCCTGGGACGCGGCCGACCCGTTGAATCCCCGCAACTGCAGCGCCTGTCCCGGCGTCACCGCCGCCGGCTGCGTCTGCGCCCCCGCCCCCTCCAGTGAATTCCCCGCCACCGACAAAAACGTTGGAAAGCCCGACGAGTTCATCTTCTGCGCCGCCACGTAGTCCGCCGCCCGCCCCGCCCATCCGGTTGCGCTGTGCCCCTGCGCGATCGAGGTCTGCCACTGCAGTTGTTGATCGGAATGCGAAAACAGATTGTCCGGCACCGGCGCCTGCGCCTGCTGGTACTGCGCTCGCGTCAGCGGCTGCACCAGCGGCCCCACGTTCGCCGCCACCGCCAGCTCCTTGCTCGAAAACAAACTCGCCAGCTCGCCCAGCTTCGCATGAAAGGCGAACGGCGCTCCGGACACGCTCGTCACCATCGGTGTCAGCGCGCTCCCCTGCAGCGCCAGTGGCCCGCGAATCGAAAGGTACGCCTTGTAGCTGGCATCGTCCATCGGAATCACCGTGTTGTTGGAGTCGTTCCCTCCAAACAAAAACACGCACACCAGCGCCCGGTAGTCCGGCCCGCTCTGCGCCATCGCCGGCAGCACCCCGAACGGACGTAGCGCCAGCGACCCCACCGCCGCCGACCCGATCCTTACGAACCCTCGTCGCGTCATCTGCTCCGTCCTCCCTCAATGAATCACCTGGTACTCGCTCGACGTCAGCGCCACATACAGCCCCGCCTGCGCTTTCGCCAGCGGCGTCCCCGCCGCCTCCGCCGCCCCTTCCACCTCCTGCTCCAGCCCCGCGCTCATCCCCCCGTGCAGAAATGCCGCATTGATCTCCTCCGCCAGCGCCCCCGCCTCCTGCGCCTGCTGCACAAACCTCGTCAGGTCCACCTTCGTGCTTCCGTCCAGATGCCCGTAGAGCATCCTGTTCACCACATCGGCCCGCGCCGCCGCCGTCGCCGTCGAGTAAATCTGAAACTCCGGCCCCAGCAGCCCGCCCGCCATCCGGTACTGCGGCGAAAAATAGCTGAACACGCTCGGCGCCCGGAACAGATCCTCGCCCATCTGCCTCGCG
>DAIDHC010000098.1 GCA_027452065.1 Bryobacterales bacterium
CCGCCCGGCCGGCTCCAAGCCCCGCACAAGCCGCTACAATGGGACGACCATGGAGGCCGGCATGGAGTTACGAAACAAACGAATTGCGGTGTATGTCGACAACCTTTATCAGGAAATGGAGGTCTGGTACCCCTATTTCCGCCTGCAGGAAGCCGGCGCCGAAACCATCCTCGTCGGCCACGAAGCCGGCCGCTCTTACACCAGCAAGTTCGGCTATCCCGCGCTCGCCCAGAAATCCTACGACCAGATTCTGGCCAAGGATTTCGACGGCGTCGTCGTTCCCGGCGGCTACGCTCCTGACCACATCCGCCGCCACGGCCGCGCGCTCGATTTCGTCCGCGAGATGGACAAGCAGGGTAAGCTCGTCGCCTCCATCTGCCATGGCCCCTGGGTGCTGTGTTCTGCCGGTATCCTCGCCGGCCGCCGCGCCACCTGTTTCTTCGCCATCAAAGACGACGTCATCCACGCCGGCGCTTTGTATGAAGACAGCGAAGTGGTGGTCGACGCCAACCTGGTAACCTCGCGCAAGCCCGAGGACCTGCCCGCCTTCTGCCGCGCCTCCATCGGCGTGCTTGCCTCGCAAGCGGTTCTCGTGTCCTGATCGGATACCTGTGGCCTCTAACGCGATCGCCATCAGCGTCGAAGGTCTGCGCAAGTCCTACGGAGCCGTCGAAGCGGTCCGCGGCATCGACTTCGACGTGCGCACCGGCGAAGTCTTCGGCCTCCTCGGCCCCAACGGCGCCGGCAAAACCACCACCGTCGAGATCCTCGAAGGCCTCCGCCCGCGGTCGGCGGGCCGCGTCGACGTGCTCGGCTACGACCCCGCCGTCCAGGTCCGCCGCCTTAAAGACCGCATCGGCGTCTGCCTCCAGGCCACCAACCTCCCCGAAAAAATGCGCGTCCACGAGGCCCTCGATCTCTTCGCCGCCTATTACTCCCGCTCCGTCCCCACCGCCTCCCTGCTCGAACGCCTCCAGTTGAGCGAGAAGCGCGACTCCTACTATTCCAAGCTCTCCGGCGGCCAGAAACAGCGCGTCGCTCTCGCCCTCGCCATGGTCAACGATCCCCAGCTGCTCTTCCTCGACGAGCCCACAACCGGCCTCGATCCCCAGGTCCGCCTCGAGATCCACAAGGTCATCGAGGAGCTGAAAGCCGCCGGCCGCACCGTCGTCCTCACCACTCATTACATCGAGGAGGCCGAGCGCCTCTGCGACCGCGTCGCCATCGTCGACGAAGGCCGCATCATCGCCCTCGGCGCCCCCCGCGAAATCCAGGAGCGCACCCTCAACACCTCCGTCATCACGCTCGAGTGCTCCGGCCCCTTCCCCGGCGACGTTCCCCCATTTCTTTCCGATCTGAAATACACCCTGCAGAAGGAGCGCCGCAGCCTCAGCGTCCAGTGCGTCCATCCCGCACGCACCGTCGTCGAGCTCGTCAAGTGGATCGACCAGCTCGGCCTTGAGCTCGCCGACATCCACCTCAAGCGCCCAACACTCGAAGACGTCTTCATCGAGCTCACCGGAAAGAGGCTCCGCGAATGAAGGCCTACCTCGCCCAGATCTCGATCAACCTGAAGCTCACCCTTCGCGACCGCACCGTGTTGTTCTTCAACTACGCCTTCCCCCTCGTCTTCTTCTTCATGTTCGGCTACCTGTTCAAAGCCCAGCAGGGCGCCGCCATCCTCCAGGTGGTGAACATGGTGCTCGTCATCGGCGTTCTCGGCGCCGGCTTCTTCGGCGCCGGCATGCGCGCCATCATGGAGCGCGAGGCCAACATCCTGCGCCGCTTCAAAGTCGCCCCCATCTCCGCCGCCCCCATCCTGGTCTCCTCCCTCGTCGTCGGCCTGCTCAGCTACCTGCCCTCCGCCTTCTTCATCCTCGTGCTCGCCCATTTCGTCTACGGCATGCCCTGGCCCGGCGCCGCGCTGTCCTTTTTCGTTTTCCTCTCCATCGGCTCGCTCGCCTTCCGCTCCATGGGCCTCATCCTGGCCTCCGTCGTCAATTCCATGCAGGAGAGCCAGATTCTCATCCAGCTCCTCTACCTGCCCATGCTGTTCCTCAGCGGCGCCACCATCCCGCTCGAGGTCATGCCCTCCTGGGTCAGGATGATCTCCCAGTTCATCCCCTCCACTTACCTTTTCACCGGCATGCAGGCGATTCTCATCCGCGGCGAATCCGTCGCCCAAAACCTGCCCGCCGTCCTCGCTCTGCTGGTCACCATCGTTCTGGCCACCTTTCTCAGCGTCAAGCTGTTCCGCTGGGAGAAGGAGGAAAAGGTCGGCGGCCGCGCCAAACTCTGGGTCCTGGCCATGCTGGCGCCCTTCTTTGTCCTCGGAGCCCTGCAGGCCCACAGCCATGACTCCATCACCAGGCAGAGGCTTCTCGGCCGCCAGATCGCCCGCAGCCGCGCCCGCCTCATCCGCGGCGCCCGCATCTTCGTCGGCGACGGCCGCCTCATCGAGTCCGGCGCCGTTCTCATCCGCGATGGCAAAATCGCCCAGGTCTTCACCGGCGCCGCGCCCGACCCCAAATCTCTCAACGCCGAGCCCCTCGAAGCCAACGGCGAGACTCTCCTTCCCGGCCTCATCGACGTCCACGTCCACCTCGGCGCCCCCGGCGGCCTCTTCGATTCTCAGAACGATTACATCAACCCCAAGCGCCTGCCCCGCGAGTTGGCCGCCTATCTTTACAGCGGCGTCACCACCGTCAAAAGCGACGGCGACGAGCTCGACCAGATGAAGCTGCTCCGCGCCCAGCTCGACTCCGGCGCCTCGACCGGTTCCCGCCTCCAGTTCTGCGGACCTCTGTTCACCGCCCCCGGCGGCCACGGCGCCGAGTACGCCAAAGTGCTTCCCGAAAGCGCCCGCAAAGCCTTCAACGACCAGTTCCTCCGCCTCCCCTCCACCGCCGCCGAGGCCCAGGCCATGGTCGCCGCCCTCAAACTCGCCGGCGTCGACGGCATCAAGGCGGTGCTCGAATCCGGCCAGGCCGGCTGGCTGTTCCAGCGCATGAGCACCCCCATCTTCGACGCCGTCGCCCAGGCCGCGCACAACGCCAACCTCCCCATCGTCGTTCACACCGGCGAGGCCGCCGACGTCGCCGACGCCGTCGCCGCCCGCGCCGACGGCATCGAGCACGGCTCCTTCCGCGACTCCATCCCCGACGCCCTCTTCGCCCAAATGAAGGCTCAGGGAATCTCCTACGACCCCACGCTCACCGTCGCCGAGGCCTTCACCGATCTCAAAGCCGCCAACCCCGAGCCCCTCCGCCGCGCCCTCGTCCAGCAGGTCGGCCCTCCGGCGCTCCTCTCCGCTACTCTCAAGTGGATGAACTCCGACGACGCCCGAAAAGCCGCCGCCCAATACCCAACGGTTTCCCTCGCCACCGGCGAGCAGAACCTCCTCCGCGCCTGGAAGGCCGGCGTCATGCTCGTCACCGGCACCGACTCCGGCAACATGCTCCTCATTCACGGCCCCGCCCTCCACCGCGAGCTCCAGCTCTGGGTCCAGGCCGGCATCCCGCCCGCCGTGGCCCTCCAGGCCGCAACAGCCAACGCCGCCCGCCTCCTCCGCCTCCAGAACCGCATCGGCCTCATCGCCCAGGGCATGGACGCCGACCTCATCCTCGTCGACGGCAACCCCCTCGAAGACATCCGCCGCACCGAAAGCATCCAGTCCATCTTCCTCGAAGGCGAGCGCATCGACCGCTCCGGCCTCTTCGACCAGGAATAATCCTCCGCGCTCCCCGCCGCCGGGTCCCTCAGCCCGGCGCCAGCCATCGCAGCCCGGGCGCGCCTCCGCCGTAGCCACCCCGTCCCCACCCCCGCCCGCCGCCATCCCCA
>DAIDHC010000099.1 GCA_027452065.1 Bryobacterales bacterium
CCATCTTGACAGAATCTCGACATTAGGTTAATTTAATGATGGGCTGCGGCGAGTTCAACAGGTTTCCTTCTCCTTGTCATGAGCTGCGGCCCAGAAAGAAGGTGATTATCGCTCTACCGAGTTGTCAGGGCGGCTACCGGCCTTCTCGACTGGAAGTATCGCTGCGGCTAACCACGCGGTGAGACGGAATGCTCACAAGCCTGCAGCGCTGAAAGCTGTGCCCGGTTGCGACCGCGAGCTTCGAGCGGGGGCAGGCGGCCGCCCTGATTTCACCATCCTTCGATTTGACAGCCTGTTTTCCCGTTTCGTAGATTCGATTAAGTGTCCCTCCCGGCTGTAGAGTTCCGGAGTATCTCCAAGGCTTACCCCGTCTATCGCTCCCCCGGCGATCGTCTCAAAGAGATTCTGACGCTGGGCCGCGTCTCGTTTCATGAAAATTTCTGGGCGCTGCGTGAAGTCAGCTTTCGAGTCGAGGCGGGCGAGACCTTCTGTATTCTGGGCGAGAACGGGTCGGGCAAAAGCACACTGCTGCAGATCGTCGCCGGGATACTTCAGCCGAGCGCCGGCGAGGCGCGCGTTCACGGCCGCATTGCCGCCCTGCTCGAACTGGGCGCCGGCTTCAATCCGGAATTCACGGGCCGGGACAATGTCTACCTCAACGCGGCGATTCTCGGTCTGACACGAGCAGAGATCGACGAAAAATACCCGCTCATCGCGGACTTTGCCGAGATTGGCGAGTTCATCTCCCAGCCGGTGAAAACGTATTCCAGCGGCATGCTCATCCGGCTGGCGTTTGCCGTCGCGATCCACGTGGATCCGGAAATTCTGCTGGTGGACGAGGCGCTGGCCGTGGGCGACGTCTATTTCCGGCAGCGCTGCATGCGCAAGATCCACGAGCTTCGCCAGCGGGGCGTCACCATTTTATTTGTGTCGCACTCGACGGCCGACATCAAGGCGATCGGCGACCGCGCGCTGTGGCTGGACCACGGCGTGGTGAGGGAGATGGGCTCGACCGAGGCGGTGGTGAGCCGGTACCTGGCGGCAATGCTGGAGAAGGATTCCGCCTTTCAGCGGCATCATCCCGAGCCGCACGCGCTGCCCGCGCCGGCGGGTGTAGCGCCCGAGATTGCCGACCGCATCCCGAACATCGACCACCGCTTCGGGGACGGGCGCGCGGAAATCCTGGGCATCGCGATCCTGGACGAATCCGGGCGGCCGCTCCTGCTGCTCCAGCCTCGGGGAAGCATCGTCGTGCGCATCAGCGTACGGGCCTCCCAGCCGCTGGCACAGCCGATCGTCGGCTTCATGATGCGAAACCACATGGGCCAGGACTTTGCGGGAACGAATACCACGCGCGAAGGCTACGCTCTCTCTCCCATGGCGCCCGGCGATGTTTTCACCGTGGACTTTCACCTTGAACTGCCCGATCTGTATCCCTCCACCTTTTCTTTCTCACCGGCTATCGCCGAAGGCACCCTGCTGCACTATTCGATGTGCGACTGGATCGACAATGCGATCGCGCTGGAAATGGAGCGGGGCGAAGGTCCGATCTACGGGCACATCCACCTGCCGTGCCGCGTCGGAGTGAACCAGCGCATTGCCGATGAAACAGCCGCCGTGGAGCCGTCGCTTGGCTGACCGGGTTGACGCAGCAGGCGCGCCCGCGACGGCGGAATTCACGGGCGAGCGAGTGATTCCCGGCCAGGTCAGCGACGATTTATGGAGCGAGCACGTGGCGCGATACGCGTTCGCCGCGCGCCTGGCGGCCGGGCGCCGAGTGCTGGACGCGGGCTGCGGCACCGGCTACGGAACGGCGGAACTGGCCGGCCATGCGCTGGCCGCGATCGGCATCGACATCGCCCCGGAAGCGGTCGCCTACGCCGCCGCCGCGTTTCCGCTGCTCAACGCCCGATTCGCCGCCGCATCCTGCTCGGCGCTGCCGTTTCCCGCGCGGAGCTTCGACCTGGTGACCGCCTTTGAAGTGATCGAGCACCTGAGCGACTACCGGGCGCTGGTGGCGGAAGCGGCGCGCGTGCTGGCTCCCGGCGGGTGCTTCGTCGTCTCGACGCCGAATCGCGCCTATTACTCGGAGACGCGGTCGGAGGCCGGGCCGAATCCGTTTCACGCGCACGAATTCGACGCCGCCGAGTTTACCGCGGTGCTGGCCGAGCGCTTCGCCCATGTGAGCCTGATGCTGCAGAACCGGTCCGAGGCCTTCGTGTTCCACCCGGCGCATTCGTTCCGGCCCGCCGAGGCGACGATCGCCTCCGGGGCGGGGCAGGCGGTGGAGGCGCACTTCTTCGTCGCCCTGTGCAGCCAGGAGCCGCAGCCGGACTACCACTCGTTCGTGTACGTGCCGCGGGCCGCCAACATGCTGCGCGAACGCGAGCAGTACGTCCGGGCGCTGGAGAAACAGCGGGACGAAGCGCGGCGCCAGCGCGACAGCGCGATGCGGGAGATCGACCGCCAGAAGATCGAACTGGAAGAACACAACCTTTGGGCGTCGCGCCTGAATGAGGAACTGGACGAGGCGCGGCGGCTTCTCGAAAAGGAACAGCGGGAAGCCGCCGCCACCGCCGCCGCGTATGCGCGCCTGGTGGAGCAATTGGAAGCCGAAAACGTGAGCAAGACGGAGTGGGCGCAGGATGCGGAGGCGCGCCTGAAACGGCAGATCGAGGAGCTGGTACACTGCATGGGCCTGCTCGACCGGGCCGAGGCGACGGTGATCGAGCGGACCCAGTGGGCGCAGAGCGAGGCGGCCGGGCGGGAACGGCTGCAGGCGATTCTCGAGGCGGTGCGCGCGTCGCGTTGGGTGAGGCTGGGCCGCAAGATCGGCGTGGGGCCGGACCTCGATCGGGCATAGGTCATCTTGAAGAAGCTAGCCGACATTGTGTGGAGGATCGTGCGCGCGCTCCCGGCGCTGGTGCTGGCGCCGCTGCTGAGCGCGCTGGCGCTGGTGGCGCTGGCGGCGGCCGACCTGGCGGGACGATTTCGCCGCCGTCCTCCGCTGGGGCCCGCGCGCGCGGCGGACAACGGCGCGGCGAGCATCGTCATCCCCAACTGGAACGGGCGCGACCTGCTCGAAAAATACCTGCCCTCGGTGGTCGAAGCGACGAAAAACAACCCGGCGCATGAAGTGATTGTGGTCGACAACGGCTCGACCGACGGGAGCGCCGATTACGTCCGGCGCAATTTTCCCACGGTGCGCCTGCTTGCGCTTGAGCGGAACCTGGGCTTCGGCGGCGGATGCAACGCGGGCGTCGCGGCGGCGCGAAACGGCGTCGTCGTGCTCCTCAACTCCGATATGAGAGTGGAGCCGGACTTTCTGGCGCCGCTTCTGGCGGGCTTCAGCGACGAGCGGGTGTTCTCGGTGTCCTGCCAGATATTCTTCAGCGATCCGAACAAGCGCCGCGAGGAGACCGGGCTGACGCTGGGATGGTGGGAGAACGGCGGCTTGCGGGTTTCGCACCGGCTGGACGAGGCGATCACGGAGCGCTATCCGTGCCTTTACGGCGGAGGCGGCTCGTGCGCGGTGGACCGGGCGAAGTTTCTCGAGCTGGGAGGGTTCGACGAAGTGCTGGCGCCGTTCTACCTGGAAGACGCGGACCTAGGTTACCGGGCATGGAAACGCGGCTGGACGGTGTTCTACGAACCGCGCAGCGTGGTGTATCACGAACACCGGGGCACGATCGGCAAGCGATTTCGCGAGGAAGAGATTCAGGCGGTGCTCAAGAAGAATTTCCTGCTGTTCGCCTGGAAGAACATTCACGAGTGGCGGCGCCTGGCGCCGCATTTTTTCTTCACCGCGGCCGGGGTGATGGTCAGCTCGTTCTTCGGAGACTCGCCGGAGCGGCCGAACCTGCGCGGGCTGTGGCGGGCGGTGAAGCAGCTTCCGGGGGCGATCCGCTCGCGCGCGCGGGGCCGCCGGCAGGCGGCGATCGACGACACAGAGGCGTTCCGCAGGCCGCTGGGCGGCTACTTTCGCGATCGCTTCCAGACGGCGGAACCGGCGCGCGAGCCTCTCAATGTGCTGTTCTTTTCGCCCTATCCGATCTGCCCGCCGACGCACGGCGGTGGGGTGTTCATGTACCAGACCACGCGGGAGCTGGCGCGGCTGTGCCGGCTGCACCTGCTGGTGCTGATCGACCACGCCTGGGAAGGGCCGCCGCACAGCGAGCTGGCGGCGGAGTGCGCCTCGGCTGAATTTCTGATCCGGCCGGCGCACCAGCGGCGCGAGATGGGGGCGCTGGCTCCGCACAGCGTGCGCGAGTTCCGCCACGCCGATATCGAATGGATCTTCCACCGCGAAATCTATCTGCGGCGGATCGACGTGGTGCAACTGGAATACACGGCTCTGGGGCAGTACGCTTGCGAGTTCGAGCGCATTCCGTGCGTGCTGTTCGAGCACGACATTTATTTCCAGTCGATCGCCCGCGGGCTACCGTTCCTGCGCGGGGCTACGGCGCGTTGGAAGGCGCGGTACGAATATCTGCGGGCGCTGCGCTACGAGCTGAAGATGCTCGGCCGGCTGGACCGCATCCAGGTGTGCAGCGATGCGAATGCGCGCACGCTGCTCGAGTTTGCGCCGGAGCTGAAGGACCGCATCGACGACGGGCTGCGGGCGGGCATCGACACGGCGAGCTATGAGTTCCGGCTGGAGGGCCGCGAGCCGGACACGATGCTGTTTGTCGGCAGCTTCCGGCACGTGCCGAACCAGGAGGGCCTCAAGTGGTTCACCGAGCGGGTGCTGCCGCTGGTGCTGGAGCGGCGGCCGCGGGCGCGGCTGGTGGTGGTGGGCTCGGAGCCGCCGCCGCGCCACGCTTTGCCGCACACGGAGGCGATCGAGCTGCGGGGATTCGTGGAGGACGTGCGGGAGCCGCTGGGCCGCTACGCGGTGTTCGTGTGCCCGATTCTGCGCGGGTCCGGGATGAGAGTGAAGCTGCTCGAAGCCTTCGCCGCCGGAATTCCGGTGGTGTCGACGCGGCTGGGAGCCGAGGGCCTGGCCGAAGAAGACGGCACGCTGTGCGCGCTGGCCGACGACGCGGCCGGTTTCGCCGGGCGGATTGTGGAGCTGTTAGACCAGCCGGAGCGGGCGCGCGGACTGGCGGAGCGGGCGCGGGCCGAGGTGGAGCGGAAGAAAGACATGCGGGTGATGACGGCGCTGCTGGCCGAGAGCTACCGGGGGGCGGTGAAGGCGAAGCGGGCGCGGGCAACACGCGCTCTCGAGCCGGCGAGCCAAGCCTCTACCAGTCGTGCCCGATGACCTGCTTGGCGTGCCAGTCGTCATAGCGGGCGCGGTTTTGCGCCTGCACGACCTGCGGCCTGGTGTTCATCATGTAGTACGCGTCGCTGTGAACCGGCAGGGCGACGCCGGCGGCGTCGAAGGTCTTAGCCTTGAGATAGCTCCAGCCGCCGGAAAGATCGATGCACATCGAATTCAGCTTGCGGCCCGGGCCGAGGTTGCAGAAGCCTTCTTCCCATTTGCTCCCGCCGACGGCGGAGTAGCCGGCTGAGCTGCCGCTCGGTCCGTGTGCCTTGCCGCTCTGGCCGGTCTTGCCGGCGCCGGAGTTTTCGACGCCGATCATGACGCCGCCGACGCGCTTGCCGGTGGCCGGCCAGTTGTAGACGTAGATGTGGCCGTGGGCGCCGTCGTCGGTGATGGTGTTGCCACTGTAAGGATTGCGGTTGCCGGCGCCGCCGAGCGCGGGATTGACGCCGTAATGGGTGATGGATGAATCCAGCCACTCGGCGAAGGCGGTCCCCTGGCCCTGGCTCTCGGTGATCTGAAGCGATCGGCCATAGCCGAGATTGTCGGCGTTCTTTTGGATCGAGAGGCCGTGGGTGGCGAAGGGGCGGGTTTCGGCCGGTGCGTCGCCGAGAAGCCAGCGGACGAAGCTGGTGCCCTTCTGGCGGTCGGACTTCTTGCGCGGGGTCTGAACCAGGATGCGCCCGCCGTGGGACAGCGCGGCGGCGACGGGCAGGCCGGTGTCGGACCAGGGCCGCCACTGGCCGTTGCGGTTGTACATCAGGCCGCCGTAGCGCAGGGTAATGAAAAGGCGCTTGATGAACTCGCCCTTCCGGGCGTCGCCGGGCGCGACGATGGCGCCGTACCACATGGCGACGTCGAGTTTCCAGCCGTCCTCGGTGGTGTAATCGCGGTCGACGGCGTCAAGCACGCCCTTGGTGATGACGGCGTTCGCCTTGGCGTCCACCTGGTTTTTGCCGTCGCGGGGACGGTGGAGATACTGGCCCTGATCGTCGAAGCGAAGCTGGCCTCGCTGGGACTTGATCAGCTCGTCGTAGACCGCCTGCGCGTCCATGCAACCCCTCCCGGCAGATGAAATGTCGCTCGGAAACTTTTCGAGGATATCACGGAGGGACCGCCGCGCTAGCGGCCGTTGTTTTCGGCCGTTTTTTTGACCGGAGGGTTGCGGTCGGCGAACAGGCGGTGGGCAATGGTATGCGCGGTGTGTTCGAGCGTGGCCGCCTGTGTATCCTTGGGCCGTTCGTAGAGCGACCAGATGACGTTGCCGGTGTGACGGTCGACGAGAAACACCATGCCGCGGTTGCGGCCCAACGTGGAAACCATCGGAGTGAGGCTTTCACGCGACAGGCGGTCGGCCTCGTCGCGGTCGGCCTGAGTCGTCTTGGAGCCGGACTTGGTTTTGGTGTCGTCCTTGTCCTTATCCTTGTCGGCGGCCTCGGCGGCGGGCGTAGGAGGTTTGGGCGGCGCCGGCGGCGGGTAGAGCTCGGTCATCTTGCGTTCGAAAGACTCGCCGAGGTGGTCGGTGAGGACGGCATCGGCCTTCTTGGGATCGGTGACGACGGTGATGTCGCCGATGCGCGAGAACTGGCTGGCGAGATACTGATCGAGCCCGTTACTCATGGGAAGAAGGTAGACGGTGTTGATGCGCTTGAGGGCTTCGCTGGGCGCGTGGGACGCGGCCGCCAGGCAGCCCAACGCCAGTACCGCCGCGTAAGCTCGCGCGTGGCTCAAATACCGAGTCATGACAACATGATAGCTTGGATTGGAACGGGCCGGCTCCGGCGCGCGCCCGGCGGCCGGGGCGTTCCCCAGCGCCGGAGGAGCGCAGCGCGCTCACTTACCGAGGAGACAGTGTACAAATCGCAGCGCGTCACCGTGATCATTCCATGTCTGAACGAAGAGCAGGGCATCGAGAAGGTGCTGCGGCGCATGCCGGAGTTCGTCGACCAGGTGATCGTGGTGGACAACGGCTCGACGGACCGGACCTCGGATGTGGCCCGCTCGCTGGGCGCCGAGGTGATTCGCGAGCCGGTGCGCGGCTACGGCCGGAGTTACAAGAAAGGCTTCTCCTTTGCCACCGGCGACATCATCGTCACGCTGGATGGAGATCACAGCTATCCCCCGGATGCGATCTCTTATCTGCTGGAGGCGTTCCTGCATCTGGAGGTGGACTTTCTCAACGCCAGCCGCTTTCCGGTGCGCGACCGGCGGGCGATGAGCTTCAAGCACAAGATCGGAAATTTCATCCTGTCGCTGGCGATGTCGCTGCTGTATTTCCGCTGGGTGCGGGACTCGCAGTCGGGCATGTGGGTGTTCCGGAGGTCGATTCTCGATGAGATGCGGCTGGAGGCCGACGGAATGGCGTTCTCCGAGGAGATCAAGATCGAGGCGTTGAAGAGCCGGCGGATCCGCTTCGCCGAGATCTCGATTTTGTACTCGTCGCGGCTGGGCGAGATCAAACTGAACCCGTGGCGCGACGGGCTGTACAACTTATGGTTTCTGGTGCGCAAGCGTCTGCCGCGCCTGGGCGGCGGCTGAGATGGACGGCGTCTCGATCCTCATTCCGAGCTGGAACCGGCGGGATCTGCTGGAGACGCTGGTTCCGGCGCTGGAGCGGCAAACGGAGCCGCCGGCCGAGATTGTGGTGGTGGACAACGGGAGCACGGACGGCTCGGCTGAAGCGGCGCGGAAACTGGGCGCCCAGGTTGTGGAAATGGAGGGCAATCGCGGGTTTGCCGCGGCGGTGAACCGGGGGCTGCGGGAGTGCCGGCGGGAGTGGGTGGCAGTGGTGAACAACGACGTGGAGCCGCGGCCGGACTGGCTGGAGAGTCTACGGGCCGGGGCGGCGGAGGGGTGGTTCGGGGCGGGGAAGCTGCTGTCAGCGGCCGATCCGGCGGTGCTGGACGGGACCTGGGACCTGGTGGCGCGGAGCGGATGCGCCTGGCACTGCGGCAATGGGCGCAAGGACGGGCCGGAGTGGAGCCGGCGGCGGGCGATCCGGATGGCGCCGTTTACGGCTTCGCTGTTCCGGAGGGAGCTTTTCGAGCGGGTGGGAGAGCTGGACGAGAGCTTCGAATCGTATCTGGAAGACGTGGATTTCGGGCTGCGCTGCGCCGTCGAAGGGCTGTCGGGCGTGTATGTGCCGGAGGCGGTGGCGGTGCACCAGGGCAGCGCGACGTGGGGAAAATGGAATCCGGCGGCGGTGCGGCGCATCTCTAGGAATCAGGTTCTTCTGATCGCCAAGCACTATCCGGCCGGCTGGTTTCGTTATTATGGTTGGTCAGTGACCGTTGGGCAGACGCTGTGGGGGTTGTTGGCTCTTCGCCACGGAGCGGGAGCCGCTTTTGCGGCCGGGAAGTGGCAAGGCTGGCGAAGGTATCAAGCGCTTCGCCGCCTGCATCCCGACGGGGCGAGGGCCGAGGTGTTGCGGATCATATTGACCGAAAGCGAAGCCGAAATCCGTGACTTACAGCGAAAGACCGGGTTTGACACCTATTGGAGAATCTACTGCGCGCTGACATAAGGCAGCCGCAAAGGGCGGGCGCGGTCCGCGCTGTCGTCGTGGCCTACAACTCGGCGGCGGTGATTGAGCGCTGCCTGCGCTCGTGCGGCGGCATCGCGGTCACGGTTGTCGACAACGGCTCGGGCGACGGCACGGTTGCGCTGGCCCGCGGATTCAAGAATGTCTTGTGCATCGCCAACGAGGAGAACCGGGGCTTCGCTGCGGCGGTGAACCAGGCGGTGGCGGCGTGTGAGGAGGAGTTCATCCTTCTGTTGAATCCGGACGTGGAGCTGCTCGGCGCGCCGGAGGCTCTGGCCGAGGCCTGCCGTAAGGACGGGGCCGGGATGGCGGCGGGGAAACTGGTGGGCGAGGACGGCCGGGCGCAGCGGGGATTCGGGCTGCGGAGGCTGCCGCGGCCGGTGACGCTGGCATTCGAAGTGCTCGGCATTAACCGTGTATTTCCCGCGAATCCGGTGAATCGGTACTACCGGTACCTGGATCGCGATCCGGAGTTGTCCGGCGAGGTGGAACAGCCGGCGGGGGCGTTTTTGCTTTTCCGGCGAGAGCTGTGGCAGCGGCTGGGAGGCTTCGACGAGCGCTTCCATCCGATCTGGTTCGAGGATGTCGATTTTTGCAAACGGGCGCGGGAGTCAGGTGCGCGGATCCTTTATTTTCCGTCGATTGAGGCAAAGCACACGGGTGGGCACAGCGTGGCCTCGGTGCCCTGGGAGTGCCGTGAGCTGGTCTGGTATGTTAGCCTGCTAAAGTACGCGTCCAAGCACTTCCGGCCGTTCGGGCGGCGGGGGGTAGGGGTTTCTGTAACCGCCGGCAGTCTGTTGCGGATGCTTTACTCGATTTGCCGGAAGGCAAGTTTCAAACCGGTAGCCGTATATGGAAAAGTGATTCGGCTAGCCGTTCGTACTGTTTTTATGGCCGGTTCGAACGAAGGCGGTACTGACCGGAACAAAGCATTGATGCTGGACCAATTCGAGCAACGGAAACTAGGAAATAATACGCATCCGCATGTCCTATAACGATCGGGTTTCCGTCACGATTGTGACGTACAATAGCGGCCGGTTCATTAAACGGTGTCTGGAATCGGTGCTGGCGCAGAAATACCTCAGCAAGCAGATTATCGTCATCGATAACGCCTCGACCGACGGGACCGTGGACATTCTCGAACAGTTCGAGGACCGCTGCGTGATCGTTTACAACGGCGAGAACATCGGCTTCGCGGCGGCGCAGAACCAGGCGATCGCGCTGTCGGACGGCGAATGGGTGTTGAGTCTGAATCCGGACGTGCTGCTGCTGCCGAACTTCATCCAGGCGCTGGTGGAGGCCGGGCAACTGGATCCGAAGGTAGGGACGGTGTGCGGGAAGCTGCTGTCGATTCTGTCGAACTTCGACCTGCCGGAGAAGCCGCTGGTGGATTCCACCGGGATATACTTCACGCCGATGCTGCGGCACCTGGACCGGGGGAGCCAGGAAGTGGACAACGGGCACTATCTCAATCACGAGTACGTATTCGGAGCCACGGCGGCGGCGGCGCTGTACCGGCGGAAGATGATCGAAGACATCTCGGTGGACGGGGAGTTCTTCGACTCGGATTTTTTTGTGTACCGGGAGGACGCCGACGTGGCGTGGCGGGCGCAGTTGATGGGCTGGCGGTGCATCTACACGCCGCACGCGCGCGGCTATCACGTGCGCAATGTGCTGCCGGGCAACCGGCGGGCGCTGCCGCCGGAAATCAACATGCACTCGGTGAAGAACCGGTTCCTGATGCGCATCAAGAACATGAGCGGGGACCTGTACCGGCGCAACTGGCTGTCGATAACGTCGCGCGATCTGGTGGTGCTGGGGGCGTGCCTGCTGCGGGAACAGAGCTCGCTGAAAGCGTTCGCCTACATTCTTCGCAACTGGAAGCGCGTGCTGTCCAAGCGGCGGGACATCATGAAGCGCAAGCGGGTGGGCGACGAATACCTGGCGGAGTGGTTTTCCTATAAGCCGGTGAGCCGGCCGGCTCCGAAAGCGGGCGCGCGGGTGCTGTCGCGCTCCAAGGCTTCGAGGGGATAGAACATTTCCACCGTGCCGCCGCGCGGCCGCTTTGCCATTCTGGGCACGCGGGGCATTCCGGCGAATTACGGAGGGTTTGAGACCTTCGCCGAGGAGTTGAGCACGCGGCTGGCGGGGCGCGGGCACGAGGTGACGGTCTACTGCCGGGACGCATACCCGGCTCCGGAATATCGCGGCGTGAGGCTGCGCCACGCGCCGGCGATTCGTCACAAATATTTTGAGACGCTGAGCCACACGTTCCTGTCGACGCTCCACCTCATGTTTCATCGCCCGCAGGCGGCGCTGTACTGCAACGCGGCCAACGCGGTTTTCACTCCGCTGGCGCGGATGGCGGGTGTGCCGGTGGCGTTGAACGTGGACGGCCTGGAGCGGCACCGGAAGAAATGGAACTCCTTCGCCCAGGCGTGGTACGCGCTGTCGGAAAGAATGGCGACATGGTTTCCGAACGTCGTTGTGAGCGACGCCGTACACATCCAGCGCTACTATCGCGAACGCTACGGGAAGGATTCGGTGTTCATCCCTTATGGGGCGCAGATCGGCGCGGTGACGACGCGGGCGGCGCTCGACCGGCTGGGGCTGGAGCCGGGACGGTATTTTCTGTACGTGAGCCGGATGGAGCCGGAGAATAACGCTCTGCTGGTGCGGGAGGCGTTCGAGAAACTGGACACGCCGTTGAAGCTGGCGTTGATCGGCGATGCGCCTTACGCGCCGGACTACATTGCGCGGGTGCGCGACACGCGGGACGAGAGAGTGGTTGCGCCGGGAGCGATCTATGGAACCGGCTACGCGGAGCTGCAGTCGCACTGCTTCGCCTATATCCAGGCCACCGAGGTGGGCGGCACGCATCCGGCGCTGATCGAGGCGATGGGCCGGGGAGCACTGACGCTGTATCTGGACACGCCGGAAAACGCCGAAGTGGCCGGGGAGGCGGGGTTGGCGTTTCGGGCGGAGACGCTCGGAGAGCGGATGCGGGAGGCGCTGGCGATGGGTCCGGGGGAGCGCGCCGAGTGGGGCCGGCGGGCGGCGCGGCGCGTGGCGGAGCGCTATAGCTGGGACACGGTGACGGACCGGTATGAGGCGCTGCTGCTCGGCCTGGTCGGGCGGCGGTGAGGGCGGCGGCGGAGGGCTGAACGAGCGAGAATGGAACGAAATGGCCGTACACCCGCTTGCAGGAAAACCCGCGCCGGCATCCATGCTGGCCAACATTCCGAGACTGATCTCCGCGTATTACACGAACCGGCCGGACCCAGGCGCCGCCGCGCAGAGAATCTCGTTCGGTACATCGGGGCATCGCGGAAGCTCGCTCGCCTGCTCGTTTAACGACGCGCATATCGCGGCCATCAGCCAGGCCATAGCCGAGTACCGGGGCGGCGCCGGGGTGACAGGGCCGCTGTTTCTGGCGATGGACACGCATGGGCTGAGCGAGCCGGCGTTTTCGACCGCGCTCGAAGTGCTGGCGGCCAACGGCGTCGAGACGATGATCGATCAGGACCGGGGTTACACGCCGACGCCGGTGTTGTCGCACGCGATTCTGGGCTACAACCGCGGGCGGAGGCAGGGGCTGGCCGACGGGGTGGTGATCACGCCGTCGCACAATCCGCCGGAGGACGGGGGATTCAAGTACAATCCGCCGAACGGCGGCCCGGCGGACACCTCGGTGACCGGCGCCATCCAGAAGCGGGCCAATGAGCTGCTGGCGGCGGGGCTGAGCGGCGTGAAGAGGATGCCGCTCGAGCGGGCGCTGAAGGCCGCGACGACGCACCGGCACGACTACATGACCGGGTACATCGGCGAACTGGGAACCGTGGTGGACCTGGAAGCGGTGAAAGCCGCGGAGTTGCGCCTGGGCGTGGATCCGCTGGGCGGCGCGGGGGCGGCGTATTGGGCGCGCGTGGCCGAACGGTACGGGCTCGACCTGACGGTGACGAATCCGGCGATCGATCCGACGTTCCGGTTCATGTCGCTCGACTGGGACGGGCGCATCCGGATGGACTGCTCGTCGCCCTATGCGATGGCGGGGTTGATCGCGTTGAAAGACAAATTCGACGTCGCCTTCGCCTGCGACACCGACCACGACCGGCACGGGATCGTGACGCCCAGCGCGGGCCTGTTGAACCCGAATCACTATCTGGCGGCGGCGATCTGGTATCTGTTCCGGCACCGGCCGGGCTGGAGCGCGGGGGCGGGCATCGGCAAGACGCTGGTTTCGAGCGCCATTATCGACCGCGTGGCGGCGGGGCTGGGGCGAAAGATGGTGGAGACGCCGGTGGGGTTCAAATGGTTTGTGGACGGGCTGCTGGACGGGTCGATGGGCTTTGCGGGCGAGGAGAGCGCGGGGGCGTCGTTTCTGCGGAGGGACGGCTCGGCGTGGAGCACCGACAAGGACGGGATGATCCTGGGATTGCTGGCGGCGGAGATGACCGCGCGGCTGGGGCGCGACCCGGGCGAGGTGTATCGCGAGCTGGCGGGCGAGTACGGCGACCCGGTGTATGAGCGGATCGACGCGCCGGCCACGGCGGAGCAGAAGGCGGTGCTGGGGAAGCTGTCGCCGGAGCGCGTGGGGGCGCGGGAGCTGGCGGGCGAGCCGATCACGGCGATGCTGACCACGGCGCCGGGCAACGGCGCGCCGATCGGCGGGCTGAAAGTGGTGGCGGCCAGCGGCTGGTTCGCGGCGCGTCCCTCGGGCACCGAGGATGTTTACAAGCTGTATGCGGAGAGCTTCCGCGGCACCGATCATTTGCGGCGCATCCAGGACGAGGCGCGGCAGATGGTGTCGGCGGCGCTGGCGGCCGGCGCCGGGGCGGCATGAGCGTGTTCGCGCGGCGCTCCTGGGTGGAGGTTTCACTCGGGCAGATCTCCGCGAACTTCGACGCGCTGCGCGAGTTGACCGGGCCGGGCGTGGAAGTGATGCCGGTGGTGAAGGCCGACGCCTATCGGCACGGGGCGGTGGAGGTGTCGCGGACGCTGGAGGGCCGGGGCGCGCGGTGGCTGGCGGTGAGCAGCGTCGAGGAGGGCGCGGCGCTGCGCGATGCCGGAATCGAGGCGCGCATTCTGGTGATGGCGGACTTTCTGCCCGGCGAACGGGAGGCGCTGATCGAATACCGGCTGACGCCGGTGATTCACTCCCTCGATGACGTCCGCGCCTGGGACGCGCTCGCTTCGGCGCGCCAGGCGGCGCCGGCCGCGTATCATCTGAAAATCGACAGCGGCATGGGGAGGCTGGGCACGAGGGCCGGAGCCGGGGAGATCGCCGAGACGGTGCGGGCCTGCACGCATGCTCGGCTGGAAGGGCTGATGACGCATTTCGCCTCGGCCGCCGATTACGTCGGCGGGCAGACCGAGGAGCAGGTGCGGACCTTCGAGGAGATTCGGGCCGGGCTCGCCGGACTGGGTATCGCACCGGAATTCGCGCATTTGTCGAGCAGCATCCCGGTTGCGTATGCGCGGCGCGAGGCCTGGGGCCGGATGGTGCGGCCGGGGCACGCGATTTACGGCTACGTTTCGCCGACCGTGCGCGGCGCGGGGCCGCAGCGGCTCCTGCAGGTGAAGCCGGCGCTGAGCTGGAAGGCGGCGGTGCTGGCGGTGAAAAACATTCCGGCGGGGGCGCGCGTCGGCTATGGCGGCATGTTCCGGGCTCCGGCGCCGATGCGCATCGGCGTGCTTGCGGCCGGCTACGCCGACGGCATTCCCCACCGTCTGTCGAACCGGGGCAGAGTGATCGCCGGCGGGAAACCGGCGGCAATTTTGGGCGCGGTGTCGATGGACCTGACCACCATCGACCTGACGTCGGCGCCGCATCTGAAGCCGGGGGACGCGGTAACGCTGCTGGGCGAGGAGGGCGGCGTGCGGATCGACGCGCAGCAGATTGCGCGGGTGGCGGGGACGATTTCCTACAGCGTGCTGTGCGGCATCAGCGCGCGGGTGAAGCGGATTTACGTCTGAGTTTCAGCGGCGGCGGCGAAGGCTTCGGCTCGGAGAGCCGCTGATCTCACGGCCCGTCACGAAGGCACCCTCCAACCCGATCCACCGCGCCAGCGCCTGGTTTATCGTTTCCATTTCCGAGGCACTGAGGCGGCCGGCCTTCTTCGATAGCTTCTCTCTGGGTACGGTCTGAATCTTGTCGATCATAATCTGTGAACGCTTCTTCAAACCGTTGGTTTCGGCGGGATCGACGACGAGGCGGAACAGCGTGGCGTCGATCAGTTCCGAGGTGACCGGGCAGACCGTGACGCTCGGGTGGTGCTCGTTGAAGAGATCGGACTGGACGACGAGGCCCGGTCTCGCTTTGGAATAATCGCGCGACCACACGCCAATAACGACGTCGCCACGTTTCAGCGTCAGCCTTTGGGGTCCCGCAGATTTTCCCAATAGAGTTCGTCCTTGGTTCTGCTGGCGGCGGCGATCAGCGACTGCCTCTTCGCCTCGTCGACCAGAGCTTCCGGATAAGCGTTCTCGAGGTACTCCTCGATGGCGCGCGTAACGATCCAGTCGCGGTCCTTGCCAAAATGCTGTGACGCGGCTTCGAGCCGCTCGCTCAGGCGGGGGCTGAGGCGGACGCTGGTGCCACGGCTTGCCATGTACCGACGGTACCACGGTCGGCGGACGTGGACGGTGCCGCTGCTGGGCGAGGAGGGCGGCGTGCGGATCGACGCGCAGCAGATTGCGCGGGTGGCGGGGACGATCTCCTACAGCGTGCTATGCGGCATCAGCGCGCGGGTGAAGCGGATTTACGTCTGAGGCAGGGAAGAGCGCTCAGGCGTTCAGGGCCAGGTCGAGATTCTCGATCGCTTCGTCGATCTCGGCGGTGTTTTTGAAGCCGATGGTGACGCAATCGACGCAGCCCAGGCCCATGGCGAAGCGCAGCGAGGCCTGGCGGTCCTCGCGCCGCGTGAACCGGCCCTCGCCCACGAGCTTCATGCTGATGACGCCGGCGCCCTGGGCGTGAATTTTCTTCGTCTGCTCGACTACTTCCGGGACGATACCTGGCTCGTCGAGGTCGAGGGTGTTGAAGTTGTCCATGCGCGTGCCGTTGTGGTTCATGCGAATCATGGCGACGTCGAGCCAATCGGTTCCCGGGAAAGCGCCGAGGGCGGGGAGGCCGTGCACGGAGGCGCCGTGCGACAGGATGACCTTTTTCGATTTCGCTTCCGAAAAGGCGTCTTCGAGCCGCCTCAACTCCCCGGGCCAGGCCGGGCTGCGGACGCAGTGCAGCAGCAGGATGTCGAAATACTCCGAATGGAGATCCTTGCGGAAGCCGTCGATCGCCGCCTGGGGATTGTCCTTGCGGGCGGTGTTGTATTTGGTCATCAGACGATAGCTGTCGCGCGGGATGCCGTCGAGTGCGGCGGCGAGCATCTGTGGCATTCCGTGATAGCTGTCGGCGGTTTCAAAGAAGCGGATGCCGCGGTCGTAGGCATAGCGGACCAGGCGTGTGAACTCGGGCTGGCCGAGGCCGTGCTGGACGCGTCCGCCGAAAGTGCCGGTGCCGAAGGCGAGGCGGGTGACCTGGACGCCGGAGCGTCCGAGGGTGACCATGCCGGTGGCGGAGCGCTTCGGAGTGAAGGCCTCGAGTGCGCCGCCCGAGCCCAGGGCAAGAACTCCGGCGGCGCTGGATCTTAAGAAGTCACGGCGACTGACGTGGGCCACGGAAAAAACCCTCCGCTGCGGCCACGCTATCACATTGGAGAGAGGGCCGGCGTGGGCCGCGGCTCAGATGTCCAGATTGCGGACGTCGAGGGCGTTTTCCTCGATGAATTTGCGGCGGCCTTCGACATCCTCGCCCATGAGGGTGGAGAAGATGGCCTCGGTTTCGGCCATGTCCTGCAGTTCAACTCTCAGCAGCGTGCGGGTTTCGGCGTTCATGGTGGTTTCCCAGAGCTGGTCCGGGTTCATTTCGCCGAGGCCCTTGTAGCGCTGGATGTTGACTTCGCGCATGCCTTCGTTGCGGACGTGGTCGAGCAGGTCGGCCCAGGTGTTCTTGACGTCGCGCAAAGAGTCGCGCACGACGGTGAAGGGCGGATAGTTGTACTTGGACGCCTGGCGGGCGAGGGAGCGGAGGCGCCGGTACTCGGGCTGCGAGGCGAGCTCGACGTTGACGAAGCGCTCAGCGTTGGTGGGGTCGTGGTAGGCGACGGCCCAGGCGGAGTGCTCCTCGTCGCGGGCGAGCGAAGCCGTGATGCCGGCGGCGGTGACGGCGTCGAGCAGGGCGCGGATGTTGGCCTCCTCCTGGAAGTCGGCCTTGGTGTCCAGGTGGAAGCTGGTGTTGGCGACGAGCTCGACAATGCGCGCATCGCGCATCCGGCGCTCGAAGCGGCGGGCGATCTGGCCGAATTCATCGAGCAGCATGAGGAAGGCGCGCAGCTCGGCGCCCTCGAGGCGGGCGGGAGGGTTGGCCGAGGTTTCGACGTAAAGATTTTCGGTAGCGCGGCGCAGGATCTCGCGGGTGAATTCCTTGTCGTCCTTGATGTACTTTTCGCTTTTGCCTTTTTTGATGCGGTAGAGCGGCGGCTGGGCGACGAAGACATTGCCGCGCTTGATGAGCTCCTGCATGTGGCGGAAAAAGAAGGTGAGAAGGAGCGTGCGGATGTGGGAGCCGTCCACATCGGCGTCGGTCATGATGATGATCTTGTGATAGCGCAGCTTGGCGGGGTCGAAGTCCTGGGCTCCAATGCCGGTGCCGATGGCGGTGATCATGGAGCGGATTTCGTCGTGGGCGAGCATTTTGTCGTAGCGCGCCTTTTCGACGTTGAGGATTTTGCCTTTGAGGGGGAGGATGGCCTGATAGCGGCGGTCGCGTCCGGTTTTGGCGGTGCCGCCGGCCGATTCGCCCTCCACCAGGAAGAGCTCGCAGCGCTCGGGGTCTTTCTCCTGGCAGTCGGCGAGCTTGCCGGGCAGGCCGCCGGAATCGAGCGCGCCTTTGCGCCGGGTAAGATCGCGGGCTTTGCGCGCGGCTTCGCGGGCGCGCGCGGCGTCAATGGCCTTGGCGACGATCTTCTTCATCACCGCCGGATTCTTGTCGAAGTATTCGCCGAGGCGCTCGTTGACGAACTCGGTGACTTTGCCCTGGATGTCGCTGTTGAGCTTACCCTTGGTCTGGCCTTCGAACTGGGGCTGCGGGAGCTTGACGCTGACCACCGCGGTGAGGCCCTCGCGGACGTCGTCGCCGGTGAGGTTTTCCTTGACGTCCTTGAACATTCCGGCGCTCTGGCCGTAGGCGTTGATGGTGCGGGTGAGGGCGCTGCGGAACCCGCTCAGGTGCGTGCCGCCGTCGACGGTGTTGATGTTGTTGGCGAAGCTGAACAGGGTTTCCGAATAGCCGTCGTTGTACTGGAGCGCGATCTCCATGGAGAGCTTGCCGTCGGTGACGTCGCGCTCCCCTTCCAGATAGATGGGCTTGTCGTGGAGCACGGCCTTGCCGCGGTTCAGGTGGCGGATGAACTCGGCGATGCCGCCGGTGTAAAGGAATTCGTGGCTCTTGACCGGGTCGACGCGTTCGTCGCTGAGGGTGATTTTCAGGCCTTTGTTGAGGAAGGCGAGCTCGCGGAGGCGCTGCGAGAGAGTGTCGAAGTTGAACTCGGTGGCCTCCATGATGGTGGTGTCGGGCTTGAAGGTGATCTTGGTGCCCCTCTTGCTGCCGGCCCGGCCGGTCTGGACGAGCGGGGCCTTGGGGACGCCGCGCTCGTACTCCTGCTCCCACGTTGCTTTGTCGCGCCAGATGGTCAGGCTGAGCAGTTCGGAAAGCGCGTTGACGCAGCTCACGCCGACGCCATGGAGCCCGCCGGAGACTTTGTAGCTGTTGGTGTCGAACTTGCCACCGGCGTGGAGCTTGGTCATCACGACTTCGGCGGCCGAGATGCCCTCTTCCTTGTGGATGTCCACCGGAATCCCGCGGCCGTTGTCCACGACCGTGACGGAGTTGTCCATGTGAATGGTGACATCGACCTCGGTGCAAAAGCCGGCCAGGGCTTCATCGACCGAGTTGTCGACCACCTCGTAGACCAGATGGTGCAGCCCGGCCTCGCGCGTCGAGCCGATGTACATGGCCGGGCGCTTGCGGACCGCCTCGAGACCTTCGAGGACCTTGATGCTGGTGGAATCGTACGCCTCCACCGGCGTTACTTCTTTCGTTGCCATATCAGAACTGAATTCGAACCTTTCCCGCCCTGCATCCGGCGCCTGGGCGGAGACTTCAAATGCGCATGGGCATCACGACGTAGCGATAAATCTGCTGGGCGCCATCGGCACCCGGCCGGAGTTCGCCGGCGCTGTTGGCATCTTTGAACAACAGGGTTACGTCGTTGCCATTGACGGCGCGCAGGAAGTCGAGAAGGTATTGGGCGTTGAAGCCGATCTCAACCGCCGGGCCGTCGTAGCTGACCGGCATGCTTTCCTCGCTTTCCCCGGTGTCGGAGAGCGAGGAGTGGATCTTGACTTCGCCGGCGGCCACTTTGACACGCACGGCGCGCGAGCGTTCATCGGAAAATTGGGCGACGCGTTCGAGAGAGCCGCGGAGGTCGTCGCGGGCAATGTCGAGCGTGTGAGGGACTTCTTTGGGCAGCACGCGCTCGAAGTCGGGAAAGTTCCCGGTCAGCTTGCGGCTCAGCAGCAGGCGGCCGCCGAAATCGAAGAATAGGTGATTTTCGTCGCCGGAGAAGCGGATTTTAGATTCCTTCGGGGCATCCAGGTCGAGCTTCAGGATTTCGCTCATCGCCTTTCGGGGGAGCAGGGCGCGGTACTGCGACGCCAGGCCGGGCATTTCAACGGCGACTTCCACCATGGCCAGACGATGGCCGTCGGTGGCCACCATGACGATGGCGTCGCTGCGCAGCAGCAGCAGCGCTCCGTTGAGGGTGAAGCGCGACTCCTCGGCCGAGATGGCGAAGATGGTCTTGGCAATCATCGACGACAGAATGCCGGCCGGGATTTCGGCGAGCAGGTCGGGCGTGGCGGGGAGTTCCGGAAAGCTTTCACGGGACATTCCGGCGATGCGCGTCCGGGAGCGGCCGCACACCAGGCTGGCCCACTGATTGTCCAGCATCTTGATCTGCAACTCGGCATCGGGGAGCAGGCGGACATAGTCCAGCAGCCGCTTGGCCGGGATCGTGCCCGAGCCGGGCTTGTGCACCTTGGCCGGGCACACACAGCGGATCCCCAGTTCCAGGTCCGTCGCGGTCAGTTGGATGGACTCTCCCGAGGCCTCCACGAGCACATTCGACAGGATCGGTATGGTGGTTTTCTTCTCCACCACGCCCTGCGAAAGGCTCAGCTCGCGAACCAGATCCGTCTTGTTTACCGTGAACTCCATGCGTTTGGATTCTCCTGGTGTTCAGGCCACAAAATCAAGCATTTCCTGAACCGAATTCATAGGGCCTGTTGAAATGTTGATTTCTCTCTAAATTATACAAAAATAAATCGGTTTTGACCAGCATCGGCGGTGGAAAAATAGGTCGTCCGGGGAGGAAGTTCGGGCTTGGGCCGGGGTTCTGCACACACGTTCACAGCCTTTTCCGACCCCTATCTGTGGAAAACTCATATAAGTTTAATGGAATGAATCAGTTATGCTGTTCAATAAACTGTTCAAATCGGGCTTCTTCTGGCGCAGCTGCTCGATCTTCTGGATCGAATGAAGCACCGTGGTGTGGTGCTTGCCGCCAAAGGCGCGTCCGATTTCCGGCAGGGAGGCCGCGGTCAGGTCCTTCACCAGGTACATGGCGATCTGGCGGGGATAGGCGATCTGCTGCGAGTTGCTCTTCTGCTTCAGTTGCGCGGGCTGCAGGGAGAACTTCTCGGAGACGGCTTTGATGATGGTGTCGATGGTCACCTTGCGCTCCTGGCCGAGCGTGAGGTGCTTCAACACCTGCTGGGCCATGGCCAGGTTGATGGGGACGTCGGTGACGCTCGAATACGCCATCAGCTTGACGAGAGAGCCTTCGAGCTCGCGAACGTTGGATTTGGTCCGGGTGGCGATGAAAACGCGGACATCTTCCGGCAGGCGCACGCCGTTGTCGCCGGCCTTTTTGTCGAGGATGGCCATCTTGGTTTCCAGGTCCGGCGGCTGCACGTCCACCATCAGCCCCCATTCGAAGCGCGAGCGGAGCCGCTCGACCAGGCCGGCGGTGTTCTTGGGGGGTGAGTCGCTGGAGATGACAATCTGCTTCTGATGCTCGTAGAGCTCGTTGAAGGTATGGAAGAACTCTTCCTGGGTGCGCTCTTTGTTGCCGAGCGTCTGAATGTCGTCGACAAGGAGCACGTCGGCCGAGCGGTAATGTTGATGAAACTGCTGCATGCGCTGCAGGCGGATGCAGTTGATCATCTCGTTCATGAAGCGCTCGCTCGACGTATAGATGATCCGCATGCGCGCATAGCGGGACTGGAGCTCGCGGCCGATGGCGTGCATCAGGTGCGTTTTTCCCATGCCGGTGCCGCCGTAAATGAAGAGCGGGTTATACGTCTTGGCGGGAACCGTGGCGACCGCCTTGGCCGCGGCGTGGGCGAACTGATTGCAAGAGCCGACAACGAAGTTGTCGAAGGTGAACTGGGGATTCAGGCTGATGGAAGGCGAAAACAACTCCTCGGTTTCAGCAGCGGCCGCGGGCTCGGGTCCATTGCCCGAAACGCCGTCGGAGGAATCGCGGTAGACGATGTGGTGGACAGCGGCGCCGAGGTCCTGGATCGACGTCCAAACCTCGCCGGCATATTCTTCCTGCATCCACCGGCGCGTCGCTTCGTCGGGTACGCTGACGACCAAGGTGCCCTGATCGAACGACACCTGGGAGGTACGCGCCACCCAGTTTTGAAACGCCTCGCTGGTGATTTTGCGCGAAATTTGATTCTTGATCTGATCCCAGACATTCATGCGGCAAAACGCAGATTTTGCACAGATTTTCCACCGCCCTGTGGAAAACCACGGTGTCTCAATTACAACTCGGTTGGAGACCGGCGACCGAACAGGATGTCACTCGTGGCCAAAAACCACTCTGTCCTCCGTCTGCGGAACTTCAGTCTAGCATAGTTGCCCAAGCAGGCAAGGCGTAAGTTACGGAATTTTTAACATATTTATTTTCATATGCTTATCCAAAACACACACGATTGATAATGGTTCGGCACGGGAGGCCTCCGGGAGCCCATTCTGGCCGTCGGAGTGCCCTCGTCAAGAGGGGGCGCCGACGGGCGATTCGGTTTCGGCCCATCATTGTAATGTAATTTCTCTTACGTAATATGAAATACAAAAAAGACGTGCGCCAACCAGGCGTTCCATGGCTCCGGGGCCCCCGGCGAGGCGCGGCGAAAGCAAATTGACACCGATTGAGGGACTGCGGGACAATGAAAGATCCGCACAGGCGGGAGTAACTCAGCTGGTAGAGTGCAACCTTGCCAAGGTTGATGTCGCGGGTTCGAATCCCGTCTCCCGCTCCATTTCCCAATATCTCCTCTTCAGCAACTCAGGCTGTTCCGGCTTGCCCCGCACGGCATTTTGAATCCGGAATAGCGCCTGCTGGCCGGCGCTAGAATCAGAATAACCGTATGCCTCGCTTTCCCGGTGTTGATTACCTGCTGATTGACTCTCAGTTCAGCGAACAGGAATTGCTGGTCCGCCAGACGGCGCGCCAGTTCGTGGACGAGCGCGTGGCGCCGCTCATGAAGGACTGCTACCGCGAGGGGCGTTTTCCCAAGGAGTTGATTCCGGAGATCGGGGCCCTGGGATTCCTGGGGGCGAATCTGGAAGGCTATGGCTGCGCCGGAATGAGCAACGTCGAGTACGGCCTGATCATGCAGGAGATCGAGCGGGCGGATTCCGGGGTGAGAAGCTTTGTGTCGGTGCAGGGCGCGCTGGTGATGTATCCGATCCATACCTTCGGAAGCGAGGATCAGAAGCAGAAGTGGCTGCCGAAGCTGCAATCGGGCGAGGCCATTGGATGCTTCGGGCTGACCGAGCCGGCCTTCGGGTCCAACCCGGCGGGGATGTTGACGAAGGCGCACCAGGACGGGGAGCACTGGATCCTGAACGGCGAAAAGACGTGGATCACGAATGCGCCGGTGGCTGATGTGGCGATCGTGTGGGCGCGGACGAGCGAAGGCATCCGGGGATTTCTGGTGGAGAAGGGGACGCCGGGATTCAGCTCGAGCGAGATTCACGGCAAGCTCTCGATGAGGGCATCGGTGACCGGCAGCCTCGCCTTCAGCGACTGCCGTGTGCCGGCTTCGGCGATGCTGCCGGGCGCCAAAGGGCTAAAGGCGCCGCTGGCATGTCTGACGCAGGCGCGGTACGGAATCGGGTGGGGCGTGATCGGGGCGGCGATGGACTGCTACGAGACGGCGCGGCAGTACACGATCATGCGGAAGCAGTTCGACGACCGGCCGATCGCCTCGCATCAACTGGTGCAGGAGAAGCTGGCCTGGATGATCACCGAGATCACCAAGGCGCAACTTCTGGCGCTGCACGCGGGGCGGTTGAAGGACCAGGGAAAGCTCGATCCGGCGCATGTGTCGATGCTGAAGCGGAACAACGTCGGAATGGCGCTGGAGTGCGCGCGGCTGAGCCGCGATCTGCTGGGCGGCAACGGCATCATCGACGACTACCCGATCATGCGTCACATGTGCAACCTGGAGACGGTGAAGACGTACGAAGGCACCGAGCACATCCACACGCTGGTGATCGGCGAGCGCGTCACCGGGGTAGCGGCCTACAAGTAGGCGGGCCGCTCAGAGGCCCGAGGAGCCGTCGAAGAGACGGATTTCACCGATGCCGAGCTCGCGGATGCCGGGCTCGATTTTGGCGCGGTCGCCCACCACCACCCAAACGAGCTGATCGGGCCGCACCACCTGGCGGGCGGCGGCCTCGACTTGAGCGGCGTCGAGCCGTTTGACGGTGGCGGCGAAGGCGTCGAGATAGTCGTCGGCGAGGCCGAGGCGAAGCTGCTGCTGGAGCTGGCTGCCCCAGCCGAAGCGCGTCTCCAAAGATCCGGGGAGCTGGAGAATGGCGTGCTCACGGGCGAGCGTGAGTTCTTCGGGCGTCACCGGCCGCGGGCCGGAGATGCCGCGGAGCTCAGCGAGGATCTGCTCCATGGCCTCTTTGGTCTTGTCGGTCTGGACCGGCGAAATGGTGAAGAACGGCTGCTGGCCTCGCGCCTCCAGGACGAGGCTGAATACGCCATAGGACCAGTGTTTATCCTCGCGGAGATTCATGTTCAGGCGCGAGCTGAAGGTGCCGCCCAGGACGTCGTTCATGATGTCGATGGCCGGCTGTTCCGGATTGCCGCCCGCCGGGGCGAGGCCGGCGGTGAAGATGACGGACTGCTGCGAGCCGGGGCGGTCCATCAGGTAGACCACGGGGTGCGCGGGCGGCTGGCCGGCGGCGATGTTTTTGGCGGGCGCCTGGCCGGGCTTCCAGGCGCCGAAGATGCGCTCGAGCCCGGGAAGCAGATCGGCCATGGTGGTGTCGCCGACGACGATGAGCGTGCCGTTGTTGGGATGGAACCAGGTCCGATGGAAGCGAACCAGGTCGTCGCGAGTCAGGCCGGAGACGGTGGCCGCGGTTCCGGAGCCGGTGAGGGGATGGCCGTAGGCGTGATCCTTGCCGTAAATGAGAGCGGGGAGCACGCGCAGGCCCATCTGGATTGGCGTCACGCGCTCGCGTTCGATGGCGGCGAGCTGGAGCTTTTGCTCGCGATCAAAATCGGCGGCCGGGAAGGATGGATGAAGGACGACATCGGCGAAAAGTTCGAGCGAGGGGTGAAGCTTGTCGCGGAGGGCGCTCAGGTAAACCGAGGTCTGATCGAGATTGGAGGCGGCGGTGAGGCGTGCGCCGAGAAGCTGGAGCTGCTCGCTGATTTCAAGAGCGCTGCGCCGAGCGGTTCCATCCACCAGCATGGCGGCGGCCAGCTTGGCGGTGCCGGCGCCGGCCGGGGAGTCGGCCGCGTAGCCGGCGTCGAAGGAGAGCCAAAAGTCAATGGCCGGAAGATCGTGCCGCTCGGTGAGCTCGACGCGAAGGCCATTGGAGAGCTTGCCGTGTTGGACGGCCGGCAGTTTGAGCGCCGGCGGAGCGCCGGGCGCGGGCGGCTGCTTGCGGTCAACGCCCGTCGGAGAGGCGGCGTAGGAGGGGAACGGGACGACTTCGAGCTGGTAGACGCCATCGGAGAGCCAGCGCACGGCGGCTGACTTGAGATCGGCGGCGGTGGCGGATTCAACCCGCTGCAAGGAAGGCTTGAAGGAGCTGGGATCGCCCAGGAAAACCTCGCCGATGGCCAGACGGTCCGACTTGCCGCCGAAGCCGCCGATGCGCTCGATGCCGCGAATGAAGGCGGCGCGATACTGGGTGCGGACTCGCTCGAGTTCTTCGGCCGTCGGGCCGTCGCGGAGGAAGCGGTCGAGTTCCTCCTGAATGCCGCGCTCGATCTGTTCCAGGCTCCCGCCCGGTTTGGCGGTGGCCGAGATCTCGAACTGCCCGCCGATCTCGCGCATCCCGGCATTAGCTGTGACGCTGGTGGCGATCTGTTCGTCGTAGACCAGCCTCTTGTACAGGCGCGACGATTTGCCCTGGGACAGGATGTCGCTCACCAGATCGAGATAATCGGCGTCGGGCGAGCCGAACTGGGGAATGTTCCACACCATGTAGACGCGGGGCTGGGGAACGCGGTCCTGAACCCGCTGGCGGTGGGTGCCGGTGCGCTGGGCGATCCACACTTCCTGGTGCGCCACGGGCGGCCCGGGAGGGATGTCGCCGAAGTAGCGCTCCACTTTTTCGCGGGCCGTTTTGACGTCGATGTCACCGGCCAGCACGAGCGTGGTGTTCGACGGGCCGTAGTAAGTGCGGAACCACTCCTTGACGTCGTCGAGCGAAGCGGCGTTGAGATCCTCCATCGATCCGATGACGGTCCAGGAATAGGGATGGCCCTTGGGATAGGTGTTTTCGACGATGAGATCGTCGGCGATGGCGTAGGGCTGGTTCTCGCTCTGGCGCTTCTCGTTCTGGACGACGCCACGCTGCAGATCGAGGACCTTCTGATCGATGGCGCCGAGAAGATGGCCCATGCGGTCCGACTCGAGCCAGAGAGTGAAATCGAGAGCCGAGGTGGGGACGTTCTCGAAGTAATTGGTCCGATCCTCGCTGGTGGTGCCGTTCAGGTCGGTGGCGCCGATCTCTTCCATGGCGGGAATGAACTGGGTGGGATGATGCTCGCTGCCGCCGAACATGAGGTGTTCGAAAAGGTGAGCGAATCCGGTGCGGCCGGTCTTCTCGTTCTTCGAGCCGACGTGATACCAGATGTTGACGGCCACGATCGGGGCTTTGTGATCCTCATGGACGAGGACAGTAAGGCCGTTGGGAAGGACGAATTTCTCGTAGGGAATGTCGATATTCATGGTGCGATCCTGAGCGTAAACCGGGAGCGACAGCCCGAGGAGGGCCGCGGCGGGAAGGATTTTCATGGAAAAAAGACCCGGATTCCGCATTGTACCGCGAGGCCGGAAGGAGGCTCCGCGGCGGCATGGCATACTGAAGAATCGGGCGCCGACCCGTACCGCCAACCCTCCGGCCCGGGGACGCCGGCCGTCCGATGCAGCCAGAAACCTTGGAAACACAGCCCAGCCTGACCCGCAACGCAACGTGGCTGCTGGTGGCGAAAGCCATTGCGTTCGCCGCCACACTGGTGCTTCCGCTGCTCGTGGTGCGGCGGCTGAGCCCGTATAACGTCGGCCTCTACCAGCAGGTTTTCCTGATCATCAATTCGGCGGTGACCATTCTGCCGCTGGGTTTTTACATGAGCGGGTATTACTTTCTGCCGCGGGAGCCGGAGCGCCGCGGCACGATCGTCCTGAACATTTGTTTGTACAGCGCCGCGGTGGGCGGAGCGGCGTGGCTGGTGCTGGTGGTGTGGCCGGGGCTGCTGGTGCTCATCCTGAACGGGTCATCGCTGACGGGCTATGCGCCGCTGGCGGGCCTGGCGATTGCGACGTTGATGATGGGGACGTGTCTGGAGCCGCTCAGCGTGGCCGGCCAGGACATGCGTCTGGCCACGGCCTTCATCGTGGGCTCCTCGGTGAGCAGAGGAAGCCTGATGCTGGGGGCGGTGCTGGCCTTCGGGACGGTCCGCTCGCTGGTGTGGGCGATCGCCATTCACGGGCTGGCGCAGTCGGTGGCGCTGCTGCTGTATCTGGAATCGAAATATCCGGGTTTCTGGAGGCAGTTCGATGCGCGGCTGCTGCGGCGGCAGTTGAGCTACGCGCTGCCGCTGGCGCTGGCCGGCGTGCTATGGACGATGCAGACAGACCTGCACAACTACTTCGTCTCCCACCAGCTCGGGACGGTGGCTTTCGCGATCTATTCCTACGGCACCTTCGAGCTCCCGCTCACCGGAATCCTGTCGGAGGCGGTTGCCTCGGTGCTGATCCCCCGGGTGAGCCTGCTCCAGAAGCAGGGCGACCACCGGCGGATCATTGAACTGATTGCGTCGGCGGCGCGGAAGCTGGCGGGGGTGTATTTTCCGATGTTCGCGATGCTGGCGGTTCTGGCGCGCGATTTCATCGTCGTGCTTTTCACGGAGCGCTATGCCGCGGCAACGCCGATTTTTCTCATCAACATCTGCCTGCTGCCGCTCAACGTGCTTCTCGTCGATCCGGTGATGCGCGCCTACACCGAGTTTCATTCGACGCTGGTGCGCATCCGCATCACGCTGTTCATCGTGCTGTGCGTGTCGTTGTGGCTGGGCGTGGCGCGGTACGGGGCCATCGGAGCCATCACCACGGTGGTGCTGATCGGCGCATTCGAGCGCGGCCTGCTGGCGACTCTGCTCTGCCGGCTTGTCGGGGTGCGCGGGCGGGACGTCCGGCTGCTGGCGGACCTGGGCAAGCTCGCGATCGCCTCGGCGGCCGCGGCGGGCGCCACCTGGATGGTCCGGCAGGCGCTGGGCGGATGGAGGCCGATCGAAGTGTTGATCGCCGGCGGCGCGGTGTTCTCCGCGGTTTATTTGGCGGGGGTGTTGGCGCTCCGCATCCCGCAACCCGAGGAGTGGGACATCGCGCGGCGCTGGGCGGGCGCGGCGCGGGCGCGGGTCGGGCTGCTCCGATAGTAGAATCAGAATTCATGCGCCTTCCGGCGGTTTGCCTTCTCGCTGCTGTTCCGATTGGTCTTTACGGCCACGAGCCGTTCCACGCGCGCCACGCGATGGTGACGGCGCAGGAGCCGATGGCGACCGATGTGGGCGTCGCGGTGCTGAAATCCGGCGGCAACGCCGTCGATGCGGCCGTGGCCGTGGGTTTCGCGCTCGCCGTCACCTTTCCGTTTGCCGGCAATCTGGGCGGCGGCGGGTTCATGCTGATCCGCATGGCGGACGGGCGTACGAGTTTTATCGACTTCCGCGAGGCGGCGCCGGCAAAGGCGTCGCGCGACATGTACCTGGACGCGAAGGGCGCGGCCACCCGGGACAGCATGGTGGGCTGGAGGGCCTCGGGCGTGCCCGGATCGGTGGCCGGCTTCGGGATGGCGATGGAGCGCTACGGCTCAAAAAAGTGGGGCGCGGTGGTGAACCCCGCCATTCGCCTGGCGCAAAAGGGATATCCGGTGTCTTACGCGCTGGCGCAGTCGCTCAACCGGGAGAAGGATCTGTTGGCGCGCTTTCCGGAGTCCAAGCGCATCTTTCTGAAGAACGGAGCCGGCCTTGAGCCGGGGGACATCTTCCGGCAGCCGGAGCTGGCGGCGACGTTGAAGCGGATCGGCAGGAAAGGCGCGGTTGAGTTCTACCAGGGCGAGACGGCGAAGCGCATCGACCAGGCGATGCGCGACAACGGGGGAACGATCACGCTGGCCGATTTGAAAGCGTACAAAGCGGTGGAGAGGAAGCCGCTGACGGGCACCTATCGGGGTTACGACATCATCACTTCGCCGCCGCCCAGCTCCGGCGGAGTGGGAATTCTGCAGATGCTGAAGATGCTCGAGGGGACGGGCTATGAGAAGACCGGCGCCGGTTCGGCCGCCAGCATCCATGAGGTGGCCGAGGCGGAGCGCCGCTATTACGCCGACCGCAGCGAGTACCTGGCCGACCCGGATTTTCACGCGGTGCCGGTGATGAAGCTGCTGGATCCGGCCTACGTTGCGGCGCGGCGAGCCTCGATTGTAGACGGCCGGGCGACGCCGAGCAGCGCGATCGGGCCGGGCGATTTGAGCGCCGTTGCAGAAAGCAAACAGACGACGCATTACAACGTGGTAGACGCGGCGGGCAACGTCGTCGCCGTCACCTATACGCTCAACGGCGGCTACGGAAGCGGCGTGACGATACCGGGCGCGGGATTTCTGATGAACAACGAGATGGACGACTTCGCCGCGAAACCAGGCTCGCCGAACATGTTCGGGCTGGTGCAGGGCGAGGCCAACGCGATCCAACCGGGCAAGCGGCCGCTGTCGTCGATGACGCCGACGATGGTGCTGCGCGACGGAAAGCTGTACATGGTGGTGGGGGCGCCGGGCGGCTCGCGCATTATCAACGGAGTGTTCGAGGTGATGCTGAACGTGCTGGATTTCAAAATGAACGTCCAGGACGCAATCGACTGGCCGCGGTTCCATCATCAATGGAAGCCGGACACGCTGTTCCTGGAGACGGGAATCTCGCCCGACACTGCCGCGCTACTGAAGGATATGGGATACCACGTGGAGCGCTCCGGCGGCGTCGCCCGCGTCGAAGCGATAGTCAGCAGCGGCGGCTGGCTTCAGGGCGGGACCGACGGGCGCGGCGCCGACGGCAAAGCGGGAGGATACTAGTCGCTGGCGCGATTGAGCGCATAGCCGCCCAAACACACGACGCCGGTTGTCCGGAGTGAACATCGACATGCAGCACGTCTTATCGACACATCTGTTCGTGAATCACCGGCTGACCACGGTCTGGCTGGAGAGAGTGTGGCAGGCCGGAATCCCGGCTGTCGAGGTTTACTGCGCGCGGCAGCATCTGGACTACCGCGACGCCGCGCAGATCCGCGAGCTCGGCCACTGGTTCCGCGACGCCGAACTCAAACTGCACTCCCTGCACGCGCCGATGTACAACGACGACATCTGGGGCCGGAGCGGGCCGCAGGCGGTGGTCGACATTACGGAGCCGGTCAAGTCCAAGCGCCTGGAAATGGTGGACGAGGTGAAGCGTGTGCTGGAGATCGCCGAGACGATTCCGTTCCGGTACCTGATCCAGCACCTGGGAGTGAGCGGAGCCGAGTACAGCGACGCGCGGATCGACGCGGGCTTTTCCTCGCTCGAAGAATTGAGCGTATTCGCGCGCCAGCGCGGCGTCGAGGTGCTCATCGAAAATACGCCGAATCGCATGGCCACCGCCGAGCGGCTCATCCATTTTCTCGAGATCACCCATCTCAATCTGGGTTTATGTTTCGACATCGGACATGCGAACATGAACGAAGGAGTGGAGGCGGCCTACCGCGTCATGGAAAGCCGGATCCGCTGCACGCACCTGCACGACAACGACGGCCAGAGCGACCAGCACCTGTTCCCGATGAGCGCCGGCGGCACGATCGACTGGAAGCAGGCAATCGGGCTTTTGCGGAGCCACGACAACCAGTATCCGCTGCTGCTGGAATTGAAGGAGCCGGCGGAGACGCCGAATCCGATTGAGATGGCGGCTGAGACGTTCGACAAGCTGGAGAATCTGTAGATGCCGGAAAGCGCGGCGCGCATCACGATTGAGAAGGCCGGCTCGCACGCCGGTGAGCTGGTGGAGATCGCAGGCTGGCTTTACAACCTGCGCAAGTCGGGTAAGATCGCCTTTCCGCTGCTGCGGGACGGGACGGGGATTCTGCAGTGCGTGGCGGTGAAGAGCTCTCTCGATGAGGCGGTGTTTGAGTCGCTGCGGAACCTGACGCAGGAGTCGTCGTTGATCGTTCGAGGGCGGATCCGTGCCGAGCCGCGGGCGCCGGGCGGATACGAGCTGGACGTCGAAGGGGCGGAAGTGGTTCAGCGGGTGCCGGAGGCGACGCCGTATCCGATCACACCCAAGGACCACGGAACCGATTTCCTGATGGACCACCGGCACCTCTGGCTGCGGAGCAAGAGACAACACGCCATCATCCGCGTCCGGCACGAAGTGATCCGCGCCATCCGCGAGTATTTCGATACGAACGGGTTCACCCTGGTCGATACGCCGATTTTCACGCCGGCGGCCTGCGAGGGCACGACGACGCTGTTCGAGGTGGATTACTTCAACGACGAGAAGGTCTATCTGACCCAGAGCGGCCAGCTTTACAACGAAGCCAACGCTATGGCGTTCGGCAAGGTGTACTGCTTCGGGCCCACGTTCCGCGCGGAAAAGTCCAAGACGCGGCGCCATCTGACGGAGTTCTGGATGGTGGAGCCGGAGATGGCCTACGCAACGCTGGACGACGTCAAGCAGGTGGCCGAGGAGCTGATCGTGTTCGTCGTCGGACGGGTGCTGGAGAACCGGCGCGTGGAGCTGGAGGCGCTGGAGCGCGACGTGAGTAAGCTCGAGTGCGTGAAGGCGCCGTTCCCCCGGATCAGCTACGACGAGGCGGTGGAGACGCTGCGCAAAAAGGGAAGCGCCATCGAGTGGGGCGGCGATTTCGGCGGCACGGACGAGACGCTGCTCAGCGAGGACTACGACCGGCCGGTGATGGTGGACCGTTACCCGTCGCAGATCAAGGCGTTCTACTTTCAGCCCGACCCGGTGCGGCCCGAGCTGGCGCTGGGCGTGGACGTTCTGGCGCCGGAAGGTTACGGCGAGGTGATCGGCGGCGGTCAGCGCATTCACGATCTGGAGCTTCTCGAAAAGCGGCTCGACGAGCACAACCTTCCCCGCGAGGCGTTCGAATGGTATCTCGATCTGCGGCGGTACGGCAGCGTTCCGCATGGGGGCTTCGGCATGGGCGTCGAGCGCTTTGTAGCCTGGATGTGCGGCCTGGAGCACATTCGCGAGACCATCGCGTACCCGCGGATGTTGTATCGGATCCGGCCGTGAGCGGGCGGCGGCAATAATGCGACCCTCCCGGATAGCGATCATTGGCGCGCCGCTCGATCTCGGCGCCGGACGGCGGGGCGTGGACATGGGCGTGTCGGCGCTGCGCGTGGCCAACCTCAACGCGCGGCTCGCTTCGCTGGGCTATGAGGTGGAGGACCAGGGCAACGTGCCGGTGGCCCAGCCCGAGACCAACCCCGAGGGGACGCCGAGCGCGCGCTACCTACCGCAGATCACGGCGACCTGCGCGAGCCTGGCTGCCAAGGTTGCCGGTACGATGGCCGCCGGCCAGTTTCCGCTGGTGCTCGGCGGGGATCATTCGGTGGCTGTCGGTACGTTCGCCGGCGTGTCGAAACATTTTCGGGACCAGGGAGAGAAGATCGGCTTGATCTGGGTGGACGCGCACGCGGACATGAATACACCCGAGACCAGCCCGAGCGGAAACGTGCACGGCATGCCGCTGGCCTGCTGCGTGGGAATGGGGCCGGCCGAGCTGGCCAACATTTTCGGTTTCGCGCCCAAAGCGGAGCCGCGCAACGTGGTGATGGTGGGCATCCGCTCGGTGGACGAAATGGAGAAGATGAACATTCAGCGCGCCGGCGTGCGGGTGTTCACGATGCGCGACATCGACGAGCGGGGCGTGCGCGGCGTGATGGCCGAGGCGATTCTGCAGGCCTCGGAGGGAACGGCCGGATTTCATGTATCGCTCGATATGGACGCGGTAGACCCCCAGGAGGCTCCGGGCGTCGGCACGCCGGTGCGGGGAGGACTGACCTACCGCGAGGCGCACCTGATTATGGAGCTGCTGTGCGATTCCGACGCCATGCGGTCAATGGAGGTGGTGGAAGTGAATCCCGTGATTGACGAGGCGAACCGCACGGCGAACCTGGCCGTGGAGCTGGTGATGTCCGCCTTGGGAAAGAGAATTCTGTGAGGCTGAGGGTGGCGGTGATCTTCGGCGGGCGCAGCGGAGAACACGACGTCTCGCTGCGCTCGGCCCAGGCGGTGATGGAAGCGCTCGACGCGGAGAAATACAAGGTTCTGCCGTATCGCATTTCCCGGGCGGGGAAGTGGAGCCCGAAGCCGATCGTGCCGGAGCCCGGCTCCAATCCGGAAATCGACGTCGTGTTTCCGGTGCTGCATGGAACCTTCGGCGAGGATGGCACGGTGCAGGGGCTGCTCGAGCTGGCCGAGCTGCCTTACGTGGGAGCGGGGGTGCTGGCGTCTTCGGTGTCCATGGACAAGGAAGTGATGAAGCGGCTGGCGGCCGAGCGCGGTCTGCCTGTGGTTGAATATCGCGTGCTGGGGCCGGATGAGCACAAGAGTCCGGACAGTATCTGCGCCGCTCTTCCGTTCCCCGTATTTGTGAAGCCTGCCAATCTGGGTTCTTCCGTCGGCATCTCGAAGGCCCGCAACTGCGTCGAATTGAAAGCCGCGGTGGAGCTTGCGGCGCGGTTCGACAAAAAGGTTCTGGTGGAGCGCGGCATCGAGGGCCGCGAATTCGAGTGTTCGGTGCTCGGAAACGACGACCCGGTGGCCGCGGTCCCGTGCGAGATCCTGCCGTCTCAGGAGTTCTATAACTACGACGACAAGTACGTGCTCGAGAAAGCCCGCACGGTGCTGCCGGCAGAGCTGAGCGCGGAGCAAACCGAAGAGGTCCGGCGCCTGGCGGTGGCCTGCTATCGCGCGGTGGAGTGCGAAGGAATGGGACGCGTGGATTTTCTGATGGAGCGCGCAACCGGGAAATTCTTCATCAACGAGATCAATACGATTCCCGGCTTCACCTCCATCAGCATGTTTCCGAAGATGTGGGAACACAGCGGCCTGCCGATGCCGAAGCTTCTGGACCGGCTGATTGAGCTGGCGATGGAACGCGCCGCCAGAAAGAAAGAGATCCGCTACTCGCGCTGATTGCCGCCCATGTTTGTTGCGTTGTTTCTCATGATGGCCGCACCGGCCACAGCGCCGGCCGACGAGATGGGCCGGCAGGTCAAGCAGTTCCTCGACGTTCTCCAGGCGGCGCGGGTAAACGCGGCTGATCCGGTGTCCACCGAGGGCGCGATTTACGGCGGCGCGATCCCGGCCATGCTGCGAACGCTGGACCCGCACAGCGTGTTTTTCGACCCCCAGCAGTACCAGCAATTGCGGCAGATGGAGCAGTCCGAGCAGAAGGGCTTCGGGACGGTCGTCTCGGTGCTGCCCGGGCGGGTGATTGTGCTCCAGGCGCTGCCGGGAACTCCGTCGGAGCGCGCGGGCCTGACCGCCGGCGACGAGATCCTGGCGGTGAACAACGTCGCGCTCGCGCGGCTGGATTTTGACCAGATCGTGCAATTTCTCGGCATGGCGCGGCAGCACCAGGTTGAGCTTGTGGTGCGGCGTCCGGGCAACGCGCGGCTGTTGCAGTTCACGATGAAGCCGGAGCTGATGGACGCGCCGAGCGTGGAGCGCCAGTTCCTGCTGCGCCCGGGGGCCGGCTACATCCGCGTGGCCAGCTTCGATCCTCAGACCGGAAAGCAAATCCAGCAGGCGATCGAGAAGCTCGGGGGAGCCCAGCTCAAGGGCCTGGTGCTGGATCTTCGAAACAACCCCGGTGGCGTGGTGGAAGCCGCCCTGCAAACGGCCAGTCTGTTTCTCAAACCCGGACAAAAGATCCTCAGCGTCAAGGGGCGCTCCGGCGACGGCAAGGAAGTCGAGGTGCCGAAGTACGCCACGCCCTACACCTTCCCGGTGGCCGTCCTGGTGAACGAAAAAACGGCCAGCGCCGCAGAGATCGTCACCGGCGCTTTGCAGGATCACGACCGCGCCGTGGTGCTCGGCGAGCCGACCTACGGCAAGGGACTTGTTCAAAGCGTGTACCCGTTAACCGGCGACACGGCGATGGCGCTGACGACGGCGTTCTATTACACTCCGAGCGGGCGGTCGATCCAGAAGCCGCTGCGGAGCGGACAACTTCAACTGGAGCACCAGACTCAGACCTATCGCACCGATGCGGGGCGCGAGGTGAAGGGCGGCGGCGGCATCCAGCCCGACATCGACGTCGAACCCGAAGCGCCGAGCCGTCTCCGTGCCGTGCTCGACGCCAGCGGCGTGATGACATCGTTCGCCATCGATTACATCGAAAAGCACAAACCCGCGGCCGACTTTCAAATCACTCCGCAGACGCTCGACGATTTTCAGGCTTTCGCCGCCGAGCGGGACATTCAGCCGGGTGTTGCGGAATGGCTGATTGAGAAGCCGTGGATCGCAAACCGGCTCCAGGAGGAGATTACGACTCAGTTGGCGGGTGTGGAGAAAGGCGACGAAGTGGCGGCGCGGCGGGATCCGGCAATCCAGCGCGCTCTCGCGGAACTCGCGAAATAGCGCCCTGCGCGGCTAGGGCAGGGCGGCCGGAGCCGGCTCCTTCGCTTTGCGGTAGTGTCGCAACACCTGCAGCAACAGAGGCAGCAGCGAGAGCACAACGACCCCCAGCACGAATTTTTCGAAGTGGTGGCGCACCAGCGGAATGCCGCCCAGAAAATAGCCCAGCAGAGTCATCGAGACCACCCAGCCGGTGCCGCCGACGATGTCGAACGGAAGGAAACGGCTATAAGGCATCCGGGCCACTCCGGCGACAAAGGGCGCGAATGTGCGGACGATGGGAATGAACTTGGCGTAGATGATCGTCTTGCCGCCGTGCTTCTCGTAGAAGGCCTGGGTGCGGCGCAGGTGCTCCTGCTTGAAGAAGCGTGAATCCGGCCGGTGGAAGATGGCCGTGCCGGCGCGCCGCCCGAGCAGGTATCCGGAAAAATCGCCTGCCATGCAGGCGGCGATGAGCGCCGCGATGATCAGGGAGACGTCCAGCTTACCGGCCCCGGTCACCACTCCGATGGTGAACAGCAGCGAATCTCCGGGGAGCACGAAGCCGACGAGCAGGCCCGTCTCGACGAACACGACGGCCATCAGGAGCACGTAGCTGTACCATCCGGTGACGACGGTTGACAGAAACCGGATCAGCCGATCGGGGTCGGTCAGTGTGCGGAGGAAATCGAGGAATGAGTGGAGCATGAAACGTGGCCGGAGCGTTGCCGCCGCAAGGCCGGCTCAGCTCTGATAGCTCGCCACCAGGCGGTTGATCACGTCCTTGTGGATCTTGATCTTTCCCTCCTGCACCAGGCGCGAGCGGACGCTGTCTTCAAACAGCGACATGCGCTCCTGCTGCCGCCGGCCTTTGATCTGCGCGATGAGGGCGTCACGCTGGCCGGCGAGTTGGGAAGGATCGGACGCAATCTTCTCGACGAGCTTGGCGACGACGGTCTGGCCCGCCACGGCGACCGGCCCGACCACCGCGCCGGGAGCCGAATGGAAGGCGGCGTCGAGAACGCTGGCCGGGCCAACGCCCTCAATGGCGCCGACTCTGGCGAACGGCTCGGGCGATTTCACTTCCACGCCGAACTCTTTGGCGACCGCGGCGATGTCCTTGCCGCTCTTCAGCTCGGCCGCGGCCTTCGCACCATCCTCGGCCGCCAGTTTCAGAGCCTGCTCCGACACATACTGCCGGCGAACGGCCGTGGCTACGTCGGCAAACTCGGCCGGATGCGCGGGAACAATGGCCGTGCAGACGGCGAGCGCAATTCTCTGGTCGCCGATGGCTACGGGTTGGCTGACTTCGTTGGGCTTCAGCGCGGCAATGGCCGTGGAAAGCGCAGGCGCCACGAGGCCCGGCACCGGATCGGACGGCCCGAGCTTCTGAGCGGCGATCACCGTCAGACCGAGCTGCGACGCGATCTGCTGCGCGTTCTGCGGACTCTTGGAAACCTCCCGCTGAGCCTGGTCGGCGAGCGCTTGCATGCGCTGGTTCACGTCCTGCTTCTTCATCGCCGTTGCAATGTCGTTCTTCACCTCGGTGAACGGCTTGACGTGCGCGTCCTGATGATCCATCACCTGAAGAATGTGGAATCCGTACTCGGTGGTGACCAGGTCGCTCAGTTGCTTGGGCTTGAGCGAAAACGCCGCGCTCTCGAAGTTCTTCACGGTCTGCCCGCGCACGATCCAGCCGAGGTCGCCGCCGTTGGCCGCCGAACCCGGATCCTGCGAATTCTTCTTCGCCAGGTCGGCGAAGTCGGCGCCGGCGCGGAGTTGCTTGAGAATGTCTTCGGCCTTCTTGCGAATCTGCTCCACTTCCTGCGGCGACTTCCCCGTGGTGGTGAGAAGAATATGACGCACATTGACGCGTTCGGGCGTGCGGTACTGGTCGAGATTCGCGTTGTAAAAGGCCAGCGCCTGCGCGTCGGGAATCTCGATGGATGCGGCTACCTTCGCCTGATCCACCACCAGCACGGTGGCGTTGCGCTGCTCGGGAATCTGGTAGGAACCCTTGTGGTCGCTGAAGTACTTGTTCAGATCGGCCGGCGTCGGCTGGATCTTGCCCTGGAGCGTGTTTTCGGAAAACAGCAGGTACTGAACTTTTACTTTCTCGTTGACACGGTCGTATTCCTGCTGGATCTCGGCGGGGGTCACCACGATTCCGGCCATGGCGACGCTCTGCAGGCGAAGCATCAGGAGGTTGTCGCGCAACGAGCTTTCGAATTCGGGAACCGTCATCCCCTGATCCTCGATGTAGCGCTTGTACACGGCGACGTCCTGAAACTGGCCGTTTGAGGCGGCCTGAATGGCATCGGCGAGCTCGCTATCGGTCACTACGTAGCCGAGCCGCCGCGCCTCATAGGCGATCGCCCGCTCGGTGATCATCTGGTCGATGAGCTGCGGCACATACACGTGGAGGAGATCGTTGGGAATCTGGCGATTCCGGCGCAGGTTCTGGACCTGCACCTCGACCTCGCGCAGCGACACCTCCTGCTTGCCGATCTCGGCCACCACCTGGTCGTCGGGACCGCCGCTGCTGGAACCGAACCCGCCGGGAATCAGGTACACGAGCATGGACAGGGCAACCACGGAGAGAACCGCGCCCAGCAGGATACGGACAGCCTTATCGCGGCTGCGGAACAGATCGAACATGACAAAGGACTCCTATGCGGAAAACGGAGGAAACCAAAACTTTCAGTATATCAAGCGGCGGGCCGGATTTTCTTCGCGGCGGCGCGGATCAGCGGCCCTGCGCCGGCTCGGCAACGTCGCGGATCTCTCCCGGCGCCCCGGCGCCCAGGCGGCACTCGGAATGAACCGCCCGGATGGCCCGCTCCAGACCGTCGCGGCGCACCACGATGCTGATGGTCAGTTCGCTCGAGCCCTGGGCAATGGCAATGATGTTCACGTTCTGGCGCGAGATGGCCATGAAAATTCGCCCCGCCAGCCCGGGCGTGCCGCGCATGCCCTCGCCCACTACCGCCAGCAGTCCCACATTCTGGTCCACCTCGATGGGCTTCAGATAGCCGTGTGCCAGCTCCAGCGCGAGGGCGGCTTCAAGATTCTTCATCACCGGAGCCAGCTCTTCATTTCGCACCAGGAAGCAGAAGCTCTGCCGGTAGCTGGAGCTGGAAAAGGCGAGGACCTCGGCGTTGGCCGCCGCGAGTGATTCCAGCGCCCGGGCCATAATGCGCGCGCCGGTCACCGCCGCGCTGGCCGGCTCGATCGACACCAGCGCCACGTTCGCCATGGAGGTGACCGCGCGCGGGCCGGGCGTGGCGGGCGTCGAAGGAACAATCTTCGTGCCCGGGTGCGCCAGGTGGAAACTGTTCTTGCTCCACACCGGAATCTGCCGCTCCACCAGCGGCGCCAGCGTCCGGGGGTGCAGCACCTTCGCGCCGTTGTAGGCGAGTTCAGCCGCTTCGGCGTACGTCACTTGCTCGATCACGCGGGCGTCGGGCACCGATCGCGGGTCGGCGCTCATGATCCCGTCGACGTCGGTCCAGATCCACAACTCCGACGCATCGAGCGAGGCGGCCAGGATGGAGGCGGAGAAATCGGAGCCGCCCCGGCCCAGCGTAGTCGGCCGCCCGTCCGCGGTGGCCCCGTTGAACCCGGTCACTACAGGAAGGATGCCGTCCGCCAGCATCGGCGCCAGCACCTGGGCGCAGCGTCCCCGCGTCTCCTCCATCAGCGGCGACGCATTCCCGAACAGCGCGTCGGTGACGATCACGCTCGAGCCGTTCACCGGCCGCGCGGGAACGCCGGTGGATTCCATGTAGGCGGCCATCATCAGCGACGAGAGACGCTCGCCGATCGCCACCGCCTCATCAACCGAGCGGGGCGGCCGCTCCCCGAGTATCCGCACACCGTGGCAGATGCGGCGGAAGTCCGCTATCAGCGCGTCCACTCCCACCAGCGTCGCCGCGCGGGCATCGCCCTCCAGCATCGCCCGGCACGCCTCGTGGTGGCGTTCGCGCAGGTTGTGGAGGTTGAAGTCCACGCCGGATTCGTCGCCCGCCTCGGCGCGGCGCAGCGAATCCAGCAACAGATCGGTGATTTTCGACATCGCCGACACCACCGCCACCGCGGGGCGGTTCTGCCTCTGCTCTGCGCAGATGCCGGCGGCGACCCGAATCCGGTCGGCCGATCCCATGCTCGTGCCGCCGAACTTCATGACCAGCAAATTCTTCAACGCTGCAACTCCCTTCCATTCGACGTGCGCTCCCGCACGATTTTCAGCAGCATCGCTTCCACCTCGTCGATGCTGTGTCCGCTCGTGTCCACGTACACCGCGTCGGGCGCCTGCACCAGCGGCGATTCGCTTCGCGTCGTGTCGCGCGTGTCGCGCTCGGCGATCTCGCGAACTACGTCGTTCTCCGCGACGGCCTGCCCCTGGGCCTCCAGATCGATCACCCGGCGCATGGCTCTCGTTTCCCGGCTGGCGTCCAGGAAGATTTTCACGTCGGCATCCGGGAACACCACGGTGCCGATGTCGCGCCCCTCCATCACCACCGAGGCCGACTCGCTCATCTCCCGCTGCCGCTGGACCAGAGCCCTGCGCACGCCGGGCACCGCCGCCACCTTTGACGCTGCCGAAGCCATTTCCCCGGTCCGTATGGCGTCGGTGATCTCGACTCCATTGAGCAGCACGCGGGAGGACCCGTCGGAAAATTCGATCCGCGCCTCGGCCGCCAGTTGCTCCAGCCGATGCATGTCGTCCAGCGCGACGCCGGTCTGCGCCGCCCAGTAGGCGACGGCGCGATACATCGCTCCCGAGTCGATGTAGAGGATATCGAGTTTCTCGGCCAGACGGCGGGCTACAGTGCTCTTCCCGGCGCCGGCCGGGCCGTCGATGGCTACGACTATTCTTTTGCCCAATTCCGTATTTTAACAGCGGGTTCCCGGAACACCGGCTTCCGGCGAGCGGACGGGCCCGCCATTGGCGCTAAGCTGAGAGTCTTGAACCCGGAAGTCCAACGCGCGCTCGAAAGCGGCGCCACTGTCGTTACGCCCACCGAAGGGCTCGCCCGGCGCCTTCGCGCTTCTTTCAATCGAAGCCGCGCCGCCGCCGGGCGGCTTTCATGGCCCACGCCGCAGGTTCTGTCGTGGGACGCCTTTCTCCAATCGTTGTGGACCCAGGGGCTCTTCCGTGGCCGCACGGGCGCTCTGCGGCTGTTGAACGCCGAACAGGAGTTCTCGGTTTGGGAGGACGTCATTGGCATTCGGGAAGACTCGCCGCTGCTTGACGTCCCCGCCACTGCGTCGGCCGCCTCCACGGCCTGGAAGCTGGCTCAGGAGTATCGCCTTCCGATACAATCCGGCAGCTTCCGCGCGCAGGGCGACAGCGAGGCGTTTCTCCGCTGGGCCAATGAATTTCGCCAGCTCGTTCGGGACAATGGGTGGCTGGAGGGCGCTCGCCTTCCCGCGCTTGCCGCCCGCCTGGCGGCCGATCGCGCCGTCGATCTTCCGGCGCGGATCTATCACACCGGCTTCGACGCGCTCACGCCGCAGCAAGCCGAGTTCCTCGGCGATGTTGCCCGGGCCTCGAGTCTTCCCGCGCCCGGTTACGACGGCGACACCCGGCAGATGTCGGCCGAGACGCCGGAGGCCGAATTTGAAGCCGCGGCCCACTGGGCCCGCCGAATTCTGGACCGCAATCCCGACGCCGGCATCGGCATCGTCGTGCCGGAGCTCGACCGCTGCGCGCCGGCACTCGATCGCGCCCTTTGCCGCGCCCTCCACCCGCGGCCGTTCTTCGCCGGCGTGCGCGCCTGGCATGTCTCGCTCGGCAGTGCTCTGGCCGAGCGGCCGGTGGTGAATGCCGCGCTTCTCCTGCTGGAACTCGTCGTCGAAAGACTCGACGTTCGCCAGGCCGGTGTTCTTCTTCGTTCGCCGTTCCTGGAGGGAGCGGCGCCGGAGTCTGGCCCCCGGGCCGCCTGCGATGCCGCGCTCAGGCGCAAGCCGTCCGTGGACGTTTCCTTGAGCGCGCTCAGCGCTGCCGCCGCGCCGTGCCCGGTGCTGGGCGGTAAACTTCGGAGCGTGGAGCGGCGCTGGGCGGAGGTCTCTTCCGCGCGCCGCTTGCCTTCGGCGTGGGCCGGCGAGTTTGAGAAGCTGCTCAGTCTCACCGGGTGGGGCAAAGGTGTCGCGGCCGGCAGCGCGGACCATCAGGCCGCCGAAGCCTGGACGAAGCTGCTGGAGCTTTTCGGCACGCTCGACTTGACCTTGCATGAGCTGACCGCCGCGCAGGCCTGGGAACGTCTTTCGCGCATGGCGCGTACCAAGCGGTTTCAGCCCGAGGACCCCGGAGCGCCGGTTCAGGTGATGGACCCGGCCGAAGCTGCCGGCCTCGAGTTTGATCATCTCTGGGTCATGGGCTTGGACGATCGCAGCTTCCCCGCGCTCCCGCAGCCCAATCCCTTCCTGCCTCTGTCGCTCCAGCGCGACGCCGGGCTGCCGCATTCCTCGGCCGCGCAGGAGTTGAAGTTTGCGCAGATGGTCCTCGATCGTCTCAAGCGCAGCTCGCCCAACGTGACGCTCAGCTACGCCCGCCGGGAGCAGGACGAGGAACGGCGCCCCAGCCCGCTGCTCGGCGGAGATTGGACGGCGCTGGAACGGCGCGAAGAGACCGTCGTGCCCGCGAAGCTGGAAGCGCTGCGCGACGATCGGGCGCCCGCGCTGGTCTCGACGGGCGAACAGCGGGGCGGCGCGGCGTTGTTGAAAGACATGGCCGCGTGCCCGTTCCGCGCCTTCGCCATTCACCGGCTGGGCGCGCGGGAACTCGAGGAGCCCGAGGCGGGCATTTCGCCGACGTTGCGCGGCAACGCCGTCCACAACGCGCTCGAGCTTTTCTGGAATGAAGCCCGTACGCGCGACACGTTGATCGAGTGGCTCGCCGATGAGACAGCCCTGCTGCAGCGGCTCGAGGCGAATGTGCGGCATGCCCTGGCCGCGCTCGCCGCCCATCCTCTCTACGAGGTGGAGGTCCGCCGCACGAAAAAACTCCTCGCCTCCTGGCTCCGCGTGGAGAGCGAACGGCCGCCGTTCACCGCCGCCGGAGTGGAACAGCGGCGGCTCATCGAAATCGGCGGCCTCAGCCTGAAAGTTCGTGCGGATCGCATCGACCGGCTCGAGGACGGCCGCGAGGTTCTGCTCGACTACAAGACCGGCGAAGTGGACAAAGCGAGCTGGGCGGGCGACCGGCCGGAAGAACCGCAGCTCCCGTTGTACTGCGTCGCGCATGAAGGCGAACTGGCCGCGGTAGCCTTCGCGCAGCTTCGCGCCGGCAAGCTGAAATTTGTTGGCGCGGTCGAAGGAACCGTGCTGCCGGAACTGGAAACCATCGGGCTGGAGGAAGCCACGCTCGAGCGCCAGAAACAAATGTGGGGCGAGCGGCTGGAGCGACTCGCGCAGCGCTTCGTCTCCGGCGTTGCCGCCGCCGATCCGCTGCCGGACGCCTGCAAGCATTGCGGGCTGCCTTCGCTATGCCGCATCGCCGGCACCGGCGCCGCCACCCTGGACGAGGAGGCCGCCGATGCCGCCGGTTGATGCCGCCGCGCGCGAACGGGCGCTCGACACGGGCCGCTCGTTCCTGGTCCGCGCCCCGGCCGGAAGCGGCAAGACTGAACTGCTGATTCAGCGCTACCTCGCGCTGCTCTCCACGGTGGATGCACCGGAAGCTGTGCTGGCCATCACTTTCACGCGGAAGGCCGCCGCCGAGATGCGCAACCGCGTCCTGGAGGCGCTGCGGAAGGCCGTCGAAAATCAGCCCGCCGCATCGGACTCGGAGAAGCGCACCCGCTCCCTCGCCGCTCAGCTCATCGAGCACGACAAGAAGATGGGATGGGCCATTCTCACCCACCCGGCGCGCCTGTCCATCCAGACCATCGACTCGCTCTGCCTCCAGATCACAGGCCGCATGCCGTGGCTGGCGCGCTTCGGCGCATTGCCCGGGCTGTGTGAGACACCCGAAATTCTGTATCGTGAAGCCGCCGAGGAGACGCTTCGCCGGGCCGCGGCGGGAGGGCGCGACAGCGACGCCATCGCCCGGCTCGCGCTACACGCCGACAATCGGGCCGAGCTCTGGAGGAACGTGGTCGGGGCGATGCTCGCTCGCCGTGATCAGTGGCTGCACTGGCTCGTCCCGGCCGCGATGGACCGGGACGGGGCGCGCGAGACCTTCGAGCATTCGCTCGAAAACGTCTGTCAGATGGCCCTCGAACGTCTTGGCCGTCTCATTCCGCCCCACCTCGCCGGCGAGATCCTGAGGCTCGCGCGCCACGCTGCCAGCGGCGTGTCCGGCGATTCTAACCTCGCGCTTTGGAGGAACCTCGAAGTGCCGCCCCCAGCCGACGTCGCCCATCGCAACGAATGGCTCGGACTTGCGGACCTGTTGTTGACCAACGACGGCGACGTCCGGAAGAAGGTCGATATACGCCAAGGCTTTCCGCCCGGAGATTCAAACAAACCCGCCATGCAGGCTTTATTGCACGACCTCGCCGATGGCGGAGGAGATTTTCTGTCCGCGCTAAGCCAAGTGCGCGGCCTGCCTCCGGAGCGTTACACCGACGAGCAATGGGAAGTTCTCGAAGCGGCCCTTCGCGTTCTTCCATCGGCGGTGGCGAATCTTTATCTCGCATTCCGCGCCCGGCGAGAAGTCGATTTCATCGAATTGGCTCTCGCCGCCGAGAGAGCTCTGGGAACGCCGGATCATCCGACCGACCTGGCGCTGGCTCTCGGGCAGCGCACCGAGCACATCCTGGTGGATGAATTTCAGGACACCTCGCGCGGGCAGTGGGAATTGCTGCAGCGCCTCACCGCCGGCTGGACCGAAGGCGACGGCCGAACTCTGTTTCTGGTCGGCGATCCCATGCAGTCCATCTATCGCTTTCGCCGCGCGGAGGTGCGGCTGTTTGGCAAGGCGGCGCACGAAGGCCTCGGCGGCGTGAAACTCGAGCTTCTGAATCTGACGGCCAACTTTCGTTCCCAGCCGCCGCTGGTGGATTGGGTCAACCGGGTCTTCGCGCTCCTGTCCCCGGCGGTCGAGGACCACCAGACCGGAGCCGTGGCCTACAATCCTTCCGTCGCCACCCGCCCGGGCGACACCGGCAACGTCTTTCTTCAATGCTTCACCGGCGCCGGCGCGGCTTGCCAGGCCGCCGAGGCCACGCGCGTGCTGGAAATCATCGAGCGGACGCCGGAGGAGCGCCGCATCGCCATCCTGGTGCGCAAGCGGACTGAGCTTCGTTCGATCGCCCGATTGCTGCGTGAGAGGAACGTCCGGTTTCAGGCCGTGGAGATCGATTGCCTCGCCGAGCGCCCGGTCATCCAGGATCTGATGGCTCTCACGTTGGCCCTCCTCCATCCGCTCGACCGCATCGCGTGGCTGTCGATTCTGCGCGCGCCCTGGTGCGGGCTCACCCTCGCCGACCTCACCGCCATCGCGGGGGGCGGCAGCGAGGCTCCGGTTTGGGACCTGCTGCGCCGGCCGGAACTCGACCTGACGGCCGACGGCTCGGAACGCTTGCGAAGGATTGTCCCGGCGCTCGAAAGTGCGCTCGGCCGCCGCGGCCGCGACCGGCTGCGCAACGTTATCGAAGACGCCTGGAGAGCACTCGGCGGCCCCGAATGCGCCGGCGGTCCCGCCGACATCGAGGACGCTTCGGCGTACCTCGATCTTCTCGAAAGCCTGGAAAGCGGTGGCGACCTCGCGGATTTCTCGCTGCTTCGTTCTCAAGTGGAGAAACTCTACGCCAACCCCGATCCGCAGGCCGGCGACCGGATTCAACTCATGACCATCCACAAAGCCAAGGGTCTGGAGTTCGATGTGGTCATCGTCCCTGGTCTGGGCGGAAAACCGGGCAGGAATGACGAGCCTCTGCTGAGGTGGGCCGATACCGACGCCGGCTTTGTTGCCGCAACGATGAAGGAAACCGGCGGCGATGACGATCCCATATTCCTCTGGCTGAAAAACCACGACAAAACCGAAGAAGCGCTGGAACTGCGGCGTCTCCTGTATGTCGCCACGACGCGCGCGAAAAACGAGCTTCACCTCATGGGGTCGTTGAAGACGAAGAACGGTTCGTTTTCCAATCCCGCCGGCAATACCCTTCTGGGAATCCTCT
>DAIDHC010000100.1 GCA_027452065.1 Bryobacterales bacterium
CTTATTTCATGAGCGTCGCCGTGCCGTCGGCGACTACGGCGGCGCACTCCAGCCTGGTGCTTTCGCAGGGCTTCCCGCCGGACCTTCTCAGCACCACCAACCTGAAGAACCCCAACCTGTTTTCGCTGTCGCCGCAGTTCGCCATGCCGACCGTCGATCAATGGAACGTCAGCGTCCAGCGCGAGTTGCCCGGCGATAGCGTGCTCACGGTGTCCTACGTCGGCTCGAGCACTTCCCACCTGATGGGCGACAACTTCATCAACGCTCCGCCCCCCGGCCCCGGCGCCATCAACCCGCGGCGCCCGTTCCCGCAGTACGGCGACATCAACTTCCAGTCGCCTTACGGGCACTCCACTTACCAGGCTCTGCAACTCACCTTTCAGAAGCGCTACAAGAACGGCCTGTCCATCCTGATGGACTACACCTGGAGCCATTCGCTCGACAACGTATTAAATAATGAAGACAACGTCGGCGGCGCGGTGCCTCAGAACCCGAACGACTGGAGCGCCGAGAAAGCCTCGTCGGGTTTCGATGTGCCGCAGCACTTTGTCACCAGCGTCATTTACCAGTTGCCGGTCGGGAGCCAGGGGAAGTTTCTGGGCGGTTCGGCGGTGACCCGCGCCGTGTTCGGCGGCTGGCAACTGGGCGGCATCTTCGTGGCGCAGAGCGGGTTTCCGATGACCCTCACGGTGAGCCCCAACCCGGCCAACACCACCACGCCGGCGCGTCCCAACCGGGTTTGCGACGGCAACTTGTCCGGCTCGGCGCAGACCATCCACGAGTGGTACCAGGTGAACTGCTTCGTGCCCGCCGCTCCATATACTTATGGCAACTCCGGCCGCGGCGTCATCCGTTCGCCCGGGCTGGTGAACCTGGACGCCCTGGTGGACCGCTACTTCAAGCTTTCCGAGAGGATGAACCTGGAATTCCGCGGGGAGTTCTTCAACTTCACCAACTCGGCGCACTTCGGCCGGCCGGACCTGGTGATCGGCACGCCCCAGGCGGGTCAGATCACGTCAGACGCCGCCCCGAACCGCGAGATCCAGTTCGCCCTTCGCCTGCTGTTCTGACCGCCGCGAAGCAAACCTTTGAATGATAGCCACTTAGCTGCGAGGCACCTGCTGCCGCCTTGCAACGAAACGAAGCCAGTCGGCCAGCGCCGCGCGGGCCGGGGGGTTGACGAAACGAAGCCACGGTCGACGGAGCGTAAGCCGGGAAACGCTGCGAAACGAAGCCAGCTGGCCAGCGCCGCGCGGGGCGGGGGGTTGACGAAACGAAGCCACGGTCGACGGAGCGTAAGCCGGGGAACGCTTCGAAACGAAGCCAGTCAGCCAGCGCCGCGCCGGGCGGAGGCTTGACGAAACGAAGCCACGGTCGACGGAGCGTAAGCCGGATAACACTTAGAAACGAAGCCAAACGGTCCGCGCGGCGGTGGGCTGGGAAGGGCTGCCCGGGGACATCCCGGACGGCGGGGGCGTTGAGCGAGAGTAAGGAACTGTTTGATTACCTTTGATTGTTTTTGTAATCGTTTTACTTCGAACCTCTGATATACTCTTGGAACGTAGAGTTCGTGGGAGGTTTTGATGAGCAAGATGATCATCCGGGTCGGTCTGACCCTCTCGTTGTTATTTTCAATTCCGGCGTTCGCTCAAAAGGACACCGCCGCGTTGGTGGGGACAGTGCTCGATTCCTCCGGCGCTTCGGTGCCGGGAGCGGCGATTACGGCGATCAACGTCGATACCAACTACACTTACAGGGCCGAGAGTAACGCGGCCGGGGAGTGGACGATCAGCCCGGTGCGCATCGGCACCTACAAAGTTTCGATTTCGCTGAAGGGGTTTAAGACGTCGGAGGTGGGTCCGATGACGCTCGATGTGCAGCAGCGGCAGAGAGTGGACGTGACGCTACAGCCCGGCGAAGTGAAGGAGACGGTGCAGGTTCAGGAGGCGGCGCCGCTGCTCGAAACCGACACCAGCGAGCGCGGGCAGGTGGTGAACAGCGCGCTGATGCAGGGGTTGCCGTTGAACGGACGGAACGCGGTGCAGTTGGCGCAGTTGACCGCGGGCGTGACGACGAGCGAGCCGGGAGCGCGCGACCAGACGGGATTCGGGTTCAGCGCCAACGGGGCGCGGTCGCTGCAGAACAATTTCATGTTGGACGGCATCGACAACAACTCGAACCTGCCGGACCTGCTCAACGAAGCGAACTACGTGGTGATGCCGTCGGTGGACGCGCTGCAGGAATTCAAGGTGCAGACCAACACGTACAGCGCGGAATTCGGACGGGCGAACGGAGCGGTGGTGAACGCGACGATCAAGAGCGGCACCAACGAAGTGCACGGCGTGCTGTACGAGTTTCTGCGGAACGACGCGCTGGACGCGCGGAACTTCTTCGACGCGCAGAGGCCGCCTTACAAACAGAACCAGTTCGGGGCCACGCTGGGCGGGCCGATCATTAAAGACAAGCTTTTCATTTTCGGCGACTACGAGGGGTTGCGAATCCGCGAAGCGCAGACGCTGACCTCGCAGGTGCCGACGATGGCGCAACGCGCCGGGGATTTTTCGAGCTACCTCGACCTTACCTCGCCGACGGGCGTAAACGACTGCAACGGCCGCATGACGTACGCGGGCGAGATCTTCAACACCAGGGGCACGCAGGCGAGCAGCACGAGCCCGACCGGGTTCTGCGGCGTGCCGTTCGGCTACACGCCGGGCGGGCAGCCGTCGAACGTGATTCCGGCCAGCGCACAGGATCCCCTGGGCGTGAAGCTGATGAACCTGTTCCCGACGCCGAACGTGAACGGCAACGGATACAACTATCTTTCGAACCCGGTTCAGACGCAGGACGGCAACCAGGGCGACGTTCGCGTGGACCAGGTGCTGTCGAGTAAAGACACGGCCTTTTACCGGTTCAGCGAATCGCAGCAGCCCTCGGTGATTCCGGGGCCGTTCGGCGGACTTGCCGACGGCGGCGGCTTCTTCACCGGCATTCAGCAGATCAACGGATACAACCTCGCCATCAGCGAAACGCACATCTTCAGTCCGACGAAGGTGAACGAGCTGAGGCTGGGCTATAACCGTTTGCACGCGCTGCGATCGCAGTTCAACGCCAACACGAACGTGTCGGGCCAGATCGGATTTCCCGGCGTGCCGTACGCGCCCGGCACCGACAACGGCGGGCTGCCGCAGTTGACCTTCAGCGACGCCTCGACACTGGGCAGCCCGACGTATCTGCCGTCCAACGAAATTCAGAACACCTACTCGTTTTCCGATACGTTCACTTTCATTCACGGGGCGCACACGTGGAAGTGGGGCGGGGAGTTCCGGCCCGAGGAGTTTACGATCAACCAGCCGGCGGCGCCAAGGGGCACCATGTCTTTCGGCACGGTATTCACGGACAACGCCGGGGTACCGGGTTCGGGCGGAAGCGGGCTGGCCAGTCTGCTGAGCGGGCAGACCGACGGCGGCAGCATCAACAATCTTCACAACATCGACTACCTGCGGCACAACTACGACTTCTTCATCCAGGACGACTGGCGCGTGAACCGGCGGCTGACGCTGAACCTGGGCGTGCGCTATGAGTTCTACTCGCCGGTTTACGAGCGGTTCAACTCGCAGGCGAACTTCAACCCGATCACGGGCAAGCTGGACATTCCGGCGAGCAGCAATGTGAGCCTGACGCCGACCTTTGCCAGCATTCTGCCGGTGAATCACAACGCGCCCAACGGACTGGTGAATCCGGACTACAACAACTTCGCGCCGCGCGTCGGGCTGGCATACCAGGTGACGCCGAAACTGGTGTACCGGAGCGCAGTCGGCATGTTCTACGGCGGCGCCGAGAGCGGGCCGTACAGCAACCCGAGTCCGGGCTTCAACCCGCCGTATTTCGTGGGCGAGAGCTTCAACATGCCGTGCGGCCTGCCGTCGATGAATCCCGGGGCGCTGGACTGTTCGATTCCGGGGCTGAGGAACCTGCAGAACGGATTTCCGGCCAATGCCCTGGTGGACCCGAACACGCCGACGCTGTTCTCGGTGGATCCGAATCTGAAGACGCCGTACGTGTGGCAGTGGAACAGCACGCTGCAGTACCAGCTTGACCAGAACACGCTGCTGGAAGCGGCCTACGTGGGTTCGAAGGGCACGAAGCTGTATACGTTCTTCAATCTGAACCAGGCCTATCCGACGGCGGACCCCTCGGCGGCATACGCGCCGCGGCGGCCATTCCCGTACGTGGATTCGAGCATCGCCTACTTCAACTCGGCGGGCAACTCGGAGTACGACGCGCTGCAGACGAAATTCCAGCGGCGGTTTTCGGGCGGGCTGACGGTGCTGGTGAACTACACATACAGCCACGCTCTCGGCAATGCTTCAAACGCGAACCTGGGCGCGCAGAACAACGACGGGTTCCGCTGGACCGAGTATCCGCAGTGGGAGCACGGCAACCTGGACTTCGACGTCCGGAACCGGTTTGTGGCGAACTACATTTGGGACATTCCGGTGGGCCGGGGAAAGCACTTCGGCTCCGACATGCCGAAGGCGCTGGACTATGTGGTCGGCCAGTGGGAGGTATCCGGGATCACGACATTCTCCTCGGGCACGTGGTACACGGTGACGGACGGGAACGGAAACTTCGCCAACTCCGACGGGCAGCAGCGGCCGAACGCGGTGTTCGGGCAGAACGCGAACAGCAAGCCGTGCGTGGCGGGCACGTTCTTCAACACGTGCGCCTTCACGGATCCGGCGCTGGGCTCGTTCGGCAACGTGGGACAAAACACGATCCTGGGCCCGGGGGTTCAGGAATGGGATCTGTCGTTCATCAAAGAGATTCCGGTGATGGAGAAGCGGCGGCTGGAAATCCGGGCGGAGTTTTTCAACATTTTCAACCACGCCAACTTCCTGTTCGCCAAGCCGGGGCCGCAGAATTCGAACAATTCGACGGTGTTCGGGACGCCGACGTTCGGTTATGTGACGGCGGCGCAGGCGCCGCGGCAGATCCAGTTTGCGCTGAAGTTCTACTTCTGAGCGAGTAGGGTTTCAGCGGGAGTTCGCAGCGGGGCGCCGGCTTTCCCTGGTGACGGGGGAACGGCGCCTCACTTTTTTGCCGAGTCGGATTCGGGCGGGGATCAGGGTGGCGCCGTGTCTGAGTGTGGGCGGGGAGGCCGGGGCCGGCGAACGGCGCGGGACCGGCAGAATTATTTTATCCGGGTAGTATTGACAATGGATTGTATCCGGGTAAAATTGGTTTATGAGTTACACAGCTTTTTGCGGACTTCACCGGGCGGGAACGGGGAGTGCGGACGAACTCCTGGAAATATTAAAAGGTAGATCGCAGGGCGAGTTTCTGGTTTTTGACGACTCGACGGGTGCGCAGATCGACCTCCCGATGGGGAGCAGATCGGCGGAGGCGGCAGAGCGGGAGGCAGAGATTCGGGCCGAGGAGGGCCGCGGGAGGGGACGGCCGCGCCTGGGAGTGGTTGCCCGGGAAGTGACGCTGTTGCCGCGGCACTGGGACTGGCTGAACGCACAACCGGGCGGGGCATCGGTAGCGCTGCGAAGGCTGGTGGACGAGGCGCGGAAGAGCAGCGGCGACCGCGATCGTGTGCGGGCGGCGCAGGAGGGGGCTTATCGGTTCATGTCGGCCATCGCGGGCAACCTTCCGGGATTCGAAGAAGCGGCGCGGGCGCTGTTCGCCTATGACCGGAGGCGGTTCACGCATTGCGTGGCGGGCTGGCCGGAGGATGTGCGCGATTACGCGGTCCGGCTGGCATTTTCGGACCGGGAACCGGCGCAGGACTGAAGAGGGCTTCGGCGCGGAGGGGCGCTCGGGCGGGCCGGCGGGTGTGCGCGCGGTTGCGCGGGTGGACGCGATTGACGGCGTAGCGAGGGACGGGCGCAAGGGGAGGCGACCGGGCGGGTCAACTCGAGCCAGCTCAACTCGAGCGCAGGGCGGCCATGGGGTCGACGCGGGACGCGCGGCGGGCGGGGATGTAGGCGGCGAGGGCGGCGACGGCGGTCAGTAGGGCCGCGATGGCGAGGAATGTGAACGGATCGCCGGCGGTGACTCCAAAAAGGAGGCTGGAGAGCGCGCTCGACAGAACGCGAGACGCCGCCAAACCCACGGCGAGGCCCAGGGCGGCGAGCTCGATAGTGCGGAATACGAAGCGGAATTGAAGATTGCGCGGGGAGGCTCCCAGGGCCATGCGGATTCCCAGTTCCTGCGCGCGCTGGCTGACCGAGAACGAGATTACGGCATAGATCCCGAGGGAAGCGAGGATGAGGGCGAACGCGGCGAAGCCGGTCAGGAGCATGAGGAGAAAGCGCCGCGGCGAGACGGCTTTGTCGACGAGATCCTCAAAGGTGACGAATTCGCGGACGGGGAGATTGGGGTCGAGGGGACGGAGCGCCTTTCGAAGCCCGGCCGCGAGGCTGCCGGCGGGGAGCGCCGATCGCACGACCAGTTGCATGGCCGCGTAGTCCGCGGTTTGGCGCATCGGCAGATACATTTCAGCGCCGCCGGGCTGTTCGAGAGCCGTATGACGGACGTCGGCGACGACGCCCACGACACGCCGCCCGCCGTCTGTGGTAATCATCTGACCCAAGGGATTCCGGTCCGGCCAAAGCGTTCGAGCCAGCGTCTGGTTGATGACGACGACGCGCTCATCGGATGCCCGGTCGGCGGCGGTGAAGTCCCGGCCCGAGCGCAACGGAATTCCGGCCGCCTGGAAATATCCATCGGTGACGACGCGGACGAACGGCTCCGGCGGCGGATGGCGCTTACCGTAGATCTGACCGACGGCGCCCGCGGACCAGGAACGGTCGTCGCGCAGCGGGAGTGTGTCGGTGATGCCGGCGGCGACGATGCCGGGGACGGAGCGGGCGCGGCGGAGGACATCGTCGATGAAGGAGTTTTGCCGCGAGAGGCTGGGGAGAGGGAAACTCGGGTCGATGCGCAAGGCGGCTGCCCGCTGGGGCTGGAAACCGAGATTGACGTCGAGGACGCGGAAGAAACTCCGGATCAGGAGCCCGGCGCCGACGAGCAGAACGCAGGCGAAGGCAAGCTCGGCAACTACGAGGGAATCGCGGAGAAGGGCGTGGCGCCGGGCGCCGGTCGAGCGGCGGCCCGCATCCTGAAGCGTCGTGGGAAGGGAGAGAGCGGTGACCCGCAGGGCCGGCAGCAGTCCAAAGAGCATCCCGGCGGCGGCGGCGGCGAGCAAGGTGAACAGCAGAGCCCTGACATCGACGCGAACGGTATCGAGCAGAGGGAGGATGAAGGCGTGGAGGTGGGACAGCCCGCGCGTGGCGGCGATTGCGAGAACAAGGCCAACCAAGGCGCCGCAACAGGAGAGCGCGACACTTTCGGTGAGCATCTGGCGCAGAAGCCGGGAACGTCCGGCGCCTAAGGCTGCACGCACGGCCATTTCCTTTTGCCGGGCGCCCAGGCGCGCCAGTTGCAGATTCGAGAGATTCGCGCAGACCAGGAGCATGACGAGGGAGACGGCGCAGGAGAGGACGAACAGGGCCGGCGAGGCGGGTCCACTGACGTGACGGGCCAGCGGCATCAGAGTTGGGACCAACGGGTTCCGCTCCGGGTGCTGGAGGGTGAGTTGTTTGGCTAGCGAGGCCAACTCAGCCTGGGCGCCCGCGACGGTTTGGCCGGGCTTCAGCCTGCCGACGACCTTCATGGTGTTGCCGCTTGGTTTTGCTTTGTCGCCGAGCGGCCAGGGGATGAAGATATCGACGGGACGGGCGGGGTCGAAGATACCGGCGAAATCGAAGGAAGCCGGCATCACGCCGACAATGGTCGAGGGGCGATTGTTCAAGGTGAGGGTCCGGCCGAGGACGGTGGGATCGGAATCGAAACGCCGCCGCCAGAAGCTGTAGCTCAATATCATTGCCGGAGGAGCGGAATAGCGGCCGCGGCATTCGGCGGCGGTGAACGATCTTCCGAGGGCGGGTTCGACGCCGAGTAATGAGAACAGGTTTCCGGTTACCGGGACGCTGGTGAGGCGCTCGGGCTCGCCGGCGCCGGTGAGTTGGCGATCGCCGGGGTAATAGAAGCCGGACCAACCGGCAAGATCGGAGAAGGAGCGGTTCAACTCCCTGAGGTCGGCGAAATGCTCGGCCTGGGTGGAGTTGAAGTGGGCGTTGGTCATCCATACCAGGCGCGCGGGATCGCGGAAGGGGAGCGGGCGCAGCAGCATGGCATTGACGACGCTGAAGACGGTGGAGACGGCACCGATGCCGAGGCCGGCGATGAGGATGGTAAACGCGGTAAATCCGGCGTCACGCCGCATGCCGCGAAACGAATGGAGTAAATCCTGCGCCAGATCGCCGATCCAGCGGGCGATCCAGATGGAACGGGCTTCTTCGGATTGTTTTGTCATATTGCCAAACTTTCTGTACGCCGCGGACCGGGCGCCGGGCTCCTCCATTCCTTGCGCGATCAACTCGTCGATCATCGAGGCGATGTGGAATTCCATCTCCTCCCGGAGCGTGCGATTTCTTTCGCCCTGGCCGAGGCAGTAGAGAAGGCGGCGGCGGAAACGTTTCCATGAGGCTGGCATGCGCGTTTCCCGGAGTTCAGGCGAATCCCATGATTCGGGCCACCGCTCCGGTGACCTGGCGGTAGCGGGAGGATTCGCCGGCAAGATGTTTTCGGCCGTCGCGAGTGAGCTTATAGAAGCGGGCGCGCCGGTTATTGGCCGAAAGGCCCCACTCGCCTTCGATCCATCCATTCAGCTCGAGGCGCTGGAGCGCGGGGTAGAGGGAGCCTTCCTCGACGCGGAGCAGATCGTCGGAGAGTTGTTGAATCAGTTGCGCGATGGCGTAGCCATGCAAATGGCCGCGGGTGAGAATTTTGAGAACCAGCATGTCGAGCGTGCCGGGCAAGAGGTCGCTTTTCGTCTTGTCTGTTCCCATAGACTGTCTGATTATAAAACCGAGGAACTCTGAACCGGTTACCGAAGAATCTCACTTTTTTTAGCAGACAGTCTGTGGGAACGGAGACGGAGAGCGTTCGGGCGGAGCGCGGAGCCGAGCGTCGCGGCGTGGCGCTGGCGGGGCGGGGAGTGCGCTGCGCAGAGAAAGGGGGCGGCGTGGGCGGAGCGCGGAGCCGGGCAACGCTGTGCGGCGTTGGCGGGGCGGGGGAGTGTGCGGCGCAGCGTTGGCGGGGCGGGGAGTGCGCTGCGCGGCGAAAGGGAGCGGCATGGGCGGAGCGCGGGGCGGGCGCTGCGGCGCGGCGTTGGTGGGGCGGGGAGTGCGGGGCGTGGCGGAAGGGGGTGATGGGGGCGGTTTCGGGCCGGTGGGGAGCGCGGATGAGGGGGGCGGGGAAGATATCACGGTGCGATGCCATGGGGCGCTTGGGCGCTCGATTCGGGGCGGGGCGCTGGAGGGGTCAGAGCGAGGATTCGGCGGGGCCGAGGCGGCGGATGCGGTACCAGAGGAGGACGGCGGCGAGGGAGAAGGCGAAGACGACGGTGGAGATGGCGTTGATTTCGGGGGTGATGCCGCGGCGGAGGCGGGACCAGATTTCGAGCGGGAGGGTATTGTCGCGGCCGACCAGGAAGAAACTGACGGCGATTTCATCCATCGAGAGCGTGAAGACGAGGAGGGCGGCGGCCAGCAGCGGGAGGGCGAGCGAGGGGACGGTGACGCGCCAGAAGGTGCGCCATTGCGTGGCGCCGAGGTCGAGGGAGGCCTCCTCGAGGCGGCGGTCCATTTTCTGGAGGCCGGCGTAGATTTCGGTGGCGGCGACGGAGATGAGGGCGGTGCCGTGGCCGAGGCCGACGGTGAAGAGGCTGAGCTTGAGGCCGGAGGTGGCGAACAGCATCAGCAGAGACAGGCCGGTGATGACGCCGGGCAGGATGAGGGGGAGAAGAACGAGGCGGCGGAAGAGGGCCTTGCCGGGAAACGAGGCGCGGTCGAAGGCGAGGGCGGCGGGAAGGCCGAGGGCGAGCGAGAGGACGACGGCGGCGGAGGCGACGGCGAGGGAGTTGAGGACGGCGCTCCAGAGGGCGTCGTCGGAGGCGAGGAGGCGGTACCAATGGAGGGTCCAGTTGGCGGGAGGAAAGCCGCCGACGCTCGAGCCGTTGAACGAGTAAACGATGAGGGTGAGGATGGGGGCGTAGAGGAAGAGAAAGACGGCGAAGGCGAACAGCGTTAGCCATCGAGGGGCGCGCGAGGCGGGGAGGGGAGCGGTCATGAGAGGCCGTACCTTTTTTCGAGGCGGCCGGCGGCGAAGACGATGGCCAGGACGAGGAGGAGCATGCAGAGGCTGACGGCGGCGCCGAGAGGCCAGTCGTAAGCGGCGCCGAACAGGCTGACGACGACGTTGGAGATCATAAGTCCGCTGGGGCCGCCGACCAGGAGAGGGGCGAGGAAATCGCCGAGGCTGAGGACAAAGGCGAAGGTGGCGCCGGCGATGGCGCCGGGGAGAGCGAGAGGGAGGACGACGGTGCGGACGGTGCGCCAGGAGGAGGCGCCGAGGTCGGTTGAGGCCTCGATGAGGGAGCGGGGGATGTGTTCGAGCGAGGCGTAGAGAGGGAGGAAGGCGAAGGGGGTGTAGATGTGGGTGAGGGTGAGGACGACGGCGAAGGGGCTGTAGAGGAGGAACGAGGCGGGGGAGAAGCCGAGGTGCTGGAGCAGGGCGTTCAGGACGCCGCCGCCGCCGAGGATGGTTTTCCAGGCGTAGGCGCGGACGAGGTAGCTGACCCAGAGGGGGATGATGACGAGTTGATAGAGGACGTCCTTGCGGCGGCCGGCGTGGAAGGAGACGTAGTAGGCGAGAGGGAAGGCGAGCAGGAGAGAGAGGACGGTGACGATGGCGGCGATGCGCAGTGAGCGCAGCAGGACGGAGACGTACATGGGGTTGTGGAGCAGGGTGGAGTAATTGGCGAGGGTCCCGTGGTGGACGATGGTTCCGGAGCGGACGGAGAAGAAGCTGTAGGAGAACAGAAGCAGATAGGGGAGGACGAGAAAGAGGATCACCCAGGCGAGCGGGGGAACGGTGACGAGCGTTTTGTACCAGCGCGAGTACATGGGGGTTTAACCGGCGGGGACGGGGATGCGGACGACATCATCGGGGGTGAACTCGAACGAGTGGGCGCCGGCGGGCGGGGCGGGATCGGGAACGCGGGCGGTGAGGCGGAGGCCGCCGGGGCATTGGAGGGTGAGGAGGACGGCGGAGCCCTGGAAGAGGCGATCGGCGACGGAGGCTTCGAAGCGAACGGCGCCGGGCGGGGCGCCGGCGGAGGAGAAGCGGATGTGCTCAGGGCGGAGGGAGAACAGGGCTTCGCCGTCGGGTGAGTCGAGCGGCCAGATGAAAGGGCCGGCGGTAGCGGTATGGTTGCGGACGAGGCCGCGGAGGAGATTGGTGCGGCCGATGAATTCAGCGGCGTAGGCGGTGCGGGGATGGCGGTAGAGGGCGGCGGGAGTGTCGATCTGCTCGAGGGTGCCGGCGTGGAGGAGGGCGATGCGGTCCGAGAGCGCCATGGCTTCCTCCTGGTCGTGAGTGACGAGGACGAAGGAGATGCCGATTTCGCGCTGGAGAGCCTTCAACTCGCCCTGCATGCGGCGGCGCATGGTGGCGTCGAGGGCGGAGAGAGGCTCGTCGAGGAGCAGAACGCGGGGGTGGTTGACCAGGGCGCGGGCGAGGGCGACGCGCTGCTGCTGGCCGCCGCTCAACTGCGAGGGCTTGCGGGTATCGAGGCCGGTGAGATGCACTTGCTCGAGGGCCTGTTCGACACGGAGGGCGATATCGGCGCGAGGCGCGCGGGAGGCGCGGAGGCCGTAGGCGACATTTTCAAAGACCGAGAGATGGGGGAAGAGGGCGTAGTGCTGGAAGACGGTGTTGAGGGGACGGCGATTGGGAGGGAGAGTGTCGATGCGCGTGCCGTCCATCCAGACCTCGCCTTCGCCGGGGCGCTCGAAGCCGGCGGCGATGCGAAGGAGGGTTGTTTTGCCGGAGCCGCTTTCGCCGAGGATGGTCAGGAATTCGCCGCGGGCGACCGAGAGGGAGACGGAGCGGAGCACGGGCGTGGCGCCGAAGGATTTGGAGACGGCGCGCACCTCGAGCATGGGAGGCGGCGGAGTCACTGAGCGGCTTTGACCTCGTTCCAGATTTCGTTGTAGCGGCCGCGGCGGGGGACGTCCTCCCAGAAATAGATGCGGCGCTGATAGCTGTCGAGATCGTCGAGATGGAGGTTCTTTTTTTCTTCGGCGGTCATGAAGGCGGCGGCGCCGGCGTTGGCGGGGATGTAGCCGGTGACGGCGCTGACCATCTTCTGGGTGCGGGCCTGGACGAGGTATTCGATGAGGCGGGCGGCGAGATCCTTGTGTTCGCTGGCGGCGGTGATCATGAGGTGGTCGATCCAGCCGGTTGTGTTTTCGCGGGGGATGGTTTCGCCGATGGGGAAACCGCGTTTGCGGAGCTGGTTGGTCATGAGGGGCCAGCCCATGGCGAGAGAGACTTCGTGGTTTTCAAAAAGATTGGTGAGCTCGCCGCCGGTGGACCAGATCTTGCGGATATTGGGCTTGAGGGCGAGGAGTTTGGATTTGACCTGATCGAGCTGGGGGTCGGTGAGGTTGTAGAGAGCGTGGGGATCGGGCTTGTCGAAGCCGAGGACCTGGGCGGCCATGTAGATGGTCGACAGGTCGTCCCAGACGCTGACCTTGCCTTTCCATTGGGGATCCCAGAGGACGGACCAGGAATCGGGAGGCTCGGGGATGACGCTGGTGTCGTAGAGCAGGGGATTGGGGCCCCACTGGAAGGGGACGCCGTAGACTTTGCCCGAGAGCTTGACCAGGGAACTGGCGGTGAGCTGGGGCATGAGGCTCGAGTAGGAGGGGATGGTTTTGAGGTCGATGGGGGCGGCGAGGCCGCCGCGGACGAGCATGGCGGCGACGTCGCTGGAGGGGCTGATGACGTCGTAGCTGGAGGCGCTGCCGCCGCGGAGCTTGGCGACGAGCTCGTCGCTGGAGCCCATGTAGGAGGCGGAGACTTTGCAGGCGCACTGAGCCTCGAAGCCGGCGATGAAGGAAGGGTCGGCGTAGCCTTCCCAGACGAGGAGGCCGAGCGAGGGGGCGCGATTCCCGCAGGCGGCGAGCGAGAGAGCGAGGAGTGCGGCGAGCGAGGCACGCCGCATCATACAGCCCCCGCGTGCTCCCGTTGGCGGTGTGCGGCGTGGACGAGGCCGGCCTCGACGACGTCGAGGGCTTCGTCCATTTGAGCGTCGGAGATGACAAGAGGCATGAGGAGGCGGACGACGTTGCCGTAGGTGCCGGCGGTGACCAGGATGACGCCGTTCTCGTAGCAATAGCGGGTGAGGATGCGGACCTCTTCGGACGCGGGCGGACGCGAGGGGCCGGCGTGGACAAGCTCGATGGCCTGCATGGCGCCGAGGCCGCGGACGTCGCCGACGAGGGGGAAATCGTTTTTCCAGCGCAGGGCGCGGTGGCGGAAGCGCTCGCCGAGTTCGACGGCGCGGCGGCAGAGGTTGTGCGACTCGATGGTCTCGATGGCGGCGAGGGCGGCCTCGCAGGCGAGGGAATTGCCGCCGAAGGTGCCGCCGAGGGAGCCGGGGCCGGTGTGATCCATGATGGCGGCGCGGCCGGTGACGGCGGCGAGAGGGAGGCCGCCGCCGAGGCTTTTGGCGGTGACGACGAGATCGGCGCGGACGCCGGAGTGATCGCAGGCGAACATGCGGCCGGTGCGGGCGAAGCCGGTCTGGACTTCGTCGGCGATGAAGACGATGCCGTGGCGGGAGCAGATTTCGCGGATTGTTTCGAGCCAGCCGGGCGGGGGGGCGACGAAGCCGCCTTCGCCGAGAACGGGCTCGGCGATGATGGCGGCGACGGATTCGGCGGCGACGACGCGTTTGAAGGTGTCCTCGAGATGGTGGGCGCAGTGGAGGGCGCACTCGGGGTAGCTGAGCGAGTAAGAACAGCGGTAGCAGTAGGCGTAGGGGACGCGGTAGACGTCGCCGGGGAAGGGCTCGAAGCCGGATTTATAGGGATGGGTTTTGCTGGTGAGGGCGAGGGTCATCATGGTGCGGCCGTGGAAGGCGTCCTCGAAACAGAGGACGGCGGGGCGGCGGGTGTAGGCGCGGGCGATCTTGATGGCGTTCTCGACGGCTTCGGCGCCGCTGTTGAGGAGCAGCGTTTTGTTCGGGCCTTCGCAGGGGGCGATGGAGTTGAGCTTTTCGGCGAGGCGGACGTAGCTTTCATAGGGCGTGACCATGAAGCAGGTGTGGAGGAAGCGCCCGGCCTGCTGCTGGACGGCGGAGACGACGGCGGGGTCGCAGTGGCCGACGTTGAGGCAGCCGATGCCGCCGGCGAGATCGAGAAAGCGATTGCCGTCGACGTCCTCGATGACAGCGCCCTCGGAGCGGGAGACGAAGATGGGAGTCAACTGGGAGACGCCGCGGGGGACGGAGGCGGCGCGGCGAGCGGCGATTTCGACGGAGCGGGGGCCGGGGACGGGGGTTTTGAGATGGATCGTTTTCATGAGTACCAGCCTATGGGTTGTTCGTTGAGGTTGATGTGGACCTGCTTGGTTTCCAGATACTCGTCGATGCCCCAGGGGCCGAGCTCGCGGCCGAAGCCGGACTGTTTGTAGCCGCCCCAGGGGGCTTCGACGTAAGTTGGCTGCATGTGATTGACCCAGACGATGCCGGCGCGGACGGCCTTGACGACGCGGAGGGCGCGGAAGATGTCGCGGGTCCAGACGGCGGCGGCGAGGCCGTAGGGGGTGTCGTTGGCGATGCGGACGGCGTCGCGCTCGGCGTCGAAGGGGATGACGGCGGCGACGGGGCCGAAGATTTCTTCGCGGGCGATGCGGGAGGAATTATCGACGTCGGCGAAGATGGTGGGCTCGACGAAGAAGCCGCGGGAGAACTGAGAGGCGCGGTTGCCGCCGGCGGTGAGGCGGGCTTCCTTTTTGCCGAGCTCCTGATAGCCGCGGACGCGTTCGTATTGTTCGCGGCTGACGAGAGGGCCCATTTTGGTAGCGCGGTCGAGCGGCGGGCCGAGGCGGATGGAGCGGGCCTTTTCGGTGATCGCCTCGACGAAGCGGGAGTAGATGGAGCGCTCGACGAGGATGCGGCTGCCGGCCGAGCAGACTTCGCCCTGGTTGATGAAGACTCCGAAGAGGGCGCCGTCGATGGCGGCTTCGAAATCGGCGTCGGCGAAAAAGATGTTGGGGCTCTTGCCGCCGAGCTCGAGCGTGACGCGCTTGATGTTGTCGGCGGCGTTTTTGAGGATGATCTTTCCCACTTCGGCGCTGCCGGTGAAGGCGATCTTGTCGGTGCCGGGGTGGGCAACGAGGGCGGCGCCGGCGGGGACGCCGAGGCCGGTGACGATGTTGACGACGCCGGGCGGGAAGCCGGCCTGTTCGAACCAGCCGGCGATGTGGAGCGCGGTGAGAGGGGTTTGCTCGGCGGGCTTGAGGACGCAGGTGCAGCCGGCGGCGAGCGCGGGAGCGAGCTTCCAGGCGGCCATGACGAGAGGGTAATTCCAGGGGATGATCTGGCCGGCGACGCCGACCGGTTCGCGGAGGGAGAGGCTGAGGGCGTTGTCGGGGACGGGATTGACGTGGCCGAGGACTTTGGTGGCCATGCCGCCGTAGTATTCGAAGCAGGTGGCGGCGTCCTGCATATCGTATTCGGCTTCGACGATGGGCTTGCCGCAGTCGCGAGACTCGATTTCGGCGAGGGCGGCGGCGTCGTCGCGGATGCGCTGGGCGATTTTGAAAAGGAGGCGGCCGCGCTCCTGGGCGGTGGACGAGGCCCAGGGGCCGGAGTCGAAAGCGGCGCGGGCGGCCTCGACGGCGCGGGCGACATCGGAGGGGCCGGCGGCGGGGACTTCGGCGATGATTTCCTCGGTGGAGGGATCGAGGACGGGGATCCAGGCGCCGCCCTGGGCTTCGACGAGTTCCCCGTTGATGAGCATGCGATGACGGTGCATAAGTCTCCGGTTGTGCGGTGTCGGGTTCCTTATTGGATGAAGACGGTTTTGATATTGACGAACTCGCGGATGCCGAAGGAAGCGAGCTCGCGGCCGTAGCCGCTGTGCTTGACGCCGCCGAAGGGAAGGCGCGGGTCGGAAGCGGTCATGGAGTTGACGAAGACCTGGCCGGACTCGATGCCCTGGATGAAGTGATCGGTTTCAGCGGGGTCGCGGGTCCAGACGGAGGAGCCGAGGCCGAAGGGGGAGTCGTTGGCGATATCGAGGGCCTCGTGGTGATCGCGGACGCGGAAGAGCATGGCGACGGGGCCGAAGAGTTCTTCATAGAAGATGGGGCTGCTGCGGGGGACGCCGGCGAGAACGGTGGGCGGGTAGTAGTTGCCGGGGCGGGCGATGGGGGAGCCGCCGGTGAGGATGCGGGCGCCGGAGTCGACGGCGCGGCCGACCTGGTCGTGAAGCTCGCGGAGGATGGCTTCGGTGGCGAGGGGGCCGACCTGGGTAGAGTCGTCCATGGGATCGCCGACCTTGAGGGCCTTCATGCCTTCGGTGAAGCGGGCTTCGAATTGATCGTAGACGGAGTCGTGGATGAGGAAGCGCTTGGCGGCGATGCAGGACTGGCCGTTGTTGATGGTGCGGGCTTTGACGGCGGTGGAGATGGCGGCGTCGAGGTCGGCGGAGGGCATGACGATGAAGGGGTCGCTGCCGCCGAGCTCGAGGACGGTTTTCTTGATGCGGCGGCCGGCGTGGGAGGCGACGGAAGCGCCGGCGGGCTCGCTGCCGGTGAGGGTGGCGGCGCGGACGCGGTCGTCATTGAGGATGGACTCGACTTGGCCGGACTCGATGAGAAGAGTCTGGAAGGCGCCTTTGGGAGCACCGGCGCGGTGGAGGATGTCTTCGATGGCGAGGGCGCACTGAGGGACGTTGGAGGCGTGTTTGAGAAGGCCGACGTTGCCGGCCATGAGCGTGGGGGCGGCGAAGCGGAAGACCTGCCAGAAGGGGAAATTCCAGGGCATGACGGCGAGGACGGGGCCGAGGGGTTGATATTCGACATAGCTGCGGGAGGCGCCGGTCGGGATCTCTTCGATGGCGAGATGGCGCTCGCCGGTTTCGGCGTAGTAGCGGCAGCCGAGGGCGCACTTTTCAGCTTCGGCGACGGCGGAGCCGATGGTCTTGCCCATTTCGGTGGTCATGATCTCGCCGAAAATGCGCTTCTCGCTGTCGAGGATGGCGGCGGCGTTGAGCAGGACCTGGCGGCGGAGGGAGAAGGGTGTTTTTTTCCACTCGTGAAAGGTGGTCCAGGCGAGTTCGAGCTTTTCTTCGGCGGCGTGATCGGCGAGGGGCTCGAAGGTTCTCAGTACATGCCCGGTGGAGGGGTTGATGGATGCGATAGCCATATGTCCTTATTGTTCTACTCCTGGGGGCGGCCATCGACGGAGGCGGGGAGGGTGAGGGAAGGGAACGGCTCGGCGCGGCGGCGGGAGTAGTAGGCGAACAGGCCGGCGGCGAGGGCGAGGAAAAGGACGGTGGTGCCGGTCATCTTGAGCTCGAAGCGCCAGATGGAATCGATCTGGCGGGAAGGGACGAAGGCGACGGCGCCTCCGATGATGGTGGCGGCGAGACCGCTGAGGGAGGCGAGGCGGAGGGTTGTTCTGCCGAAGAAGGCGGGCTGGGAGGCGCGGCGGAAGGCGACGGCGGCGAGGGCGCCGAACAGGTAGAGGTAGGAGATCATCTGGAGGACGACGGAGAGATCGAGGAGGGTTTGATAGGCCTCGCGAACCGTGGAGCCGCCGACGAAGCTCATGCTGACGAGGAGGGTGGAGAGCGCGGCCATGCCGATGAGGGCGATGTGGGGCGAGTGGTATTTAGGATGAACGCGGCCGAAGATTCTGGGGAGGTAGCGGTCGATGCCGGAGACGAAGATGATGCGGGCCGAGCCGCTGACCCAGGCGGAGGTGGAGCCGAGGATGGCGGCGGCGAGGAGGAGTGCGAGGGGGGAGAGGATCCAGGCGGCGCCGAGGCCGCCGGCCATTTTCTGGACGGCCTGAAGGACGCCCTGGACGACTTTGATTTCGTCGCTGTGGACGGCGAGCAGAAGGGCGAGGGTGGCGCCGACGTAGAGGAGACCGGAGAGGACGCCGCCGAGGAAGATGCCGCGGGGGACGGTGCGGCGCGGGTCGCGGATTTCATCGCCCATAACGGGGCCGAGTTCGAGGCCGACGAGGCCGAAGCAGATGACGCCGAAGGAGGAGAAGATGGGCCAGTCGATGCCGCGGAGGGCGAAGCTGGAGGCGGGGAGGGAAACGCCATGGTGGAAGACGGTGAGGAGGGCGAGACCGATGAGAACGGCGGCGGCGACGAGGGTGCCGATGCCACCGGCGTTGCTCAGCCATTTGCCGACGCCGATGCCGAAGATGTTGGCGAGGGCGGCGAGCCAGAGGAGGCCGGTGGTGAGGAGGAAGAAGAAGAGTTGATTTTCGCCGAGGCGGGCGAGGGCGGGGCCTCCGGCGAAGGTGAGCGAGCCGGCGAGATAGAACAGGAGCGTGGGGACGTAGAACATATTGGTGGTCCAGTAGCTCCAGCCGCAGAGGAAGCCGTGGAAATCGCCGAATTTGTTTTTGGCCCAGAGATAGAGGCCGCCTTCGCCGGGCATGGAGTGGGAGAGCTCGATGACGGCGATGCCCTGGGGGAGGAAGAAGAGGGCAAGGGCGGCGAGCCAGAGCCATACGGTGGCCGGGCCGCCGGCGGCGATGACGGGGACGAGGTTGAGATTAGCGATGGCCACCACCGAGAGGCAGGTGAGGTCCCACACGCCGAGAGAGCGGGTGAGCTGGCCTGGACCGGAGGAAGCGGGCGGCGCCTGGGTGGCCATCGCGAGGTCGATTCAGCGGGGCGCGCTAGACGGAGTGGGCGCCGACGGCGATGCGGGCGCGTTGGGCGGCGGCCAGGGCCGGGGCGATTTCGTCGAAGACCTCGAGGTGGCGCTCGATGTCGGCCTCGGTGTGGGCGACCGACAGAGTCCACTGTTCATCCCATCCGAAGGGCTGAGGGAGCACGCCGCGGTTAACCATGGCGAACCAGTAGTGATGCCAGAGGTCCTGATCGACGTGATACCAGTCGCGGTAGTTCCGGACGCGCTTGTCGTAGAGCATGAGCGCGCCGTTGGCGCCGGCGCCGTCGGCGTAGGCGACGATGCCGTTGCGCTTGATGATGCCGGCGTAGCCGGAGACCATGCGGCGGCTGAGATTGTCGATGTGGCTGTAATTATCGCGGGTGAGAACGCCGCGGAAAGTGGCGATGCCGGCGGCCATGACGACGGGGTTAGTGTTGTAAGTGCCGGCGTGGTAAATCTTCTGCTGAACGATGCCGTCCATGATTTCGCGGCTGGCACCGAAGGCGGCGAGCGGGAAACCGCCGCCGATGGACTTGCCGAGAGTGATCATGTCGGGTTTGACTCCGAAATATTCGGAGGCGCCGGACCAGCAGAGTTTGCCGCCGGTTTTGATTTCGTCGAAGATGAGGAGCGCGCCGTGGCGGGAAGTGATTTCGCGGAGGCCGGCGAGATAGCCCGCATCGGGCATGACGAAGGCGACGTTCATCATGATGGGCTCGAGGATGACGGCGGCGATCTGGCCCTGGTGGCGGGCGAAGAGGCGCTCCATGGCGTCGAGATTGTTGAAGGGCGCGACCAGGGTCTGGTCGGTTGTGCCTTTGAGGACGCCGAGGCTGGCGGTGACGGGCGTGGGGTTCTCGGGGTCGCCGGCGAGCTCGAGCTTGGCCTTGACGCTGACCGAGACGGCGTCGTGGCCGCCGTGGTAGCAGCCCTCGATTTTGACGATTTTTTCGCGGCCGGTCATGCCGCGGGCGACGCGGATGGCGTACATGGTGGCTTCGCCGCCGCTGTTGGTGAAGCGGACCATCTCGACGGGAAAGCGGGCGCAGATTTCCTCGGCCAGCTCGAGCTCGAGGCCGTGGGGCATGCCGAACAAAGTGCCGAGGTGAAGGCGCTCCTCGACGGCTTTCATCACCGCCGGGTGACAGTGGCCGGCCATGAGAGAGCCGTAGCAGAGATTGAAGTCGAGATATTCGTTGCCGTCGAGATCGTGAATCCTGCCGCCTTGTCCGTCGCGGACGAAGATGGGGTGCGGCGGATAGAAGCGGTAATTGCTGCCCACACCGAGCGGAACCCGTTTGGCGGCGCGCTCGTGTGCTTCGTGGCTGGACGGGGTGCGCTTGCGGTAAGTGTCGATCTCCTGCTGAAGTGCTGGGTACATCTGAGGATGGTTCCTTTGGGAATCGTCAAGTTTGAACTACAAGACTACTTTCATTCAGAATAACCCGCGCGCCGGACCGGCAAATTCGATTGGGCGCCGGAGCGGCGGGCGGATCAGAAAATGAGCTTCATGGCGAACTGGACCAGGCGCGGATCGCGGGTCTGGAGAACTTTGCCGAAGGTACCGCCCTGCGCCGGGTCGCCGTCGGAGATGTTGCCGTCCACTTTGGTGAACTGGGCGTGGTTGGCGATGTTGAAGAACTCGGCGCGGAACTGGAGCTTGAAGCGCTCGGTGAGCGAGGTGTCCTTGAGGAGGCTGAAGTCGAGGTTGTTGATGCCGGGTCCGCAGCAGACCGAGCGGGGCGAGTTGCCGATCAGACCGAGGTTGGGTTGGACGAAGGTGGCCGGGTTGATGGCTTCGTTGAGAGGGTTGCGGGGATTGAGCCGCTGCACGGGCGAGATGAGATTGGGCTCGCCGGGGGCGGTGAAGAAGAAACTGTTCATCAGCTCGATGTCGTCGGAGGAAGTAATGGGGACGGGGAAGCCGTTCTGGAAAGTGAGAATTCCCGAGCTCTGCCAGCCGTTGAGTAACTTGTCGGCGAAGCCGTGTAAGTCCATGTGGGGGAACATATACACATAGCTGAAGACGAAGCGGTTGCGGGCGTCGAACAGGGAGAGTGAGCGGCTGAGGCGGTAATTGAGCGGGTTGAGGACGTTCTCGAAACTGGAAGCGTCGTCGATGGACTTACTGAATGTGTAAGCGGCCTGGAACTGAAGGCCGTGGGAGAAACGTTTTTCGGCGCTGACCTGAAGCGAGTTATAGTTCGAGTTACCGATGGTGTCTTCGGCGAAGATACTCGAGAAGACGGGAATGCCGTCGGGCGGGCAGCCGCCGCCGGTCAAGGGATTGCAGTTCGGGGAAGAATAGCGGCGGAGGCCGACGAGGGTGATGGGATTGGCGTTGGGGCCGGTGACGGTGCTTTGGGGGCCGTAGGGAAGGTGGAAGGTGAAGCCCTGCGGGATGGCGCCGGCGGGGATGGTGTAAGAGGAATCGGCGCCGAAGGGGCCACAGGTGCCGTCGCCGAGAACGGCATTGAGATCGAGGCAGGGCTGGGCGAGGCCGTAATTGAGATCGTGAGAGGCGAGGAGGCGATGGGCCTGGGTGCCGACGTAGCCGATCTGGAAAAGGATGTCGGCGGGGAGTTCGCGCTGGATGGTGAAGTTGTACTGTTCGGAGTACTGAGTGCGGATGTTGGGCTGGAACTGGCCGTAGAGGAGGAGGGGGCGGAACGAAGACCAGTCGACGGCCTGGCCGCGGGGAGGGTTGAGGATGCCGTTGAAGGGGTTGGGACTGACGGTGCCGTTTTGGCCGACGAAGGGCGTGTTGAACAGAGGATTGGAGAGGCTGATGCTGCCGCCGAAGGGAGGCTCGGCGCTGAACTGTTCGAGGACGAGCTGCTCGATGGGGTTATAGAACATGCCGAAGCCGGCGCGGATGCTGGTTTTACCGGGGCCGCCGAAGAGTTTGCCGAGGAAGCCGCTGGAGGCCGAGGGGCTCCAGGCGAGGCCGATGCGGGGAGCGAAGGCTTTGTAATAGGTCTGGGTCATGCCGGGCGGGATGCCTTTGTCGCCGGGGAAGACGAGGCCGAGGGGGTTGACGGACTCGCCGGCGCTGCCCTGATTGCAGTTCGTTGTGCCGAAGGTTTGCACGAGGGGATTGCCGGCGGCTAACTGGCAGGGGTAGATGCTGGTGACCTGGCCGGGGCGGAAGGTCTGGACGTGTTGGCCGATGTCGGTGAGCGGGGTGTCGAGCTCCCAGCGGAGGCCGTAGTTGAGGGTGAGGTTGTCGCGAATCTTCCAGCTATCCTGCGCGTACAGGTGGACCATGGTGCTGCGGACGTTTTCATTTTGCGCCGAGCCCTGGCTATAGGTGTTGGGGAGGCCAAGGAGGAAGTCGGGGAAGATGTTGTCGGAGCCGACGTCGTTGGTTCCGCCACTGGTGAAGGAGTAGGAGCCGTTGACGTTGTAGTAGAGGGTCTGGTCGAAGCGCATGCGGCGGATGTCGACGCCGAATTTCATGGTGTGGCGGCCGGCGACCTTGCTGAGATTGTCGGTCCATTGGAAGCTGTTGCCGATCTGGGGGAGCTCACCCTCGGCGTTGTTGCCGATGGCGAAGCCGCCGCTGGCGTTGATGAAGGGGACGCCCTCGTGGTTGGCGCCGAGGCCGGGCGTGATGCCGTACTTGGGATTGACGGGGCTGGAGAAGCACTGGCTCGGGGGGACGGAGGGGCCGCAGACGTTCTGGATGAGGTTGGTGTTCTGGGGATGGTTGTAGCTGAGCTGGCCTTCGCGGAAGTAAGTGAAGCGGGCCTCGTTGACGAGCGAGGGACTGGCGGTCCAGGTTTCGCTGAGGTTGTACTGCTGGTTGAGGATATTGAAGTCGGAGCCGAAGCCGGGCAGATTGGCGCCGGCGGCCTGGAAGTTGGAGAAGGGGGGGAGCTGGTGGCTGTGATCGTAATAGTAATAGAAGTTGAGCTGGTTGTTGTCGTTAATGCGGTGGTCGACGCGGAGGGTGGGCTGGAGGCCGGTTTCCGACTGAGTGGGGACGGACTGGTAGACATTTAAGCCCTGGTTGGGGAGGGGGACGTAACGGTTCATGAGGGCGGCGGCGGTGGGATCGAAACATTGGGTGGGGATTTTGTTGTTGGGGAAAATAGCGGCCCAAGGCGTGCCGCCGGCGATGGGAGCGCCGCCCTGTCCGGCGACGGCGGAAGCGCAGCCCGGGCGCTGGTTCAGGACCGAGGCAACGTTGTTGTCGTTGAGAGTGCCGGCGAACGTGCTTTGGGGGCCGGCGGGGCCGACGGAGAAATCGCCGGTGCGCTCGGCGGGTGTGGGGACGGTGACCAGGTCGGAGGGAATGCCTTCGACGATCTGGCGGTCCTCGACGGAGATGAAGAAGAAGGTGCGATCCTTTTTGATCGGGCCGCCGAAGGTGGCGCCGAACTGGTTCTGGTTCCACTGGGGGCGGGTCTGATCGAAGAAACCGCGGGCGTCGAGGTTGGTGTTGCGGAAAAATTCGTAGACGTCGCCGTGGAATTCGTTGGTGCCGCCCTTGGTGACGACGTTGACGACGGAGCCGGAGTTGCGGCCGTACTCGGCGTCGAAGGTATTGGTGAGGACGCGGAACTCCTGGATGGAATCGGGCGACGGCTGGACGGCGGGGACGGCGACAAACTGGTCGTTGGCGTCGCCGCCGTTGACGTTAAAGTTGTTGGCGCGACCGCGGCCGCCGTTGACCGAGACGACGCCGGCGTTGTCGCTGCCGGCAAAGAGGGCGTAGCCCTGCTGGGACTGGACGCCCGGTTGAAGCTGCAGCAGTTCGTAGGTGTCGCGGGTGTTCAGCGGCAGGTCGACAACGGAGCGGGAGTTCATCACCGCGCCGAGTTGTGTGCTGGTCGTTTCGACCAGAGCCGCCGATTCGCTGGCGGTAATGGTTTGGGTGACGGCTCCGATCTCGAGCGTGGCGTCGACGACGATGACGTGCCCGATGGTGACGTCGACGCTCTCGCGCAGGTATTTCTTGAAGCCCTCGGCCTCGACCTCGACCGAGTACGTGCCGACGGGCACCGAAGGCATGACATAGGCGCCTTTATTGTCGGTGACCGCGGCGCGGGTCACGCCTCCTCCGGCTTCGCGAGCCGTCACTTTGGCGCCCAGGATGACGAGACCGGAGGGATCCTTAACGGTGCCGCTGAGGACTCCGGTGGTTTGAGCCAGAAGGGCCGAGGAGACGACGAAGCCAAGCAGCCCTGCGCGGACGCACTTACCAAACAGCGTCTTCATCGCTGAACACCCCGATAAATCGGCGAGACTATCTGCTGGGAAGCAGTGGTCTACAGAATGAACTACTAGTTCTTTCGAGACTAGTCGAGGTGTTTCGCGTTGTCAAGACATCTTGTAGATTTCTCGTGATTCGGGAGTACGGGGGAGCGGGTGAGCGGAAAAGGCCGCGGGATGGGTGTGGCAACCTCGTCCGCGGGGGAGTGAGGCCGGGCTAGCGGGCCGGGGCTTCGTCGGAAACGGGGGCGCGGTAGCCGAAGAAACCGCGGCGCTTGATGAGGTCGCCGATTTCGGGCGGCACCATGTTCTCCCAGGCGGGGTCGCCGTCTTTGATCCGGCGGAGGACGTCGCGGGAGAAGATAGAAAGAACGCTCTCGTCGTAATTGACCAGTTGGCGGATGCGCCCGCGCTCGACCAGGTGGCGGTAGAGGCTCCGCAGTTCCTCCGGGAGAGAGATGTTGTCGACGGTGTGCAGGACGCCGGATTCGGGGTCGCGCAGGGGATAGACGTAGAGGCGGAGATTCTTGGTGAACAGGCGTCCGAAGGCCTCGAGAATGCCGCCTTCGAGCGCGGAGTAATATTTCTCTTCGAACAGATCCTGGAGGCTGGCGAGGCCCATGGTGACGGCGATGGGCTCGCTGGTGTAGCGGCTGAGATAGGCGGCGAGGCGGTAGTATTCGAAATAGTCGGAGATGAGGACGGTTTTGCCGGCGGCGGCGAGCAGATCGGCGCGGGCGAGGAAGTCGGACAGATCGATCCTGCCGTCGGTGAGCAGGTTGCGCATGGTGATTTCCATGAGCTCGACGACGCGGCCGGATTCGACTTCAGGCTCGGCGCCGAAGCGCTCGCGGGCGGCGTTGATCATGTCGATGTTGACTTTGGTCACCGGGCGGAAGCTGCCGCGCTCGACCAGGATGGGGCGTTTATAGAGGACCTCGGCGGGCTGGAGGACTTCGCCGGAGGGGCCGAACATGGCGGCGCCACTGAATCCGCGGCGGACGAGCTCGAGGCTCATGACGCGGTTGTCGACGTAGCGGTACTCGATGCCGGAGAACTCGATCATGTCGATTTCGACGCGCTCGGTGGTGAGGTTGTCGAGCAGGGATTCGAGCATCAACTGAGGATCGTAGTGCAGGAAGAAGGCGGCATAGAGCAGGTTCACGCCGACGATGCCGAGCGCTTCCTGCTGAAGTCCGTTTTCGCGATCGAGCATCCGGACATGGATGGTGATCTGGCTGTCGCCGTCGCGGGGATGAGCCTGATATTTGACGCCCATCCAGCCGTGGCACTCGTTGGTGCCCTGGAAGTTGCGCGCGGCGACGGTGTCGGCGAAGGCGAAGAAGGCGGTGCTGTCTCCGCGGGACGCCTTGAGGCGCTCGAGGTTGAGGCCGTGCTCATGGTCGAGCATGCTTTGGAGGCGCTCGCGGGAGACGTAGCGTTTGCAGCGGCCGTAGATGGCGTCGCTGACGGTCATGTCGTATGCGGAGATGGATTTCGAGATGGTTCCGGCGGCGGCGCCGACTTTGAAGAACCAGCGGGCGACCTCCTGGCCGGCGCCGATTTCGGCGAAGGTGCCGTAGCGGATGGGGTCGAGGTTGACTTTGAGAGCTTTTTGATGAGTATTCAGGCGCGGGCGCTCGTCGCGATCGGGCAGGGGGGACGTGGAGTTGTGCATAGGGGCTCGTGGACCGGGGCGGGCGATCGCCGCGGCGTGGCGGGGAACGGGGCCGATTCCCGGTCAAGCGGTCTCAATTGACTAATAGCACAGCGAGCCGGCGGCGGGAGATGCGAAATGCGGAGCGGAGCGCTGGGGAAATGCGGAGTGGGCGGGGCGCAGCGGTGATGCGAGGCGGGCGCGAATGGATGGGCGTAGGCGCGGCGCCGGGGCGGGGCGGTTAGCGGTCGGCGGCGCGAGGGGAGGCCCGGGCGGCGCGCTCGAAGGCCCACTGGCGGATGTGGTTGATCTGCTCTTTCATGGTGCGGGAGAGAGGCACGATACTGACGGCCATGGTGACCAGGTCCTGCTCGGCAAGTTCGCGGTCCTCGATGCGGGCTTTGGTGATGGCCGAGACGACGCACTGCTCGATCTCGGCACCGGCCCAGCCGTTGGTGAAGCCGGAGAGCTGTTTGAGGTCGAAGGCCGAGCTGTCGACGCCGCGGCGGTCGAGGTGGATTTTGAAGATCTCGACGCGCTCGTCGTCGAGGGGCAGGTCGACGAAGAAGACCTCGTCGAAGCGGCCTTTGCGGATCATCTCGGCCGGCAGAAGGTCGATGCGGTTGGCGGTGGCGGCGACGAAGAGGCCGCGGGTTTTCTCCTGCATCCAGGTGAGAAAGAAAGCGAAGATACGGCCCTGCTCGCCGCCGGAATCGGTGGACGTGATCCCCATCTCGATTTCGTCGAACCACAGCACGGCCGGAGCCATGTCCTCGAGCATGCGGCAGGCCTCGACGAAGGCGCCCTCGGGCTTGCCGTGGCGTCCGGAGAAGATCTCGATCATGTCGACGCGGTAGAGGGGCAGCTCGAACTGCGAGGCGATGGCTTTGACGGCGAGGCTCTTACCGCAGCCGGGAATGCCCATGAGGAGAACGCCCTTGGGGACGATTTCGGCGCTGACGCTGTCGCGAAGCTGGAAGAGCTTGCGGCGTTCGATGAGCCATTTTTTCAGGCCTTCCAGGCCGCCGATTTCGCCTAGGGTCTTGCTGTCGGAGATGAATTCGATGACGCCGCTGCGGTTGACCAGGAATCGCTTTTCCTCGAGCAGGAAGGGAATCCAATCCGGCCCCATGGCGCGGCCGGAGGCCAGAGCGCGGCGCAGGGCGTAGCGGGCTTCATCGAGGGTCAAGCCCTGAAGCGCGCGCGCCAGCAGATACAACGTTTCCTGGCCGAGAGCGCCGGCCGCGGCGGGCGAGGCGGATTGGTTGAGTTCGTCGCGAAGGAAGCCGGCCAGTTCGACGACGTCCGGCGGACGAAGCTCGACAAAGATGACGCTCCGCTCGACCTCGTCGGGAATGGAACGCACCGGGCTGGTGATGACGACGAACTTGCGCCGGTCGTGGCAGCTCGCATAAAGGTCGCGCAGGCGGCGCCGGACTTCGGCCGATTCGCGCAGGGGCTCGTGAAAATCCTTGAGATGGAAGATGCCGGGCTGGCCGCAGGCGGAGACGAATTCGAGAGCTTCGAGCGCCGAGCGCGTTCCGGGCACGGTTTCGCCGTCGCCGTTGCGGAATCCCTCGGTCAGGCTCCAGGTCCAGACCGGGGAGGGCTGGTCCGGGAAAAGCCGGCGGGCGGCTTCGGATAGGAGACGGGCGGCGCGCAACTCCTCGGAGGTGCGGACATAGGTGAGCGGGCGGCCGGATTCGAACACCCCGCGCAGCATGGCCGCGGCGCGGCTTTCGGAAGGCACGGCCGCGGGCGGCGGGACGCCGTCGTGGGCCGGGGGGCGTGCCGGGTTGAAATCCTGCGCCGGCGTGGAAGTCTCGGGGGCGATTTGGCTTACTCTCCCGTCTGGTGACTGTCCTCTTTATTATGGCCGAAGTCGCAAGGGCGCGGACTCCGGCCTTGATATAGCCCGTTGGGTTTAGAGGAAATAGGGCGATTGCTACGTGTTGAAGAGAAGAGAGCTTCTGGTGAGGGCGGCGCACTAGATGGTGGGGACCGAGACTGCGGTGTGGCTTTATCTGGTTGCCTTTCAGCCACCTGGCGACTCGGCGGAGCAGGACACTGTGGCCGCCGCGCTCGCGGGCTTAGGCGGAGTACGCTTGCTGGGGCACGTCTGGCTGCTTCGGGGAAACCACACGGCGGGGACGCTGCTGGTGCTGCTGCGGATGCTGCTGCCGGAGGGGACGCCGGTGGTGGTGAGCGAGTTGGCCGAGGACAGGGCGGGGCAAAACGTCGATCCGGCGTGGATGGAGTGGTGAGCCGGGGCGCGCCCGGAGTGCGAATTTTTGTTGTCGCGGGCCACTAAGTCCTTGGTTCGCCTGTGAAATTCCCGCTGCTCCCACCGCTGGCGGCTTACGCCCTCGGGGTGTTCCTCAGCCGGTACGCCGGCTGGAGCATACCGGAGACACTGGGCTGCGCGGGCCTCTTCCTCTTGCTGTCGGTGGCGGCACACCGTCTGGCCCGGCCGTTGGTGGCGCCGTGTTTGATGCTCGCGCTGGTGCCGGCGGGGACGCTGATGGCGCTGGTGCACCGGCCGGCGCCGGCGCCGAGGCTGGATGCCGGGCCGGAGGAGACGGTGCTGCTGGAGGGCTGCGTGGTGGAGGCGCCGGTGTTTTTCGAAGGGCGCACGCAGTTCACGCTGGAACTGGCGCCGAGGGCGCGGGCGCGGGTATCGCTGGCAATGCAGCCCGGCGAGCGGCCGCCGGACCTGCATTATGGGCAGAGGGTCGAGATCGAGGCCAAGGCGCGCCCGCCGCGGAATTTCGCCAATCCGGGAAGCTTCGACTACGCCGGGTTCCTGGCCCGGCAGAACGTTTACTGGAACGCCGCCATGCGCAGCGGAACCACGCCGAAGATTCTCGAAGGCCGCTGCGGCTCGCCGGTTGTGGCGGCACTCAGCCGGATGAGGGAGGCGGGGCTCGGGCGGCTGGCGGAGCTTTACCCGGACGACGCGTTTGCGCGGGGCCTGTTCGCGGCGATTCTCTTCGGCGAGCGCCGGGAGCTGGACAAAGTCTGGCAGGACGACTTCCGCCGCGCCGGAACGTACCATGTGCTGGTGATCGCCGGGCTTCACCTGGCGGCATTCACCGGATTTCTGCTGTTCCTGCTGCGGGTGTGTTTTGTGGGCGAGATTCCGGCGCTGGGAATTACGGCGGCCGCGGCGTGGTTTTATGCGGCGGTCTCGGGGGGCAACACACCGGTACTGCGGGCCGCGGGAGGGTTCACGCTCTACCTGGCGGCCCGGTATTTCTCGCGCCGGCCGAGGCTGCTCAACCTGCTGGCCGGCGTTGCGCTCGTGTTTCTGATCGCCGATCCGGAGCAGTTGTTCGAGCCGGCGTTCCAGTTGTCGTTCCTGGCCGTAGCGTCGATCGGGGCGGTGGCCGCGCCGCTGCTCGAGGCAACGTCGGCTCCTTATTTGAACGGGCTCGGCTCGATCGGGGACCGGGGGCGGGACATGCGCCTGCCGCCGGAGGTAGCGCAGTTCCGGATTGAGATCCGTCTGCTGGCGGAGGCCATCGAGAGACCACCGGGGCTGGCGCGGGAGCGCTGCGAGCGGGCGCTGGCGATGCTGGTGCGGGCACCGCTGGCGGTGTGGGAGTTGGTGGTGGTTTCGGCGGCGATGCAGGTGGGGCTGGCGCTGCCGATGGCGCTGTATTTTCACCGCGTCTCGCTGAGCGGGCTCTCGGCGAACGTGATGGTAGTGCCGCTGATGGCGCTGGTGGTTCCATTCGGGCTGGGAGCGGTGCTGACGGGATGGCACGGGCTGGCGGTGGTGGCGGGAGGGCTGGTGACCGCGGCCGGGCGCATCAGCATCTGGCATGCCCGCGTTGGCCCGGACTGGAGAATTCCCGATCCGCCGCTGTGGCTGGCGCTGGCCTTCGTCGCCGCGCTGCTCGGCCTGGCGCTGGCGCTGGGCTGGGGCCGGCTGCGGCAGGTGAGGCTGGCGCGCGAAGCAGCGCTGGCGGCGGTGGTGGCGCTGTTCGGTCTTATCGTCTGGAGCCCGATGCGTCCGCGGGAGCAACGGGGGCTGCTCGAGCTGACGGTGATCGACGTCGGGCAGGGCGACAGTCTTCTTATTGTCTTTCCCGACGGCGGGACGATGCTGGTGGACGGCGGCGGGATCCCGTCGTTTCGCGGGCAGCCGAAATCGCGGCTGGACATCGGCGAGGACGTGGTGGCGCCTTACCTGTGGCGGCGGTCGATCCGCTCGCTCGATGTGCTGGCGATGACGCATGCCCACGCCGACCACGCCGGCGGGCTGATCGCGTTGATGGACGATTTTCACCCCGGCCAGTTCTGGGTGGGCGCGAACTCGGACAACCCGGAGTGGCGGGCGCTGCGGCAACATGCGGCGCGGCTCGGCATTCCGGTGGTGGCGCCACGCCAGGGGCGGCGATTCCGCTTCGGCGGGGCGGCGGTGGAAGTGCTGGCGCCGGAGGCCGACTACCAGCCGGGCGATGCGCCGCAGAACAACGACTCGCTGGTGCTTCGAATCAGTTATGGCGAGCGGGCGTTCCTGCTCACCGGCGACGCGGAGAGCCCGGTGGAGTCGCGTCTGGTTCAGGACGGCGTGCCGCTGCGGGCCGATGTGTTGAAGGTCGGCCATCACGGGAGCCGGACATCGAGCACCGATCCGTTTCTGGACGCCGTGCGGCCGGAGTTCGCGCTCATCTCCGACGGCAGGGACAACCCGTTCCACCACCCCCATCCGGCGGTTGTGGCCCGGCTGGCGTCGCGCCATGTGTCCACCTACCGGACCGACGTGGACGGGATGGTGACGGTGCGCACGGACGGGCGGCGGCTGTGGGTGACCGACTACCGGGACGATCCCTCCCGGCAGTTATTGCCGCCCTGAAGAGGCGCGGGCGAAACTCCTGTTACGATAGAGATACCGAGGTACTCGCGCCATGCGCTCTTTTATCCGCCGGACCGCCGCCCTCGCCCTCGCGTTCGGCCTTCTTCCGCTGTCTTTCGCCGCCGGGGAGTCCTCACGCGACGACGTGGCGGCCTCGCTCCGGCAATTCACCCAGGTCTTCCGGCTCGTGGAGAGCAACTTCGCCACCCGAGTCAACCCTGACGACGCGATCTATGATGGCGCGATACCGTCGATGCTGCGCACGCTCGACCCGCACTCGAACTTTCTCGACCCGAAGGCCTACCAGCGATTGCAGGAAGACCAGTCGGGCCACTATTTCGGCGTGGGCATGATGGTAGGAGAGCCCGAGGGCAAGGCGATCGTGATCTATCCGTTCGCCGGTTCGCCCGCCTATCGGGCCGGCCTGCGCCCGGGCGACGAAATCCTGCAGGTGGACGATAAGTCCACGGCCAAGCTGGACGTCGAGGGCGTGTCGTCGATATTAAAAGGACCGCGCGGGACGCCGGTGTCGGTGGAGGTGAAGCGGTGGGGCGTACCGGCACCGATTGGCGTTCATATGGTACGGGCGGAGGTGCCGCGGGACAGCATCAACTACGCCTTCTGGCTGAAGCCGGGGCTCGCGTTCATCAAGATCGATTCGTTCAACGAGAACACCGGGCACGAACTCGAGCAGGCCATGAACCGGCTGGGTGAGAATTCGATTCGCGGGCTGGTCCTGGACCTGCGGGGGAATCCGGGCGGCATTCTGCAGGAGGCCGTAGCCGTGTCCGACCACTTCCTGAAGAAAGGCCAGGCCATTGTGTCGCATCACGGCCGGTCTTCGGCGGAGGTGAAGTTCGTGGCGCGGCACGGCGAGCAGGGACAGCAGTATCCGATCGTCGTGCTGGTGGACCGGGGCACGGCTTCGGCGGCCGAGATCGTTTCCGGCGCGCTGCAGGATCACGATCGGGCCTGGATCCTGGGCGAAAAGACATTCGGCAAGGGGTTGGTGCAGGCTCCCTACCCGCTCAGCGGGGACACGGCGCTGCTGCTGACGATTGCACATTACTACACGCCGAGCGGGCGGCTGATCCAGCGCGACTACAGCCACCAGTCGTTCTACGACTACTATATGCGGGGTCCGGGCAAGGACAACCTGAAGGACACGCGCAAGACCGACAGCGGGCGGACGGTGTTCGGCGGCGACGGGATCACGCCGGACGAAAAGTACACGCCGCCGATGTTGACGCTGCTCGAAGCGCAACTCATGCGGGACATGACGTATTTTTATTTCGTCGCGCAGTACTTTGGGCCGCGGGAAGCGAAGCTGGACAGGACGTGGCAGCCCGGCGAAGCGCTCTACAACTCGTTCCTCGATTTCGCGCGCAAGCGGGGCGTGCAGTTTGACGCGGCCGAGGCTGCCTCCGACGCGCCGTTCATTCGCGAGCGGCTGCGGGAGGAGATGTGGGTCACCGCGTTCAGCAAAGAGGACGCCGACCAGTTGACGCTTGAAAACGATCCCGAAGTGACGCAGGCGCTGATCTCGCTGCCGGCCTCGCAGGCGCTGCTGGCGCATGCCAGCGCGGTGGCGCAGCGGCAGCGGGGAGTGGTCGACGAGGACCGTTGAACGCGCCGGGCCGGGGGCGGAATCGGGCGCGGGTTCGGGTTTGTGTTCGACTCACCGGAGTTGTATGCTGAGAGCCTGCGGTGGCGGATCGGCGGGCGGGTCAATTCCGATCGGGCGCGCGAGAGCGCCTCATGCCGCGTAGCGGGGACTTCCGGCACTTGCGCGTTGGACGTGATTTGCCGGTGCAACCCGGACCAAATTGATGACCGTTGAATGTCCAGCGTGCCGGGCGCAGAACCCATCCAGCGCCTCAGTCTGCCAGCAATGCAATCGTCCCATAGATGTCGCGGCGAAGCCCGCCGGCGCGCCTGAGGCGGCCAACGGCGCGCCGCGCCGTCCGGAGGCGCCCAAGACCAGGCCCGCGCGGGCGCCGCTGCCGGCCGGCACGGTGCTGGCCGGCCGCTACGAGATTCAGAAGACGCTGGGCGAGGGCGGCATGGGCGCCGTCTATCAGGCGCTGGACCGCGAGTTGGACCGGGTGGTGGCCGTGAAAGTGGTGCGGCCGGAACTGGCGGGGCATCGCGAAGTGCTGCACCGGTTCAAGCAGGAGCTGATCCTGGCGCGGCAGATCACCCATCGGAACATCATCCGGATCTTCGATCTGGGCGCCGACAACGGCCGGCCGTTCATCACCATGGAGTTCGTCGAGGGCACGAACCTGCGGGCGATGCTGGCCGAGAGAGGCAAGTTTTCCCCGGCCGAGGCCACGGCCATCATCCACCAGGTGATGGAGGGGCTCGAGGCGGCTCACGCCGAGGGCGTGATTCACCGCGACCTGAAGCCGCAAAATATAATTGTCGACCCGCACGGGCGCGTGTGCCTGATGGACTTCGGCATCGCGCGGTCGATGGAAGTGGACGGCATGACGCGCACCGGAGTGCTGGTGGGCACGCCCGACTACATGTCGCCCGAGCAGGCGATGGGAGAGAAGCTCGACACCCGGTCCGATCTGTTCTCGGCCGGCGTGCTGTTCTACGAACTGCTGACCGGCGTGCAGCCCTACCACGAGAAGACGATGATGGCCACGCTGGTGAAGCGCACGACGGAGAAGGCCATACCGCCGCGCAAGCTGGATGCCGGCATCCCGCAGCACGTGAGCGAGATCGTCTCACGCTGCCTGGAGATCGACCGGAATTTGCGCTACCAGACGGCGGGGGAGATCATACGGGATCTCGACCAGGCGAAGGCCAGCCCGCCGGCCGCCGCGCCGTCCGTCGATACGGCCGGCGCGCTTGAGCCCGGCTCGCGGCTCGGGTCGCGCTACGTCATCGAAGCGCTGTTGGGCGAAGGCGGCATGGGTAAAGTGTACCGGGCTCAGGACACGGAACTCGGGCGGACGGTGGCTCTGAAAATGGTCCGCGCCGATCTCACCGCGAATCCGGCGGCGATGGAGCTGCTCAAGCAGGAGATTCTGCTGGCCAGCCGGATCACGCACAAAAACATTCTGCGCATTTATGATCTGGGCGAAGCCGGTGGCGTCAAGTTCATTTCGATGGCGTTCGTGGACGGGCAGGACCTGTTCCGGCTGATCGAGCGCACCGGCCCGCTGGAGCTGAGCCGGGCGCTGGCAATTGCGCGGCAGATCTGCCTGGCGCTCGACGCAGCGCACGCCGAGGGCATCGTCCATTTGGATTTGAAGCCCCAGAACGTTCTGCTGGGAGCGGGCGAAGAGGTTTACGTCTCCGATTTCGGGCTGGCCCGGCCGCTGGAAGCCGGCGCGGCGGGCGCCGAATCCGGGGAGATCACCGGGACGCCGCGCTACATGTCGCCCGAGCAGATTGAATCGCAGCCGGTGGACCACCGCAGCGACCTGTATTCGTTCGGGCTGATCCTGTACGAAATGCTGACCGGCGACGTTCCTTTCGCCAGCGAGACGGTGATGCAGGCGCTTTACCAGCGCGTCACGCGTCCACCGAAAAATCCCAAGCTGCTGCGGCCCGACCTGCCGGAACATTACGTGCGCATTTTGTTCCGGTGTCTGGAGAAGAACCCGGCGGCGCGCTACCAGAGCGCGCGGGAGCTGCTGGCCGATCTGGACGCCGCTCCCGCCGAGCGGAAGGTGGTGACGATCACCGTTGGGTCGTGGCGGCGGCCCGCGGCGGCGGTGGCTGTGGTGGCGGCGCTGGCAGCCGGGGCGGTGTTTGCGGTGCCCGGCGCCCGGGAAGCGATCTTCGGCGGGCATAAGTCCGGGCCCGCCGCGGCTCCGGCGCCGGCGGTGAAATATCTGGCCGTGCTTCCGTTCCGCATGTTGGGCTCGCAGGAGCAGCTCGCCTATGCCGCCGACGGCGTCACCGACTCGCTCACCGCGAAGCTGATGAACCTGAAAGACGTGCACGTGGTCTCCCCGGCCGCGGCCGCGAAGGTGGACCAGAAGGCCTCGCTCGACCGGATCGCTCATTCGCTGGGCGCCCGCTACGTGGTGAGCGGCGCGGTGCAGGGCGGCGCCGGCAAGCTGGCCATCGTCGCCAGCCTGGACGACGGCACAACGGGGCGGCGGGTGTGGACGCGGGAGTTCAGTGGCGTGCCCGACGACCTGCTGACCCTGCAGGACCAGATCTACAGCGAGATCCTGGGCGCGCTAGAGCTCAAGCCGGGCAACGACGAGCTGGCCCGCGGCGCCACCCGGCTCACCGAGAACATCGGCGCCTATGAACTCTATCTGAAAGGCCGCGCTCTGCTGCGCGGCAATCGCGATGAGAAGAACGTGAAGGCCGCGCTGGGCAGCTTTGAAGACGCGACGAAGCAGGACGCCCGGTTCGCCCTGGCCTACACCGGCGTCGCCGACGCCAGCCTTTATCTGTACAACCTGACCAAGGACGGCGCCTGGGCCGGGCGCTCGCTCGGGGCCGCGCGCCGCGCCGAGGATCTCAACGCCAACCTCCCCGAAGTGCACTACTCGCTTGGCGCCATTTACGCCGCCACGGGCCGGAGCGGCCAGGCGGTGGCGGAGCTCAAGCGGGCGATCGATCTGTCCCCCAACTCCGACGAAGGCTGGCGCCGGCTGGGCCGGGCGCTGCTCGATATGGGGGACCGGGACGGCGGTCTGAACGCGTTCCGCAAAGCGGCCGACGTGAATCCTTATTACTGGGCCAATTACAACGCGCTCGGCTCGGCGTATTTCCAGGTGGGGGAAAACGCAGGCGCGATGAAGGCGTTTCAGAAGGTGACCGAGCTCGAGCCCAAGCGCGCCATCGGCTGGGCCAACATCGGGGTGATGCTTTACCGGCAAGGACAGTGGGAGCAGTGCCTGCCCGCATTGCAGCGGGCGCTCGACCTGGAGCCGCAGCAAGACATCTACTCAAATCTCGGCACCGCGTATTTCTTCCTTCACCGCTACCCCGAATCGCGGACCATGTTCGAGCGTGCCGTCGCGCTGAACCCGATCGACTATCATGCCGCGGGCAACCTGGCCGATGCCTACCGCTGGTCGGGCGATTCGTTCCGCACGCTGGCGGCGCAGACCTATCAGCGGGCCATTTCGCTCGCCCTGAAAGCGCTTCAGGTCAATCCCCGCGACGCCTCCGCCCTGGGCGCCCTGGGCACCTATTACGCCAAAAGCGGAGACCCGGCGCGGGCGCTGGACTTCATTCATCGCGCCCGCGCACTCGATCCGAACGATGTGGATCTGATGTACCAGAGCGCCTTGATAGAAGTGCTGGCGGGACAGAACGCGCAGGCGCTCCAGGATCTGAAGCTGGCGCTGGACAAACACTACTCGGTGAAAGAGGCGGCCAACGATCCCGAACTGCAGCCGCTGCGGGACAACCGGGAATTCCAATCGCTGATCGCGCAGGCGCGCTAAGCGGCGCGGCGGCGTCGAAGCTGTTTCACTCCCAGAAGGCCGAGACCGGCTCCCACCAGCGCCAGCGCGGCCGGCTCCGGCGTGTCGTTCACATGGCCGCTGAAGACCGTACCCGGTCCCCAACCACCCTTGCCGTCCGGTTGATCGCCGAAATTGGTGTTGTAGTAGGGCTCGTGAACGCCGGGGTCGTGCGTCGGATCGTTGTTCAGGTCGATGGCGAAGGTATAGCCCGGGGGCAGCGAAAGTCCTCCGGCCGGCTCGAAGAGCACGATGTGAACGCAGTCGAAATTGCCCAACGTTCCCGAGCAGGTCTGGCCCGACTGATCCGTGAAGCTGGTGCCGCTGATGCCGGGGAGAAAGTTCACGATCGTGTAGACCTGGCCGACCACGGGATTGGGATCGGGCACGGTGGCGGTGAACTCGAGTGAAGTCCAGTAGCGGCCGGTGTCATTGGTGAAGACGAAGATGCCTCCGCCGTCCGGACCGGCGGCGAACTGGAAGTCCGAACCGGTGATCGGCGTTGCATCGCCGCCGCGCAAAATCACCATCGAAGGGTCCGGGATGGAGCCCCCCAAGAGGATGGCGGACGAACTGCCAAGGGCCGCCAACAACAATAGGAGGGACCGTGGAGTTTTCATGGGACTACCGCGTATGTTAGCACGGAAGATCCCGCAGCTTTCCCTATGACTTTGCCCTGTGGTCCCTCTGGTACCGATGGTCCCGTAGGGCTCGGCGCGGGTCAGAATTCCCGAGCCGGGTGCGGCTGATCGGCGCCGATCTGGCCGGCGGCGATCCGGGCGCGCGAATAGTTCTCGCTGCGGGCCGGCTGACCGGCCATCCGGCGCAGCGACATCATCTGGCCGGTGTGGGTGAGGGCGTCGGCGATGGGGCCCTGGAAGAGGACCTCCTCGGAAACCGCCAGGGGTGCCGGCGCGGCCAGACGGGCGTCGAAGGCGGCCAGGGTCCGGAAGAAGCGGGCCGTTTCCTGCTCCCAGGGGAGCTGGGCCGAGGCGTGCCAGTTTTCGGCTCCGTTGGCCACCGAAAGCGCCCAATCGAATAAATCTCCCATGTGCGCCAGCAGTTCGGCGGGCGAGCGCGAGTCCGGAGAAGGGCGGAAATCCGGGAACGTCCCGTCGGCGCCGCGCAGCGCCTTGGCCGCACGATAAGCCAGTGTCGCCACGGTGTGCCGGAGCAGATCGCGCTTGGCCTCAGGCTGCATGGCCAACAGGATAGCGAACCGGCGGGGCTCCTGGCAGCCGGATTGCACAGAACAAAGACGGAGAGGTGGCTATGTGCGGCGATAACCAGTTGAAGCAGGACGTCGAGCGGGAGTTGAACTGGATCTTCGGCCCGACGGCGGCTCGGATCGGCGTGGCGGTCGAGGACGGCGTGGTGACGCTGAGCGGAGAGGTGGAGACCTACGCCGACAAAGTGGCCGCCGTGAAGGCCGCCGAAAGGACGTACCAGGTCCGGGCGGTGGCCTGCCAGATTGAAGTCCGGCTGCCGGAGTGGCATGAGAGGACCGACGCCGATCTGGCGCGGCACGTGGCCAACGTGCTCACCTGGAACAGCGTAGTGCCCGCCGGGCATGTGCGCGTCAAGGTAGAGCGCGGCTGGGTGACCCTCAGCGGCGACGTGGACTGGAGCCCGCAGCGCGACGCGGCCGTCGCCTCGGTGGTTCCGATCGCGGGCGTGAGGGGAGTGGAGAACCTGATCCAGATCAACCCCGCGGCGAGCGCGGAGGGGATCAAGGAGTTCATCGACGCCGCCCTGCGGCGAAGCGCGATTCTGCGCGAGCACAATATTGTCGTCGAAGCGGATAAGGGCCGCGTGGCGCTTTACGGGAGCGTGCATTCGATTCCCGAGCGGGACGAGGCCGAGCGCATCGCCTGGTCGGCGCGCGGTGTCTCCGATGTTGCCAATCACATCGCGGTGGGAGTGGCCGAAAACACTCCGGCGCGCCGCTGATCGCCTGTCCTCGCCGCGGTCAGCGCTTCCGGATTCTGACCACGCCCCGATCCACGCTCAGCGTCGAGCGGTCGCCGCCCGAGCCGCTCCAGGTGCGCAGCGAGAATACGCCCCCCTGCCGCACGCTGAATAGGGGCAGACGGCGAAAGCTGAGCGGGCGGCCCGGCTCTGAGCGGCCGGCCGGGGCGTCGGCGAGCGCGAAGCAGGCGTATCCGTGGCCCCAGACCGTGGCCAATCCGTCCGGCTCGACCGCCAGCGCCGTATCTTCGTCAACGAAGATCCCGCGGACCGAGGGGCAGGCGTGGAGAGCCGCAACCCGCGCCAGGAACACGGCATCGCGGCCGATCCGGTTTCGCGCCGAAACGTGGGTGTCGGCGATGGTGCATTCCAGGCCGGGCAAGTGCAGAAAGCCGCGCTCGATGGTCACCCGGGGCGAATACGGATCCTCAAGAGCCTCGGGCGAGCGAACGTCCCCGGCAACCGGGGCATAGACATAGTCCATCAGAATCGCCATGCCGGCGCTGGTGCCTCCGATGGCGA